>NZ_JAZGJP010000003.1:106303-191537 GCF_036408795.1 Olsenella kribbiana
AGTTACTTTCAGTAGTCGTAGACTAGCGATCTATACGTTGTTCGTGTCGTATTCTGTGGGCTCGGTAGCCTTTACTTCTACCATTCCCGCGTGCCACCTACGGAACCGTGATCTAGCGATCAGATGCTGATGACTTTCATTGAAGAAAGATATTGATTGCTTTTGCGCTATGCGGCTCTCAAGGTACGGGTGCGAGGGCGAGCCCTCAGGACCGGATGCTGCTCTCTCGGATATCGGAGACGGGACGTGGGCCTGGAATTGGCGGCAATGAAGGCCCGTCTGTAGGTATTGTCTTTCTGGAATAGCGATATGCTCCCTAGAAAGGAGGTGATCCATCCGCACGTTCTCGTACGGATACCTTGTTACGACTTCACCCCCCTTACCCTCCACACCTTCGGCACCTCCCTCCCTTGCGGGTTGGGCCGGCGACTTCGGGTGCAGACGACTCGGGTGGTGTGACGGGCGGTGTGTACAAGGCCCGGGAACGCATTCACCGCGGCGTGCTGATCCGCGATTACTAGCAACTCCGGCTTCGTGGAGGCGGGTTGCAGCCTCCAGTCCGAACTGGGGCCGGCTTTGGGGATTCGCTCCTGCTCGCGCAGTGGCAGCCCGCTGTGCCGGCCATTGTAGCACGTGTGCAGCCCAGGACATAAGGGGCATGATGACTTGACGTCGTCCCCGCCTTCCTCCGGCTTGACGCCGGCGGTCTCGCATGGGTGCCCGGCCGGACCGCTGGCAACATGCGACGGGGGTTGCGCTCGTTGCGGGACTTAACCCAACATCTCACGACACGAGCTGACGACAGCCATGCACCACCTGTCCAGGCTCCTCTCGGCCACGGCGTCTCCGCCGCTTCACCTGGATGTCAAGCCCTGGTAAGGTTCTTCGCGTTGCATCGAATTAAGCCACATGCTCCGCTGCTTGTGCGGGCCCCCGTCAATTCCTTTGAGTTTTAGCCTTGCGGCCGTACTCCCCAGGCGGGGCACTTAATGCGTTGGCTGCGGCACGGAGGGCAGATCCCCCCACACCTAGTGCCCATCGTTTACGGCTAGGACTACCAGGGTATCTAATCCTGTTCGCTCCCCTAGCTTTCGCGCCTCAGCGTCAGTCGTGGCCCAGAAGGCCGCCTTCGCCACCGGTGTTCTTCCCGATATCTGCGCATTCCACCGCTACACCGGGAATTCCGCCTTCCCCTGCCAGACTCAAGCCGGCCGGTATCGGGAGCGGACGGGGGTTGAGCCCCCGGATTTGACTCCCGACCAGGCTGGCCGCCTACGCGCGCTTTACGCCCAATGAATCCGGATAACGCTTGCCCCCTACGTATTACCGCGGCTGCTGGCACGTAGTTAGCCGGGGCTTCTTCTGCAGGTACCGTCACTTTCGCCTCGTCCCTGCTGAAAGCGGTTTACAGCCCGAAGGCCTTCGTCCCGCACGCGGCGTCGCTGCATCAGGCTTCCGCCCATTGTGCAAGATTCCCCACTGCTGCCTCCCGTAGGAGTCTGGGCCGTGTCTCAGTCCCAATCTGGCCGGTCGGTCTCTCAACCCGGCTACCCATCATCGCCTTGGTGGGCCGCTGCCCCGCCAACTAGCTAACAGGCCGCGGGCCCATCCCTCGCCGTCTGGGCTTTCCCGCCCTCCCCATGCGGGGGAGGCGGAGTATCCGGTATCATCCACGGTTTCCCGAGGCTGTCCCGGTGCGAGGGGCAGGTTGCCCACGTGTTACTCAGCCGTTCGCCACTTTATATGCGCCCGAAGGCGCCTTAACCGTTCGACTTGCATGTGTTAGGCGCGCCGCCAGCGTTCATCCTGAGCCAGGATCGAACTCTCCGTTCAGATATGTCCATGCCCTGAGGCATGTCCTATCGAGTGTATGGAGCCTCCGTCCCGCTTTTCCAGTTCTCGCCGATCTGGATTCATGTCTCTCAAAGAATTGAATCGACGGATGCTGTCTTGTCGATAGCATCGCTCACGTCTGTCTTCCGATCTCTTCGATCGCAGTATCCGGTTTTCAAGGTTCGCTGCGCTGGCTGCGTCCCGGATTTCCGGGTGCGCTTGAGCGCGAGGAATAACAATACGCTCCTCCCCCGCCCTGCGCCAGCACATTCCTGCCTCTGCACAGTTTCTGCACAAATGCTGAAAAGAGCGCCCTCCGGCGCCCTCTTCAGCATCCCCTCTTTTCAGCCGTCTCAGAACGACTCGAGCATGCCCACGCTCGACTTGAGCAGGGCATCGCGCTCCTTTGCCGTATGGGCCTCTGCATAGACCCTGACGGTCGGCTCGGTCCTCGATGGCCTCACCATCGTCCATGACCCATCATCGAAGGTCAGCTTGAGCCCGTCGCCATGCGATACCTGTGAGGGTGCCTTGCCAGCCACGCTTGGCGGATTGAGGCCGGGAAGCAGGAGGCGGAACGACTCTATCGCCCCATAGTCGAGGCGCACATCGCGCCTGCCGTAGAAGAAGGAGCCGATATTCTGGTCGAGCTCTTCCACAAGCTCGCTCAGGTGCTTCCTGCGTGCAGCGACATATTCGACAAGAAGGAGCGCGGCCAGAAGGCCATCGCGCTCCGGGAAATGGGATGGCAGGCAGACCCCGCCATACTCTTCGGTCGCCAGGAGCACGTCTCCATCCCACATCTCGCTGTAGAGACGTCCGAATCCGACGAGCGTCTCTGTCATATCGAGCCCCAGGCGCTCTGCCTGCGTCTTGATGCTTGCCGAGCACGAGATAGTGGCCACGATGCGGCCCGTCTCATGCCGGTCACTTGCCAGATGGTCCATAAGGAGCGGCACGAAGGCCTTCGGTGCGAGCAGCACTCCCCTGTCATCCACCGCTGTTGCGCGGTCTGCATCCCCGTCGAAGACGAGGCCGAAATCTGCGTGCTGTGCGACGATGCTGCGTTCGCATTCGTCGACCCAGGGCTCTGTCGGATCGGGATGGATGCCGCCGAAGTCGGTGCTCGGACCTCCGTGGATCTCTGACACCTCGCACCCCATGCCGCGCAGAAGCTCTGCCATATAGCCTGAGGCTGCCCCATACATGGGGTCCACGAGGACCTTGAGATGGGCCGAGGCGATGAGGTCACAGTCGACCTTCGATGCGATGTCAGCCAGATAGGCGGTCATGAGGTCGGCATGCTCGAACGTGCCGCGCTCGAGAGGTGCGACAGGTGCGATGAGCTCCTCGACCTCATCCATGAATATGCGGGAGGCAGGGCTTCCGTCTGCCATGCGCAGTATCACTCCGCCGTAGTCGGCATCGGCCTCGGAAGCCGTGATCATGATGCCGCCTACAGCCATTGCGTCCTGTGCAAGGTTCCAGCCGAGTGCAGGCAGAGGACAGGGCCTGTCCGACACCTTCACATGCAGGCCTGCCGCAGCAAGAACGCCCGCCGCGACATCTGCGAGTTCGCAGGCATCGCGGCGGGTATCGTATCCGACCAGTATCGTTGCGCCGGAACGCGTATCCGACCAGAGGACGGCAAGCGCCTCTGCGATGCGGGCGACCGACGAGGCATCGAACCCCTCGCCATAGCGTGCCCGCCAGCCACGCGTTCCGAACCGGATGATTCCCATAAGGCTCCTAGAGCTTGACCTCCCCGAGCGCCTCCTTGAAGGCAGTCGCCAGGCTGGGGTCTTCGAGTGCCATGCGTGCGTTCGTGGCCGCCCAGGCTGCAGGAGTGCCGGTATCGCAGCCCTCTGCCGGATCGACCACCAGAGCGTACATTTCCTCTTCGTCGAGCAGCTTCAGCATCGAATCGGTGAGCTGGATCTCTCCGCCGGCGCCCGGCGTCTGCGTTGCCAGGAGCTCCATGACGCGAGGGGTAAGGAGATAGCGGCCGACGATGAAGAGGTGGGACGGTGCATCCTCCTTCTTCGGCTTCTCGACCATGCCCGAGAGCTTCCAGACCGCGCCTTCAGACTCGGGATCGGTGACATCTGTGCCGTCGAGCATGCCGACACACTCTCCAGCGACGATGCCGTAGCGGCTGACCTGGTCCTCAGGGACGGGCGCCACCGCGATGACAGAGCAGTTGTTGTGGGCCTTCGAGACCTCTGCCATCCTCACGCACATCTGGCGGTCAGGCACGAAATAGTCGCCGAGGAGGACAAAGAACGGGTCTCCGTCCATCTTGTCTGCTGCGCAGTGGATGGCATGTCCGAGTCCCAGCGGCTTCTCCTGGTAGACGAAGGAGACCGGAAGCGCGCTTGCTGCTGCGACCTTTTCTGCCAGCGCATCCTTGCCATGGGCATGCAGATATGCCTCGAACTCCTCGTCCTTTGCGAAGTAGTGCTCGATCTGCGGCTTCATGCGGGAGTTCACGATCACGACCTCGTCGACTCCCTCAGGCTCGAGTGCCTCTTCCACGACGTACTGGATGACCGGCTTGTCGATGACGGGAAGGAGCTCCTTCGGCGTGCACTTCGTGGCCGGGAGGAAGCGGGTTCCGAGTCCTGCAGCAGGAATGATGGCTTTCATGGAATTGACCTTTCAGAAGCATTGTTCAGTCATTTGCACTATCAGTCAGCCTGTTCAGGATAGCGCTCATTGCCTTGTACATGCCACCCATCGGCTTGTGCGGCCCGACATTGCGCCGCAGACGGCACAAATCTGCCTGTCTTGCACGGATGCTCCACAATTGGGGCCCCGGGTCTCCATCCCTAGAGATCGAGCTGGTCGAACGTGTCTGCCATGACGCCAGCCATTTCAGGGCCGGCACCTTTGCCCGGGCCGACAAGGCGGATGCCAGCACGTACAAGGTCGGCTATAGCCGTCGCCACGGCATGCATGCTGTCGAGACGCGAGCGGTCCGTCCGGGCGCCGCGCTCCGTCGTGTCGGCAATGCGCACGAGCAGAGATACGCCTGCCTCAGCCGCTGCCTCGGACAGACGGTCCGAAAGCGCGCAGGCGCTGACCGCATCGAGCCCTTCGACACCGAGCGTGGCAAGCCCCAGCTTTCCTGCTTCTGCCACCGCATCGAAGACCGAGGCTCCGTCTGCGAGATTGTGTCCGGAGTCGAGCACGACAGAGCCGATGATCGGACGGTAAGCTCCCAGCTCGCGGGCGATTGCCGCATAGCCTGCACCCTTGGCAGCAGCCCTCAGGTGCGCCAGATCAGGCATCGAAGCCAGCAGCAGCCCATGCACGCCCTTCGAGATGAGGCGGCGCGCCTCATCCTCATAGGCCCTCACTGCTTCATCTTCTGACGAGGCATCGTCCAGGCAGCTCGGACCGAGCGCGCCTACGACGAAGGGGGAAGCACTCCTGAAGGCAAGACGCACGCCACGCGCGCAGGCATCCTCCATGCGGATGCCAGTGTCTTCCTTTGCAAGCGTCGGTGCCGAGCAGCGCTCCGTGAACGTCACGGCGACATCTGCACCCACATCGTGATAGATTCTGTGGGCATGGGCCACCGTCTCCTGCTCGAACATGAGCCATTCAGCGTCGGTCACCTCTTCGCCCGACGGGAACTCCGACAGGATGTAGCGGATATCCCCCGGGAAGACGAGCGTGCCCTTCCCATCAGGCGCCAGGAGCTCGCCCAGGCTCTGCGCCGCCTCATCATCTGCATCAAGCTCAGCCATAGGCCCTTACCTCTCGAATGTCACGCCCTGCTTCTTCATGTACTCGATCCAGCGCTTCTGCGTATCGTGGGAGAGTGCATGCTCCATGAGGCAGGCCTCTTCGTCTGCCGTCTCGGGCTCGACACCCAGATCGTTTGTGAGGAAGCTCCTGAGCACGCGGTGGCAGAGCCACACGTGCGCAGCGTATTCCTTGCCTTCCGGCGTGAGCGTGACCTTGCCATAGCGGGTCTGCTCGACCATGCCGGATTCCTTGAGCGTCGAGAGCGCCTTGTTGACGGAAGCCTTCGAGACCCCGAGCTGTTCAGCCACATCGACCGAACGCACGCCGTCCGTGCTTACCGCCTCTTTCGAAAGCCGGTAGATCGACTCGAGGTAGTCCTCGTTTGCCATCGTCAGGCTATGCTCCGGCGCGATATCGTTTCTTGCCATATGCTTCTCCGCATCCAAAGTTGCTGTCTGCGTTCTCTTACCCATCTTGGGCGCATCTGCATGCAGCCCATTTCAGACGAGCATACCAGACCCTGCCTCCGCATGAAAAAAGGGCACAGCCTTGAAAGCTGCGCCCTGAAACGTTCAATGAGTTCCTATCAGAGGAAATCCTCGTCGTCGGCCTCGATCGTCTTCCTCACGACGTGGGCTCCGAGGGACTGGAGCTTGTCGACGAAGCGCTCGTAGCCGCGGTCGATATGGTGGATTGCCGATACTGTCGTCGTACCTTCCGCGACAAGGCCTGCCATCACAAGGGCAGCGCCACCACGGAGATCGGGCGACTTCACCTGGGCACCCTGCAGGGTCTTGACGCCGTGCACGATTGCGTGGTGTCCCTCGATCTTGATGTCTGCTCCCATGCGGTTGAGCTCGGAGGCAAACATGAAGCGGTTCTCGAAGATGTTCTCCGTGATGATGCAGGTGCCTTCGGCAAGCGCGAGCACGCACATGGTCTGGGCCTGCATATCGGTCGGGAATCCCGGATACGGAAGCGTCTGGATATCGACAGGACGCAGGCTTCCCGTGCGGGACACGGTGCAGCAGCGGCTGCCGCGCTCGACCTTCATGCCCATCTCTTCGTACTTCCTGAGCACGAGCCCCAGATGCTGCGGCTCGAAGCCGCGGACCGTGATCGGATCCTTCGTGAGTCCTGCCATCGCGAGGAAGGTGCCCGCCTCGATGCGGTCGCCGACGACCGCATGCTCGACCGGGTGGAGCTCCTTCACGCCTTCGACCTCGATGATCGGAGAGCCTGCACCCTTGATGCTGGCGCCCATCTCGTTCAGCATGTTCGCGAGATCGACGATCTCAGGCTCGCGTGCGGCGTTGTCGATGGTCGTCGTCCCTTTTGCGAAGACGCTTGCCATCATCAGGTTCTCTGTCGCGCCGACCGAAGCGAACTCGAGCGTCACCATGGCGCCCTTGATGCCATCAGGTGCCGACGCATGGATGTTGCCGTGGTCGATCTCGAACTTCACGCCCAGGGCCTCAAGGCCCAAGATGTGCATATCGATCTTGCGGGCGCCGATGTTGCAGCCGCCAGGCATAGCGACAATGGCCTTGCCGAAGCGGGCAAGCAAGGGGCCAAGCACTGCCGTGGAGGCGCGCATCTGGGCAACGAGCTCATAGGGCGTCTCCCACTTGTCCACGTTCGAGGTATCGATCACGAGGGTATGGGTGTCGCGCACCTCGATTGTAGCGCCGAGACGCTTCAACACCTTCCCCATCACATGGACATCCGAGATGTTCGGGACGTTCGTGAGCGTCGTCGTGCCGGGCGCCATGATCGTTGCCGCCATGAGCTTCAGCGCGGAGTTCTTTGCACCCTCGACCGTTACCTCGCCTGTGACGGGATAGCCGCCCTCTATCTGGATAACTTCCATGTACTTCCTATCTATGCGGTCTGCTTGGCCGCAGCCGTCGGCGCTTCCTTCAGAAGGAGGTCGCACCAGTCGATCTTGTTCTGGTAGTACGCACGGCGGTGGTCGTCTTCCGGCAGGGCGTTCTTTGCATTGAGCGCCTTCTGCTTCGTCTGCTCGACGACGACAGGATCGATATCGTCGATGTCGCGGGCATGGTCGGCCAGCACGATGACCGTGTTGTTGTCGATCTCGGCATAGCCGCCGGAAATGACGATACGGCGCAGGTCGCCGCCATCTTCCTTGCGGCGGGTGATGCGCATGACGCCGTCGCCCAGAGCGAGGATCTCAGAGGCATGGCCCGGCCAGACGCCGACTTCGCCGGTATATGAGACAAGCACGACATGGGCGATAGGCCCCTCAAGGAGGAGCCTATCCGGTCGCACTATCTGACAGGTGAGTTCTGCCATCTGTACTTCCCTACTCAGCCTCGGCGGAGCCCTCCGCCTCGGCCTTCATCTTTGCTGCACGTGCACGGACATCGTCGATGTTGCCGGCATTGCGGAATGCCTGCTCGGGGATATCGTCGCATTCGCCGTCGATGATGGCAGCAAACGAGCGGACGGTATCTTCGACCCTGACGTAGACGCCCGGCTGGCCCGTGAACTTCTCGGCCACATGGAACGGCTGAGAGAGGAACTGCTGGACCTTGCGGGCACGGTTGACGGTCTGGCGCTGCTCTTCGGAGAGCTCGTCCATACCGAGAATGGCGATGATGTCCTGGAGGTCGGAGTACTCCTGCAGAATCTCCTGCACGGCCGTGGCGACACGGTAGTGCTCTTCGCCGACGACTGCGGGGTCGAGGGCGGAGCTGGAGGAGGCAAGAGGATCGACTGCCGGGTAGATGCCAAGCTGGGTAATGGCACGCGAAAGGACCGTCGTGGCGTCGAGGTGCGTGAACGTCGTCGCAGGTGCCGGGTCGGTCAGGTCGTCTGCCGGGACATAGACTGCCTGGACAGACGTAATCGAACCCTCGCGCGTCGAGGTGATGCGCTCCTGCAGGTCGCCCATCTCCGTTGCGAGCGTCGGCTGGTAGCCGACTGCGGAAGGCATGCGGCCAAGAAGCGCGGAGACCTCAGAGCCTGCCTGCGAGAAGCGGAAGATGTTGTCGATGAAGAGCAGGACGTCCTGGCCCTGATCGCGGAAGTACTCAGCGGTCGTAAGGCCGGCAAGGGCGACACGGAGACGTGCTCCAGGCGGCTCGTTCATCTGTCCGTAGACCAGGCAGGTCTTGTTGATGACGCCAGACTCGCTCATCTCGAGGTAGAGGTCGGTACCCTCACGGGTACGCTCGCCGACGCCGGTGAAGACGGACGTGCCGCCGTGCTCCTGCGCCAGGTTGTTGATGAGCTCCTGAATCAGGACGGTCTTGCCGACGCCTGCGCCACCGAAGAGGCCCGTCTTGCCGCCGCGGACATACGGCTCCAGGAGGTCGATGGCCTTGATGCCGGTCTCGTAGACCTCCATGGTCGTCGTCAGGTCCTCGAAGGCAGGTGCCGGACGGTGGATCGGATAATACGCGAGTCCCTCAGGCATGGGCTTGCCGTCGACCGGCTGGCCCATGACATTCCAGACGCGGCCGAGCGTTGCCTCGCCGACCGGCATCATCATAGGCTGGCCCGTATCCTTGGCTTTGAGGCCACGCTGCATGCCGTCGGTCGATGCCATGGCGACCGTACGGACGACACCGTGCGGAAGTTGGGACTCGACTTCGAGCACCACATGGACCTTGCCCATGGGGGTCTCGCCGTCGACGATGAGGGCGTTGTAGATGTCAGGCACCTGGTCGTCGAACGCGACGTCGACGACAGCGCCGACGATGCGCACGACGGTGCCGACACCGGCGCTATGCTTGCGGTAGTCGCGCGCAAGCGCCTCGAAGTCGACGCTGTTCTTTTCTTGTTCTGCCATCAGTTGTCCTCCAATGCGGACGCACCGCCGATGATCTCGTTGAGCTCGGTAGTGATGGAGCCCTGCCTGACGCGGTTGTACATGCGCGAAAGCGATGTGATGACCTCGTTCGCGTTGTCCGTAGCGGACTGCATGGCGCGACGGCGTGCGCCATGCTCTGCTGCGGCGGAGTCAAGCAGCGCGTGGAAGATGACCGTCCTGATGTAGGCCGGCATCAGATATCCAAGCACCTTGGAAGCGCTGGGGTCGAACGTGAACTCCGTATAGAGCTCGTGTCCGACATGCTCGAGCGCCTCGGGATTGCGCGGTGCGTTAGGAATGACAAGATCCTCGGTACGCACGGGCAGGAGCTGCTCGGTGACCTTGTCCTGGTCGACCCTGTTGCGGGCGTGCATGTAGTAGAGCATGACGCGGTCGATGGTCTCGGCCTTGTAGCCGTCCATGACATAGGAGGCGATACGGTCTGCCTCGTCCATCGTCGGCTCGGAGGAGATGCCCACGAAGGACATGACCGGCTCGAGGCCGCGGTAGGTGAAGTAGTCCGTAGGCTTCCTGCCGCACGTGATGAGGAGGCTCTTCTTGCCCTGGCGCTTCAGGGTCTCCATCTCATGCTGGACCTCGCGCTGGAGATTGATATTGAAGCCACCAGCAAGGCCGCGGTCGGATGCGATGAGGATGAAGAGGACGCACTTCTCCTTGTCGTGCGTGGCCAGGAGCGGCTGCGACAGGTCGACGCCGGCATTGGCGACGTTTGCGAGCATGCGCTTGATTGCATCCTTATAGGGTGCTGCCTGCTCGGCGCGCTCCAATGCCTTGCGGATCTTGGCGGTGGAGACCATCTCCATCGTCCTCGTGATCTGCATCGTCGCTGTGACGGAGGAGATGCGCTTGTTTATCTCGCGAAGGTTCGACATGTGCCGTGCCTCACGCCTTCTCGTTCTCGTCCGTGTCTTCCTCTTCCTTCTTCACGCCGTGCTTCTCGAGGAAGCTCGCCTTGAAGTGGTCGAGGTGCGTCCTGATCTGGTCGGCCATTGCGTCGGAGATGCGGTTCTTGCGGATCTCCTGGCGAATCCCGTCATGGCGGGTAGCCATGTACTGGACCATCTCATCCCTGAACGGGACGACGAGGTCGAGGTCGAGATCGTCGACGTAGCCTTCCTTGCCCGCAAAGAGCGTGAGCACCTGGTCGGCGACATCGAGTGCGGCATAGCGGCCCTGCTTCAACAGTTCCGTCATGCGTGCGCCGTGGTTCAGCTGGTACTGGGTCGTTGCATCCAGGTCGGAGCCGAACTGGGAGAAGGCCTGCTTCTCGCGGTAGTATGCAAGGTCGGAGCGCAGCGTGCCTGCAACCTGCTTCATGGACTTCAGCTGTGCGGCGCCGCCGACACGAGACACCGAGATGCCGACATCGACTGCCGGGCGCTGGCCCTGGAAGAACAGGTTCGTCTGCAGGTATATCTGGCCATCCGTGATGGAAATCACGTTCGTCGGAATATAGGCCGAGACATCGCCGTCCTGCGTCTCAATGATCGGGAGTGCCGTGAGCGATCCTGCGCCGTTGGCGTCAGAAAGCTTGCAGGCGCGCTCGAGCAGGCGCGAATGCAGATAGAAGATGTCGCCCGGGTAGGCCTCGCGTCCAGGCGGACGATGAAGCGTCAGCGACATCTGACGATAGGCCACGGCCTGCTTCGACAGGTCGTCGTAGACCACGAGCACGTGTCCGCCGTGATGCTGCGCATCTGCGGGATGGCCATGCTCGTCGTTGTACATGAAGTACTCGCCTATGGCAGCGCCTGCCATAGGAGCGATGTACTGCATAGGAGCAGAATCGGCAGCCGTAGCAGAGACGATGATCGTCTTGTCGAGGACACCGTGCTGCTTCAGGGACTCGCGGATCGATGCAACCGTCGAGGCCTTCTGGCCGATAGCGACGTAGATGCAGATGATATCCGTGTCCTTCTGATTCACGATCGTATCGATTGCAATGGCGGTCTTGCCCGTCTTGCGGTCGCCGATGATGAGCTCACGCTGGCCACGTCCGATAGGCACCATTGCATCGACGGCAAGCAGGCCTGTCTGGACAGGCTCGCAGACCGGCTGGCGCTCCATGATGCCAGGAGCCTTGAACTCAATCGGACGGCGGTGCGTCGTGTTGATCGGGCCAAGACCGTCGATCGGCTGGCCGAGCGGATTCACGACACGGCCGAGCATCTTGTGGCCGACAGGAATGTCCATGACGCGACCGGTCGTGCGGCACTCGTCGCCCTCCTTGATGGAGTCGACTTCGCCGAACAGGACCGCGCCCACATCGTGCTCGTCGAGGTTCTGCGCCAGGCCGTACACGGTATGTCCCGTCTCAGAGCTCGTGAACTGCAGAAGCTCTCCTGCCATGGCAGACTTGAGTCCGGAGACACGGGCAATGCCGTCTCCGACCTGGGTCACCACAGACGACTCCTGCGTATCCACCGTGGCGGTCACGCCAGCCAGCTGGCTGCGCAGCTGCGCCATGATGGCTTCGGAGCTGATTTGGCTCACTATTCTTCACCTCCGAGGAAGGATGTAGAAAGCTTCTTCCTGATGTTGACGAGCTGCGCCTTCACCGAAGCGTCATAGCGGTTGCCACGCTCCTCGATGACGATGCCGCCGATGATTGAAGGATCGACACGCTCGACGAGATAGATCGGGGCCTTGAGGTCCTTCTCCATCTTTGCGCGTACCTCTCCCCTCAGCTTGTCATCCATCGGCACAGCTGTCGTGACCGTGACGGACACGGTCTTGTCATCCTGGTCGACCAGGGTCTTGTACTGATGTGCAACATCCTTTACAAGATCGAGGTCATTGTCCTCACGCATCGCCGTGAGGGTCTCGAGGACCTCAGGCGTGAACTTGACGGCATGCTGCCATTGGACAAGGTCGGCATTGGCTCTTCCCTCGGAACGGGCTGCATCGAGCAGTGCGCGGGTATAGGCCTCGACCTTCTCCTCATCATTCTTGCTTGCCATCAGCGCTACCTACTTCCGCAAGGTACTTCTCGGCCAGCTGACGCTGCTGATCCTGGGTCAGTCCATCGCCGATGATCTTGCTGGCGATTTCGACCGAGAGGTCGACGACAGAGCTGGAAATCTCGATCATGGCCTTGTGGCGCTCGGAATCGACCACATCATGGGCCTTTGCGACGGTTGCGGCTGCATCCTTCTGGGCCTTGGCAAGCACCTTGGAGCGCTCGGCTTCGGCCTCCTTCTTTGCAGCTGCGACAATCTCGTCGGCCTGGCGGTTGGCATCTGCGAGACGCTTCTCGTATTCCTTCTTCGTCGCCTCGGCAT
The DNA here is from genome assembly GCF_036408795.1 of Olsenella kribbiana. Taxonomy (NCBI): domain Bacteria; kingdom Bacillati; phylum Actinomycetota; class Coriobacteriia; order Coriobacteriales; family Atopobiaceae; genus Olsenella; species Olsenella kribbiana. Next base: position 119,030 of record NZ_JAZGJP010000003.1, read on the forward strand.
CTGCCTTTGCCTTTGCGGCATCGTCCAGATCGCCCTTGATCTTGGCCTCGCGGGCATCCATTGCCTTCAGCACGGAAGGCCAGGCGAACTTCGCGAGAACGATCCAGATGATGATGAAGGCGATGCAGGCCGGGATGAACTCTGCCGGCCTCGGCATGAGCAGTGCCATGCCGCCCGAAGACTCCTCAGCAAATGCCAGCGTCGGGAGCGCAAAGGCGACGACGCCCGCCGCGCTCGCAGCTATACCGCGGAAGAAGCTGTTGTTCTTCAAATCCATATTGCTCCCTCTTTCCGCTTGCTGGCCTGGACTACATAATCGAGACGACGAAGCCAATCAGGCACAGAGCCTCGATGAATGCAGCTGCCAGGATGAAGACGGTAAAGAGTCGACCCTGGACCTCGGGCTGGCGAGCCATGCTGTTTGCAACGTTGGCTGCAGAGAGGCCGATACCAAGTGCTGCACCAATGACGCAGAGACCGTAGCCAATAACGTTCACGATTCCTCCTTTGTCATTCGCCAGTCCTTATGGCCGGCGAATACCGAACTATGTACTAGCAGGAAGTCCCTGCGAGTAACCTCGAAGCTATTATTCTTCCGTGCTCTCGGCGCCATTGATGTAGACGGCAGAAAGCAGAGTAAAGATATACGCCTGGATGAAGGCGATCATGAGCTCGACGCCGTAGATCATGATGAGCAGGACCATCCAGAGGGCAGACATGGCGCCCGTGCCGACTGCAGCGGCAGAGATCGCACCATTGATGAGCGGCTCGAGGAAGATCGTGCACATGATTGCGAAGGTGCCCATGACGACATGGCCTGCGAACATGTTGCAGAAAAGACGGACGGCAAGCGTGATCAGGCGAAGGAACGTCGAGAAGACTTCGATGATCCACACGACGACACGGATCGGAAGCATGAGGCCGGAAGGCGCGAGGCTCTTCACATAGCCCCAGAGGCCCTTCTTGCGCACGCCGATGTAGATGAAGTAGCAGAACGACATGAGCGCGATGGCGCCCGTGACACCGGTGGAGCCGGTGCCCGGCTTCCACGTCGGCAGCATGCCGATGTAGTTGCCGAAGAGAACGAAGAAGAAGAGCGTTGCAAGGAACGGGAAGTGCTTCCTCCACGTATCGCCGAGCATTGCCTTCGCGATATCGTTTCTGACGAACTCGATCAGGTACTCGACGCCGTTCACGAAGACGCCGTGCGGCACGAGGCTCGCGCTCTGCTTCTTCGTGAAGACGAGCAGCACAGCTACGCACAGAGCGCATGCAACGAGGAGCCAGAACGTATAGATCGTCAGGCCGAACGTCGTATCGCCGACAACCGCAGTCGGATAGAACGTATTTATGAGCTCGCTCATCGAATTCGAGACTTCGGCAAAGGCTTCGCCCACGATGACTACTTCCCTTCACTCACACATATCATGCTCAGTCTGAAGAGAGGGCGGAGCGTATGGCTTCGACTACCCATGCAGACAGGAACACGCCTATTGCTGATACCCCAAACATCAGGACATCTTTCGGTTTCAGCACGTACACCATAACAAACGCAGCCATCAGGAGAGCAAAGGAGAACACGGCTGCACCGAAGGCACGGCCCAGGCGCGCTTCTATCCTCTTCCTCCTGACCAGCTCCAGAAGGACAACGCCTGGCAGCGCCGCCAGAAGGCCACACATGAGCCCTGCCGCGGTCACGCCCAAGCGCTACCTCCTTCTTGCTGCAGCATTCGCGCTGAAAAACGTCTTCAGACAATATTCGTACCCACCGAGAATGTCCACTCATCCACCTAAACTCGGGTCTGCACCTCAGTTTCGACACATTTCTGACTTGCGTTCAAAAACAGGAGACACCCCCGGTGGGAACGGAATTACTTCGTGCCGTAGATGCGGTCTCCCGCATCGCCCAGGCCCGGCAGGATGTAGGCATCCTTGTTGAGCTCGCGGTCGAGCGCGCAGGTGTAGAGGCGCACATCCGGGTCGTAGTCGAGGACAGCGTGCACGCCTTCGGGAGCAGAGACGAGCGTGAGCGCACGGATGTCCTTCACGCCGGCCTCCCGCAGGAACTGGATTGCCGCTGTCATGGATCCGCCCGTGGCAAGCATCGGGTCGACGATCAGGCAGGTGCGCTTGTCCACATCGGGCGGGAACTTGCAGTAGTACTGGTGCGGCTCATGCGTCTCGGGATCGCGGTACATGCCCACGTGTCCCACGCGGGCAGACGGCACGAGGTCGAGGATGCCATCGACCATGCCCAGTCCTGCACGCAGGATCGGGATGATGGCGACCTTTTTGCCGGCGATGCGCTTGCAGACCGTCTTCTCGAGCGGGGTCTCGACCTCGACATCCTCGAGCGGGAAGTCGCGCATGGCCTCATAGCCCTCGAAGATGGCAAGCTCGGTCACGAGCTCGCGGAACTGCTTCGTGCTCGTGTTCTTGTCGCGCAGGATGTGGAGCTTGTGCTGCACGAGCGGGTGGTCGATGATCTGAAAGCGTGGATCGTTGATTTCTGCCATATCTAGCACCCCTCGGAATCGACGCCAGCAAACTTCGGATCGTCCTCGCGCATGATCTTCGTGACCCTGCGCTCATGCCTGCCACCCAGAAAGTCGGTCTCGAGGAACGTCTTCACGAAGTCCATGTTGTCGGAAAGCGACACGAAGCGGCCTGAGAGGCAGATGACATTGGCATTGTTGTGCTGGCGGGCAAGCTCTGCGAACTCATGCGACGTGATCGTCACTGCACGCACGCCCGGCACCTTGTCAGCCGTGATGGCCATGCCGAGGCCGGTACCGCAGATGAGGACGCCGAAATCGGCCTCTCCTGCTGCAACCTTGCGCGCCACCTTGTCGGCGTAGTCAGGATAGTCCACGGAATCGAAGCTCTCAGGCCCGAGGTCTTCCACCTCATGGCCCAGAGACTCGATGAACTGCACCATAGGCGGCTTGAAGCCGTATCCGCCATGGTCGGATGCTATGGCAATGCGCACGTCGTGCTCCTTTCAAAGGCTATACCTCTTTCGATTATGGCACCAAACGCGCAGCTTGGCTATGTGCGCTCCTGCCTCACGAGAGGGCACGCTCAACAGCGCGGCGCCACCCTGCGATGAGGCGCGTGCGCTCTTCCTCTTGCATCTCGGGCACGAATGTACGCTCGATGCTCCGGAGCTGGCAGAGCTCTTTGCGCGAGCCCCAGACGCCTGTGGCGAGCCCTGCGATATAGGCGGCACCGAGAGCCGTCGTCTCGCCGACTGCGCAGCGCACGACATTTGCCTGGAGCAGGTCCGCCTGGAACTGCATGATGAAGTCATTGCGCGACGCTCCGCCGTCGACCTCGAGCGAGGAGAGCGAAGACGAAGTGTTCCCGAACATGGCCTCGGCGATATCGTAGGTTTGGTACGCAAGGGACTCGCAGGCAGCGCGCACGATGTGCGCCCGCTTCGTGCCGCGCGTGAGGCCGCACAAAAGGCCTCTGGCATCTGCGTCCCACCAGGGTGCACCGAGTCCCGTGAATGCAGGAACGAGATAGCAGCCCTGCGTATCTGGAATGGAGAGTGCAATGTCTGCCGTCTCCTGCGCAGAGGAGATGAGGCCCACGTCGTCTCTCAGCCACTGAATGACCGTGCCGGCATTGAAGACAGAGCCTTCGAGCGCATAGGCGATCTCTGAGCCCTGGGCGATGCCGATTGTCGTGACAAGACCATGGTCAGAAAGCTTCGGCTCGGCACCGACATTTGCAAGCAGGAAGCAGCCCGTGCCATACGTGTTCTTGGCAGATCCCGACGCAAAGCAGCAGTGGCCGAAGAGCGCTGCCTGCTGGTCGCCTACGACACCCGTGATCGGAGGCCTGTGCGAGAGGATATTGTGCGTCACATAGCCGAAGTCGCCATCCGATGGCTTTGCCTCAGGCAGGAGATTCATGGGCACGCCGACAAGATCGCACAGCTCCTTGTCCCAGCAGAGCTTCGTGATATCGAAGAGCATTGTGCGCGAGGCATTCGTATAGTCTGTCGCATGCACCTTGTGCGCCGTGAGGTTCCAGACAAGCCACGTATCGATCGTGCCGGCCAGAAGCTTTCCTGCCTCCGCATCAGCACGCGCTCTCTCCACATGGTCCAGGATCCAGGCAATCTTCGTGCCCGAGAAGTATGGGTCGGGGATGAGGCCGCACTTCTTGTGGATGAGCTCCCCTGCCCCTTCGTCCAAAAGCTTCTGGATCTGGGGCGCCGTGCGGCGGCACTGCCACACGATTGCGTTGTAGATAGGATGCCCCGTCTCCTTGTCCCAGACGACCGTCGTCTCGCGCTGGTTCGCAATCGAGACCGCAGCAAGCCGGTCCGAATGGATGCCGGTCTTGAACTGCACCTCGACCATGCAAGCCACGATGCCCGAGGCGATCTCTTCGGGATCCTGCTCGACCCAGCCCGGATGAGGATAGAAGTTCTTGATCGGGCGGCTGGCCTGTCCGACAGGCTTTCCTTCCTCGTCGAAGATGATGGCACGCACGCTCGTCGTTCCGGCATCGAGCGACATGATATAGCGGGACATGGGCTGCCTCCTGGGATGGCTTCCTCCGAACAGACGCCCCCATTCTGCGAGCCAAGGCCGCAGAAAACACTACCAGTTCCGCAGACGTCATCCCGCTCTCGGTTGAACTCCGCCTTCTGCCGCCCACCCGCGAAATCCTGCCGTTCGCTGATTCTGATTCATCGATTCAGATATTGCTGAATCATTTATCTATTCTGATTCATTGTAGACTGGTTCGGCGATTCAGATCGCCCGGATGAGCAAAGGAGAAGTGGGGTGGCAGATTACAAGGCTCTTGCCCAGACCATCGTGGACAACGTCGGAGGAGCGAACAACGTACGCGCCCTCACGCACTGCGTGACAAGGCTGCGCTTCACGCTCAAGAATCCGAAGCTGACAAAGACAGATGTGCCCGAGAAGACCGATGGTGTCATCAAGGTCATCGAAGCCGGCGGCCAGTACCAGGTCGTCGTCGGCGCCAAGGTCACAGGCCTCTACGACGAGATCCTGGCAGACTTTGACGTCCAGGGTGCAGGCGCGGTCGAGCCAGCACCGGCAGAGGCAGACGGAGATGCGAAGAACAACGCCGTGAACCGCCTCATGGGCACGATGTCCGCCATCCTCATGCCGACGCTTCCGGTCCTTACCGCAGCCGGCATCATCAAGGGCCTCGTCGCCCTCTTTGCTGCCCTCGGCATCCTCTCCACGACAGACGGCATCTACATGGTCTTCTACGCCGTCGGCGATGGCTTCTTCTACTTCCTGCCGATCATGCTCGGCTACACGGCAGCGAAGCACTTCCACTGCAACGAGTTCATCGGCGCCACGATCGGCGCTGCCCTCGTCTATCCGAACATGGTGAATATCGCGACGACGCTTCCGGTCGCAGGCTCGCTCTTTGCCGGGACGCCGTTCCAGATGGACTTCTACAACACGTTCTTCGGCATCCCTATCGTCATGCCTGGCTCTGGCTATACGTCCCCTGTCGTCCCGATCATGATTGCCGTCTGGTTCGCCTCGATCCTGGAGCATGCCTTCAGGAAGCACCTCAATGAGATGGTGCGCGACCTCCTGACCCCGCTCTTCGTGCTTGCGATCTCCGTGCCTGTGACCTACCTCGTGATGGCCCCGTCGTCCAGGGCATCTGCGGCTTGACACTCCCCATGGCTAGAGCCAGGGGATTCTCGCTTCACAGCAGATAGCCTTTCCCCGCTTTCGCGGGGATGGGTCTTACGCCTGCTCCACGAGCGTTCGGGGCACTCGCGCGCCCCCGGTTCCCGCAAGCCCTGCGGTACCGTTTCCTTCCGCCAGCAGCCTCGCGCCCTCGGCGGCGATGTTCTTCGCCGCGTTGAGGTCGCGGTCGTGGCGGGCCCCGCAGGCGGGGCAGGTCCACTCCTCGACGCCCAGCACGACGTTCTTGTTCACGTAGCCGCAGCACGAGCACGTCTTGCTTGACGGGTAGAACCTCCCCACCTTCACGAAGGCACGCCCGTACCAGGCGCACTTGTACTCGAGCTGGCGGGCCATCTCGGACATGGAGGCATCGGACACCGCCTTGGCGAGGTGGCGGCTCTTCTCCATGCCAGCCACGTTCAGGTCCTCGACGGCGATGGCTTGGCTCTCGCGCACCGCGCTCGTCGTGGCCTTGTGGATGGCGTCCTTCCTCTGGTTCGCAATCTTCTCATGGACGCGGGCCACCCGGACCCGCTGCTTGCTCCGCCTGTTGGAGCCCTTCCTCTTCCTCGACAGCCTCCTCTGCTCCCGCGCCAGCCTCTTCTCTGACTTGGCGAGGCTCCTGGGGCTGGCGACAGCCTTGCCGACCGAACGCGCCATGAGGCAGCGGATGCCGGCGTCTATGCCCATGACCTCGACAGGGCCTTCCGGCATGTCGGGCGCAGGGCAGCCCGTGCAGCAGACGGTGACGAAGTATTTGCCCGTCGGCGTCCGCTTGACGGTGGCGTTCACGACGCGGCCCTCGGGCATGCGCGAGACGCGGGCCTTCACCGTGCCGAGCTTCGGCAGCCTGATATGGCCGGCATCCGGCACGGCTATCCCCCAGTTGGTGCGGTAGCTCTGGCGGCTGTCGCGCTTGGACTTGAAGCGGGGGTAGCCAGGCTTGCCGCCGGTCTTGCAGCGGCGGAAGAACCCGTCGAAGGCCCTGCCCAGGTTCACCACGGCCTGCTGGAGCGCGTGCGAGTCCACCTCGGAGAGCCAGGGGGCCTCTTCCCCCTTCCAGGCGGTGACGAGCTTCTGGAGCTGGTAGACGGTAGGCGACTTGCCCGTCTTCTCGTACTGCTCCCTTTTCGTCTCCAGGCACCTGTTGTAGACCCACCGGCAGCAGCCGAAGGTCCGCTCGATGAGGGCGCACTGGTCTGCGCTGGGATAGATGCGGTATTCGTAGGCCCTCTCCATCGCTAGACCCCCTTCTGGCTCTCGATGTACTGCTTCACGGCTGAGAGGGGCGCTCCGCCCACGGTGGAGACGAAGTAGCTGTTGGTCCAGAGGGACGGGAGCCTCTTCTTGAGCCAGGGGAACTCCTCGCGGAGGTCGTGGCTGGTCCTTCCCTTGATGCGCTTCACGGCCCTGTGGATGCCGAGCTGCGGGTCCACCTCCAGCAGCATGTGGACGTGGTCGGGCATGACCTCCATCTCGATTATCTCGAAGGAGAGCTCTTCGGCGACCTCGCGCGCTATCTCCTTGAGGCGCTCGTCCACGCCGTCCACGAGCACCCGACGGCGGTACTTCGGGCAGAAGACCACGTGGTACCTGCAGCTGTAGACGACGTTGTTGTTGCTCTTGCACTCCATGCAGGCATTATACCACATCGACCTGTCTATTGTCGCCTTCGGCGATGCGCGGCTTGGCCCCATGCCTGAAGGAAGAGGCTTGCGCCGCGGGTCTGGCCATCCCCTCGGCCTCTCCAACATCGCCCTTGCCGGCTTCGATTACGTCATGGCTGCAGGCGGCATCGGACCTATGGTCGGCATGGCGCAGGGCCTGTGCATCACGCTGCGCACGAAGTCCAAGAAGGTCCGCGACCTCGCCCTTCCCTCCTTCATCTCCCAGGTCATGGGCGTCGGCGAGCCCCTCATGTACTCGATCCTGATCCCGCTCAGGAAGCCCTACGCGATCAACATCATCGGCGGTGCCATCGGCGGCGCCATCATCGGCGATCTCAAGGGCAAGATCTACGTCTTCGGCGGATCCGGCCTCTTCGGCCTCGCAAACTACGTCGACCCGACAGGAGACCCGACGAACTTCATCCACTGCCTGATCGGCATCCTCGTCGCAATGGTCGCTGTCTTCATCATCCAGTGGATTGCCTATGATTTCGATGCCGAGAAGAAGGTCATCGGAGAATAGAAAGCCTTGCAGAAGAGGCCGGCCAAGGCCGGCCTCTTATCTGAAAGAGAGAGTGTCTCATGCTCCAGCATCTTGCACCGAAAGACTTCGAGCCGGAAACCATCACGCTCGATGGCCGTACGCTCAGATACCGCTCATGCCGTGGCGTCCGCTACTGCGAGCGTCCCCAGGATCCGATACAGGTCCTCAACATCTTCGTTCCTGAAGCCTACTTCGAGGGTGGCAGCATCTCGGGCTACACGGCAGAGACCGCCCCGTCTTCTGCCCGAGCACGGTCGGCGGCTACATGCCAGGACCAGCTGCAGAGCCAGGACCCGACCACTTCTTCCCGACGAACGCCGTCTTCGAGGCCCTTGCGCATGGCTACGTGATTGCAGGCATCGGCGTACGCGGAAGGACGACCGGCAGCACCTCCACGGAGTTCTTCATGGGAGGCTCCATGGAGGCCAGGGAGGCAGCGGCCACCGGCAGGCTCTGCGGCCGCGCCCCTGCCTTCATCGCCGACCTCAAGGCGGGCATCCGGTACCTGCGCACCTATGCCCAGGATGTGCCGGGAGACCTCGGCCGTATCGTGACGAACGGCACCTCTGCCGGAGGCGCCCATTCAGCCCTTGCCGGCACCTCGGGCGACTCTTCCGACTACGCTGACGAGCTCGAGCGCATCGGCGCTGTCATGGACGCCTCCGATGCTATCTTCGCTGCCAGCTGCTACTGCCCGATCCACAACCTCGATCATGCAGATATGGCATACGAGTGGCAGTTCAAAGGCATTGCCGACTGCCACTACACACATTTCAGGAAGCGCGATGGCAAGATCGTGAAGATCAGCGAGGATTCCGTCCTGACGGCGGAGCAGCAGGAGCTCTCCGAAGAGCTTGCCTGTGCCTTCCCGGTCTATGTCCGAAGCCTTGGCCTCACAGACAAGGACGGCACCTCCCTCACGCTTGCAGAGGACGGCACCGGCTCCTTCCTTGACTGGATCGAGCGCCAGCTCATTGCCTCGGCACAGCACGAGCTCGAGACCGGGGCAAACACGCAGAACCTTCCCCAGCTCATGACAGAAGGCTCTGCTCCTGAAGCGCTTTCCTGCCTCTCGATCGAAGACAGCACCGTGAAGGGCATCGACTGGCCTGCCTTCGTCCGCACGATCACCCGCATGAAGCCCTGCCCCGCCTTCGACGCCCTCGATCTCCATTCCCCCGAGAACGAGGAGTTCGGCACAGAGGACATCATCGCCCGCCACTTCACGGCATTCTCGCAGGAGCACACAGCAATGCCTGCAGAGCTTGCGCCTGACAGGACGATACGGATGATGAATCCGCTCTCATATGTGAGCTCGCCTGGCTGCTGCACGCACTGGCGGATTCGCCATGGCTCCTATGACCGCGACACGTCGCTTGCCATTCCTGCCATCCTTGCGCTCTCACTTGCGAATGCAGGCAAGGACGTCGACTTCCGCTATCCCTGGGGCCTTCCCCACAGCGGAGACTACGATCTGCCCGAGCTCTTCAGCTGGATAGACGGGCTCTGCCTGAACGGACGCTAGACAAGATGCGGCCCCGGCTCAAAAACCGAGGCCGCTTCATGATGGTACGGTATGGAACATAATGTATGTGATGCCTGATGCGGGAAAGGACATGCGATGGACGTCTTCGACGAGATAGCGCTTCACAAGGACTCCCTCACGCCTGCTGAGCAGGCCGTGAGCCGCATCGTCCAGGAGCATCCCGATGCGATACTCGGATGCACGAGCAACGAGCTTGCCCGCCGCTTCGGCGTCTCCCAGAGCGCCGTCTCACGCTTCTGCCAGAAGCTTGGCTTTGCCGGCTACGGAGAGTTCCGCATGGAGCTCCACAAGACATTGACGCTCAGGAGCTTCGGAGGCGATGCAGAGCCGGAAGACCGCATCTCCTGCTTGACCAGGCTCATGCAGGCGGTAAGCGATGCAGTAGGACCTGAGACCTTCGCTTCCTTCTATGGACGCATAGAGAAGGCCAGAAATGTCTATGTCTTCGGCGCCGGCCAGAGCTCCATCCCTGCCCGCATGCTTGCTGGCAGGCTCCTCGAGGATTCGATTCCCGCCCGCTATGTCGCGCTCGGCTACGAGACCGAAGTGCTCCACTGCATGTCGGACGCAGATGAAGTCGTCATCTTCTCTGCGAAGAACGACACGTTCAAGCAGCTCCTTACGACCGCATCGACCGTAGAGCCCAAGAGGCGTCCGCACATCACGCTCATCGCGAATACGGCCAAGCACCCTGAGCGCAAGCATGTGGACGACGTGATCGTCCTTCCGACGTGGTCAGACCTGAAGCTTCCGCTCTATCTCGAGCCGCAGCATTCCATGATCTTCTTCTGCATGCTTGTAGGCGGTGCGCCGAAGAAGCGGTCCCAGCAGTCCTAGGCAGAAAAAGCCGGGCCCTGCTCCATGCTTGGAACAGGGCCCGAATATTGTGCGCTGCAGAATCTGCCTCTTAGCTAGGCAAGCGCCTCTTCGATGTCTGCGCCTGTGATGGCACCCTCACGCAGAATCTCTGGCTTCCCCTTTGTGCAGTCGACGATCGTCGAGGCAGCACCGATACGCGACACTCCCCCATCGACCACGAGATCTGCCAGCTCGAAGAGCCTGTCCTCGATCTCCGAAGCCTTTGTGGCAGCAGGGTTTCCATGCGTATTGGCGCTCGTCTGCGCAAGCGCGCCGACCTTCCTCACAAGCGCCCGCACAAGGCCTGAGTCCGGCACGCGCAGCGCCACCGTGCCGGTGCTCTGCTGCACATATTCAGGTGCCAGCCTGTCCGACGCACGCACGACAAGCGTGAGCGCTCCTGGCCAGTACTTCTGCGCAAGCGTATGTGCCCAGGCGGGCACGTCTCTTCCATACACGTCGAGGTCCCACTCATCTGCGATGAAGAGTGGAAGGGTCTGCGCGAGCGGACGCTCCTTGATCTCGAAGATGCGCCTGTGCGCCGGATTTCCTGCTATCGCCCGGCAGCTGAGCCCATAGACCGAGTCGGTCGGAAGGACGCAGACCCCATCGTGCAGGAGCACTCCTGCAATAGCATCGATAGCGCTTTCTGCAGGCGCCATCTGGTCAGCTTGAAGCATCTTCTCCTCCATGGCCTATGCCTTCCTTCTTGCCACAAGCACGCGCGGGCGGTGCGTCAAGTCCTCGCGCACCTCGGCTGAGACCCAGCCGTCACGTGCGCGCACATAGGCAGCTGCGGTCTCGAGCGAATCCTCGAAGAGCTCGACGGCGAGCATACCGCCCGGCAGAAGCGCATGCTCAGCCACGGGCACGATCCTTCTGAACACATCGAGGCCGTCAGCGCCTCCGTCGAGCGCGAGCCCTGGCTCGAAGCCGATGACCTCTTCGGGAAGCGTCGGCAGAACCGACGTCGGGATATAGGGCGGATTCGAGACAAGGACAGAGAACGTACCCATGAGGGACTCATCGACACCTGAAGCGAGGTCTCCTTCGACGATATCCACATTGTCATTCAGATTGAGGGCATCCCTGTTGCGTACGGCAAGGGCCAGCGCCTGCTTCGAGATGTCTGTCGTGACCACATGGGCGCCCGGGCGCTCCGAGGCGATGGAGAGGGCAATGCAGCCCGTGCCGCAGCCGATCTCGAGCACACGGGGACCTGCCGGCACCTTCACATGCTGCTGGAGCGGCAGGAGCTCTGCATCCTCTGCATGGAGCGGAGCGTCATCGCCGAGCTCGTCTGCATCTTTCGTCGATTCCTGGATCTTCTCTTCTGCCGCAGCACGGGCCTCCTGGGCCTTCTGGTCGCGCGCCTCGAGCTTCGGCTCGATATCGTCGAAGACATCTCCGCGCGCCATAGCCTCATCGACCCCTTCGAGCGCCGCATCGACGAGGATCTCCGTCTCAGGACGGGGAATCAGCACACCCTTCTCGCAGCGCAGGATGATGTGCCGAAACGGCATCTCTCCGGTCACGTACTGGAGCGGCTCTCCCCTGCCCCTCCTCAGCACCGCATAATGCATGAGAGCAAGCTCCGACTCGTCGAGCGGACGGTCGAAGCTGATATAGATCTCGACCCTCGAGAGGCCGGTCGCATTGCTGATGAGCCATTCGGCAGAAAGCCTTGGATGCTCGTCTCCCTTGCCCTCGAGATAGTCGGTGCACCACTTGAGCATGCGTCCGACAGTCCAGGCAGCGTCTCCCATCGCTTTTGCTCCTTCAGAAAGCAGGGCGCCCAAAGGCGCCCTGCACATGGCTTACGATTCAGATGAGGGCATCAGACGGTCTCTGCAAGCTTCTCTGCACGGTCTGCTGCCGCAAGAGCCTCGATGATCGATCCGAGCTGGTCGCCCTCGAGGACACCCGTGTACGTCGCATTGAAGCCGATGCGGTGGTCCGTCACGCGGTCCTGCGGCTGGTTATACGTGCGGATCTTCTCGGAGCGGTTGCCGTGGCCGATCTGCGAGAGGCGCTCTGCGCCCTGCTCTGCCTGCTGCTTCTCGAGCTCCATCTCATAGAGGCGGGCACGCAGCATCTGCATGCAGACGGCACGGTTCTGGATCTGGGAGCGCTGGTCCTGAGACTGCACGACCGTGTTCGTCGGCAGGTGCGTGATGCGCACGGCAGAATACGTCGTGTTGACGCCCTGGCCGCCCGGGCCGGAGGCGCAGTACGTATCGATGCGGAGATCCTCGTCCTTGATATCGATATCGATCTCGTCTGCCTCGGGCAGGACGGCGACCGTCGCCGTCGAGGTCTGGATGCGCCCCTGGCTCTCCGTCTTCGGCACGCGCTGCACGCGGTGCACGCCGCTCTCGTACTTCATGACGGAATAGACCTTGTCGCCCGTGACCTTGAACTCGATGGTCTTGAAGCCACCAGCCTCGCCGGGGCTCGAAGAGAGCACCTCGATCTTCCACTTGCGGGTCTGGGCAAAGCGCTGGTACATCTGGAAGAGGTCGCCTGCGAAGATGGCAGCCTCGTCGCCGCCGACGCCGGCGCGGATCTCGACGATCGTATTCTTCTCGTCGTTCGGATCGCCCGGAATCAGCATGATCTTGATCTCGTCCTCGAGCTTCGGCAGGCGCTCCTCGTTCGAGGAGATATCCTCCTGAAGCATTGCCTTGTCGTCCGGGTCGGACGTCTCCTTGAGCATCTCCTTGGCCGTCTCGATGTCCTCGAGCGCCTGGAGATACTCGCGCGCCTTTGCGACGAGCTCTGCCTGGTCGGCATGCTCCTTTGCGAGGCGGGCATATTCTTTCGGGTCTGCGATGACTGCCGGGTCTCCGAGCTTCTGCTCGAGCTCCTCGTAGGCAGCCACCAGCTTCTTCAGCTTCTCTGGCATGGCTGTGCTCCTTGCATATGATGCCGCATGGCGCGGCCGTGGCTTTTCCATCCATAAGGGTACCACCGAAGGGGCACTTCCATGCGCCTTGCGGATGGCTCCACCTGCCGCACAAGGATGCGGCAGGTGCATATTCAATTGCTAGTAGCAGAAGCCGACGACGACGCCGAGCTCCTGGGTAGCATTGTCGACCGCGTAGGGGCCGGAGACCGTGCTCACAGCACGGAAGTGGTCAGAGGAGGACGGAGACGAGGTCCTCGTCCACCACGTGTTCGTAGCGGTGCCGATGCCGGATTTTGCCTCGACCTCGGAAGCCGTGCCGAAGCCGCCCGTGACGCCCGACTCGGAGAAGACGGCATACTGCGTGCCTTCAGACCCGAGGATCGTGTTGTAATTCGACGTGTAGCTCGATTCCCAGTTCCAGTTCACCGTGCCATAGACCTCGACGAAGGACGGAATCCAGAGGCTGTCTGTGGTCGACGTGACGGCAGCCGTGTTCACGGTGTAGCCCGTGTTGTTCGTCATCTTCTCGACCGGCACGATGTAGGTGGCAAGCTCATCCGGCAGAAGATCCATAGCATCGGAGGAGAGCCAGGAGCGGAGCGCGGAGCTCTCCCAGCCGCCCTGGTCGGTCGCCGTCGTATTCATCGCATGCGTGAGCGAGCTTCCGGAAAGCAGGAACGTTATGCCAGCCTTTCCGCCGTCTGCCATATCGTCCGTATAGATGTCAGCGACACGGAGCTCGGCTGTCGTGCCATCCGTGAGCGTGATTTCGTTTGCCTCGGTCGTGACCGTGCCATCCTCGTTGCAGATGCCATACTGCTCGGCAACAGAGAGCGCCTCATCGCGCGAGGACGTCTTCTCGATTGCCTGGGCGATGCCCGCAAGCTCGGAGGCGCTGTACTCGCTGAAGCTCTTGGCAGAAGAGGGCAGTGCGGCCTGGGGCTCAGGCGACGTCTCCTCTGTCGTGGCAGCCTGCTCCGAGGTGGTTTCCTCGGTCGTCTCGCTCGTGCCCAAAAGGGCGCCCGAGTGCACGAAGGCGACAATCGCCACGACCGCGCAGACGCAGAGCACTGCAATGGCTACAGGCATCGCATGCGGTGCATGCTTCTCCTCCTGCTTCGCGCTGCGGCTGCGCACCACCGGTGCTGGCGGCAGGACGCCCGTCTTCTCTGTATCCGGCTCCTGCACGGCAGCAGCCGTCCTCTCGTCCTCGAGTGCCTCGTCCATTCCATTGAGGCTGTCCCAGGAGACGTAGCCGTCGATCGGATGCAGCTGGTCTTCGGATGCCTCCATGCGGCGGACTCCGGCATGGAGATGCCTATGCGGGGCTGCGACAGGAGAGAGCGGTACAGGCGAGGAGACAGTCTCGTTCTCGTCTGTGGCATCCTCTTCGCTCACCGGTGCTGCTTCGGGGATGTCTGCCACATCGTGCGAGGCAAGCTCCTCGTCCATTCCATCGGTCAGGACCTCGGTCCTGTCTGCCTCATCGGAAAGCGCGCCGATCCTCTGCTCGAGCGCCTCCTCGTCAGCTTCCGAAAGCTCAGGCTCTTTCGCAGGTGCACCCTTTGCATCGAGACGCGGAAGGGCTCCCGTCGGCTCGTCGTCCCAGTCGTCTTCATCCTCTTCGGCTAGAGGCTCAGGTGCAGGCTCGCTTGCGGGCTCTGCCATCTCGCCGAGCTCTTCGGAAGCAGCTGCCGGCACTTCGGCTTCAGCGGACGGATCAGCAGGGGCAGCCTCTTCTGATGCCACAGGCTCTTCTGCGGGCGCTTCCTCGACAGCCGTCTCCTGAGCAGGAGCCTCTTCGGCAAGCTCTTCTGCCGCAGGGGCTTTCTTGCCTTCAGGCACATGGATATGGATGCGGGCCACCTGGGGTCCGCGCTGGAGCGTCACCTTCCTGCTGCCAGCCTGCGTCTTCCCGCTCTCCTCAGAGGCAGGAGCTTCCTCTTCTGCAGGCTCGGGCTCTGCCTCAGGCTCCTCCTTTGCGCCAGCCAGGAATGAGGGGGCCGAGCCCTCTTCGGCGGCATCGGCTGCAATGTCCGCTGCCACGTCGTGCGGCAGGACCTGTGTCGCTTCCGATGCGATATCTGCTGCCACCTCATGGGGCAGCACGGTCGTCCTGTCTGCATCAGGCGCCACTATCGCAGAGGCACCGCCAGGAATCACATGCGTCTCGTCGGGAGAGCCGAGCGCGGCCGTCTTTCCTGGCGCATTGATATGCTTCGTGCCCTTGACCCTCATGCCGCATTCAGGGCAGAATTTCATGCCTTCCTGAAGCTCATAGCCGCAATTGCTGCACTTCATGCGTCACCTTTCACCGCGTGTTCTGTATGAACCGATGATACCTTGTGCATGCGCTTGGCGCATGCGGAAGGCCAAGTCTTGGGTATGTCTGCACACCGGACAGGGAAGATTCTACCCGTACCGCTGAAAGAAGGATGGACCATGGCTGAAGATGAAGGGGCAAGAGGACCGCGTCTGCGCTCCTATGAGCCCCCTGAGATAGAGATTGTCGTGCCCCAGGCAGGAGAGATGGATGTGCTTGCGGCGGCAGAGGCCTATCTCTCCTCTTCGGGAGCACATCTCCCGGATCTCACCGACGAGTGGGTCAGGAGCCACGCAGGTACGCTCCATGTGCCAGAGGGCACAGGAGCCAGAGGCTGGCTTGCAAAGCTCAAAGAGCAGCTCGTACAGGCACAGCACGATCAGGCGCTTGCAGAGAAGCCCGCCCGCTGCGCCCAGGCGCTGGCAGAAAGGCTCATCGAGCCTCCTGATGACATGACGGTCGAGCACGTAAGGCTCGGGCTTCTCCAGAGCCTTGCTGCCGAGCGCACGCATGACCCCAAAGGCTTCGAGGAGAGATTGAGGCTCCAGAAGGTTGCCTCAGCCGAAGAGCTTGCAGCGCAGCTCGCCCCGCAGGTGGCCGCACAGGCTTCTGCGCTCGATGCCTGGGGCGCACACGAAAACATAGAGGTCACCGAGGCAGAGCTTCCGCGCTATCTGCGCATGGCACCCATGCAGGCCAAGGCACGCATCCAGCAGGCAAGGCACGACGGGAGCTATCCGGTCCTTCTCAGAGATGCCCGGCGCAACAAGTGCGCGCTTCTGCTTGCAGAGCGCTGCCAATGCCATCTTGTCCCTGAGTCAGAGGCTTCAGCCAAGGCGCGCTGGCAAAGCTACGAGACATATCCTGCCTTTGCCCATATCGACCTTGAACACGAACGTCAGCGCCTCTTCCCCGAGACATGAAAAGAGGCCCTTCGAGAGATCCGTGGGGGGTCAGGGACGAAAGAAAGGCTCCCGCTGTCTGTAGCGAGGCGCGAGAGAACACAGAAGACGGGTCTTCTGCTACGGCGCCTCAACCTGGCAGATTGCGACGTGAAGGCCATCTCCTCATCCATCCTCCCCATGCTCCACGGCGAGTGGAAAGGCCTCATGACCGCAGAGAAGCACGTCTGAAGAGTCCCGCAGCGCCATATCGGGCACCGAAAGCCAGAGTCCGGTACTGTGCTGCCGGTCACCTGAAACCCTCTGCGACACCACAGCCGGTAGTGGGCGGTAGCGAGCGATAGTAAGGCGCATGCAGCGAACTCGAAGAGGAATCGCCATCTACCAATCCTTTTGGAGTACAGCATGCAAGGGCTCAGCCTCAAAGCTCTCTCCACGCGGTAGTGAGCGATACTAAAGAAGAGGGCCCGGTTTCCCGGGCTCCTTCCTCCATCTGCCTCAGTCAGAGCTGCTCTGCAGCGGGTGCCTCTGCGGCGTTCGTTGCCTCGGCAGCTGCAGTCTCTGCAGCCTCCTTGGCAGGCTCTCCCGCAAGTGCGTGAGAATCTACGACTTCCTGCGTTACTCGGGGAAATCATAGGCACCTAGAAAATGGAAGTCCCCTGGCCTTCACCTGCAGTCCGCGTGACAGCACGCGAACCTAGGTCCAGCCAGGGGACATACTCCCAAGCTTGGCGGCTCTCGCCGCTCCGTCACATCATAGCAGCTCCTCGAAGGCCTCCAAGCCCCAAGACCTCACGCATCATCCAGTACTTGTCGGCCCGTCAATCGCGCACGGGCCCTCAGCATGAAAGGAGGGGGCCCGGACATTCCGGACTCCCTCCTCCATCTGCTCTCAGTCAGATCTACTCTGCAGCGGGTGCCTCTGCAGCGTTCGTTGCCTCGGCAGCTGCGGTCTCTGCAGCCTCCTTGGCAGCCTCTGCTGCAGCCTGAGCCTCGGCCTTCTTTGCGTACTCTGCAGCACGCTTTGCCTTCTCGGCAGCCTTGGCCTCCTTTGCAGCCTTGCGGGCAGCCTCCTGCTCGGCAGCCTTTGCAGCCTTGGCAGCCTTGGCGGCCTTTGCAGCCTCGAGGCGTGCAGCTGCTGCTCCGCCGAACTTGTCGGAGAAGCGCTGGACACGTCCGCCGGTGTCGACGAGCTTCTGCTGGCCCGTGTAGAACGGGTGGCACTTGTCGCACAGGTCGACGACAATCTCGCTCTTCGTGGAGCGGGTCTTGAACGTGTTGCCGCAGGTGCAGCGAACGGTGCACTCCACGTACTGAGGATGAATACCTTGCTTCATGGCAGGACTCCTTTGGTAGGTCTGGTTTCCGACCAGACGAGGGGCTATGGCCCTGATTGTATCCAGGGCTCGCAAGTTAAACATAGTACGCTTTTTCGCGCCTGATGTGCAAGCATTCGCGCAGAATATGGAGACACTGAGGTGCGCATCTGCGATACTGATGAGCTGAAATGTGGCAGGAGAGAAAGGTCGCGCATGTTTCTCGCGGTCGATGTAGGCAATACCCAGACGACGCTTGCGCTCTATGGCACGGGCGGCGAGCATGTGCATGGCTGGCGGCTGAAGACTGACCGCACCGACACGGCAGACGAGCTTCTGGCAAAGCTCCATGCCTTCTTCGCTGCAGCAGGCCTCGGCGCCACTGCAATCGATGCGGCAGGCATCTCCTGCGTCGTGCCGACGCTTGCCCGCGCCTGGAGAAAGGTCTTCCTGATCCTGACCGGGCAAGAGCCCCTGATCGTCTCTGCCAAAGACGTGCCCGATCTCGAAATCTCCATGCCCTACCCCGAGACGATCGGTGCGGACCGCCTCTGCAACGCCGTCGCAGCCAAGGAGCGCTACGGCTCTCCTGCCATCGTCGTGGACTTCGGCACTGCGACGAACATCGACGTCGTGGACAAGGATGGTGCCTTCGTGGGTGGCGCCATCGCTCCCGGCCTCATGCTCTCGGCCGCGGCGCTCTTCGAACGTGCCGCGAAGCTGGCAAGCATCCCGATCGAGGCGCCCGAGCATGCCCTCGGCAAGGATACGGCAGGCGCGCTCCAGTCAGGCCTCGTCGTCGGCACCGCCGCTATGGCAGAAGGACTCGTCGCACGCATCAAGCGCGAGATTGCAGCCCCTTCAGCTCCCGTCATCGCCACGGGTGGCTTGGCGCGCACCGTGAGCGAGGCGACCGACCTCTTCTGCGCAATCGACCCCGACCTGACGCTTCGGGGCGTCTACCTGATCTGGCACGCCGCGCAGGAGCGGCACTCCTAGCCCCGAATCTGGGACTCTGCGGCAGCGAACTCGAGCTCAGACCCGTCCTCGAGCACGACCGTGGCCCTGCCCCAGATATCGATGCCGGCAAAGCGGCCCTGGGCACGCACGCGTCCGTTCGGATACACGACATCGACGGTCTCGCCCATGAGGTGGACGCGGTCGAAGTAGCGGTCGAGCACTGGCGCCATGGGTCCTGCTCCGTTCGACTGCAGGCCCTCCTCCCAGACGCGGCACTCAGCAAGCAGCGCCTCGCGCACGATCTCTGCCAAGGCAGACGCCTGGGGAAGCGCGCCGCCGAATGCTCCTTCGAGCGCAGGCACGGATTCATCGGCTGAGGCAGCCGTCAGCGTGACCGTTGCGGCACAGAACATGCCGGCATCTCCATATCCTGCCTTCGCGCGCACACGCCCTACCGTCGCGCCTTCGAAGACCACCGTATCTGGCCAGCCGACAGAAAGGCCCTGCGCTCCTGCGCTCTCGAGCCCTTCGACGACGCCCAGGGCAGAGACCGCAGGCAGGCTCTCGTAGTACGGCATCGGAATCTTCGGCGCAAGCACGACCGAGACGCAGAGAAGCGACGTACCCTTCTCCTCCGCGACCGCGAAGAAGGCGGTTCCTGCAGGAGCGCCTGCACGCCCTGCCTCCTCTGCCTTCGCCTGTGCCTCCTCGAAGGAACCGGTCCCGGAAAGCGGCATCTCTTCCATCTTTTATGCCTCCCAGAGGATGCGGCCGAGCTCGCGGCGGACATGCCCCACGCGCTCTTCAGGCGGCAGCACCTCGACGCCGGAGTGCGCCAGGAAGCGCACGGGGTCGTGGAGCAGATCTTCCATCGGCACGAGCACGTAGTCACGCTCGCCGAGCCCCTTATGCGGAAGCGTCAGCTTGTTGCCGGCATGGGTCTCCCCTTCATACCACGCAAGGTCGCAGTCGATGGTCCTGGGGCCCATCGATCCGTCTTCCGGACGTGTGCGCCCGAGCTCCTGCTCGACCTTCATGAGGGCATCGAGGAGCACGAGCGGCGCAAGCTCCGTCCTGATCTCTGCCACGGCATTCGCGACCTCATCCTTGAGCCCATAGGCAGGATCGGTCTCGTAGGCATGGCTCACGTTCACGACACAGGTGAGCGGGATCTCGTCGATCAGGCGGCAGGCATGGCCCAGGGTATCGAGCCGCTCGTCCACATCTCCCATATCTGTGCCGAGCGAGATGAAGGCCTGGCGTGCATCCGGGTGGCGCACAGCCCAGAAGGCATCGACGGCCTGTGCGACCTCGGGCACGTTGTGGACACGCAGAAGCCGGCAGCCGCCTTCGACCGCACCCAGGCAGATGCCGATTGTCGCAGCATCGCGTTTGTCTGCTTCCGTGACGCCCGAGACGGCACCGACGAAGCGCTTGCGTGACGGTGCGCAGAGATAGGCATAGCCCATGCTCACCATCTTCGGCGTCGCACGCTGAATCACGACATCCTCGTCGGCAAACTTGTCAAAGCCAGGACCCGGATCGATGCAGATCCTGTCATGCGCGATGCCGGCACGCATGAGCTTCCTTGCCTGGTCGCCCAGAAAGCCCATGACCTGACGCATGATCTGCGCCTCTTCGGGAAGCGTGAAGCGCCTGGCCGAAGGAACGCGGCGTGCCACGGGGCGGTTCGGCCTGTTCACGTCGAGCTCGACAGAGCGCCTCGTCGCATGGGTGCCGAGGCCTTCCTTGTTCCAGTACATGACAATGAGGCCGCAGTCGCTCTCGGAAGCGACACGCACCATCTCCGGGTCCGTGAAGCCGGTGACATCGTTCAGGATCGATGCTCCTGCCTCGAGCGCGGCCTCTGCGACCTGCGGATGGTAGGTATCGACCGAGACGATGGCGCCAGCATCGGCCAAGGCACGCACGACCGGAAGGATGCGTGCGAGCTCGGTCTCGGGATCGACCGGTGTCGCTCCTGGGCGCGTGGACTCGCCGCCGACGTCGATGATGTCAGCGCCGCCGTCGAGCATCTTGAGGCCATAGGCAATCGCAGAGTCGGCGTCGGCGTGCTTGCCGCCGTCGCTGAACGAGTCAGGGGTCACATTGAGGATGCCCATGATGTGCGGACGCGCCAGCGAGATCTCATGTCCCGCACAGTGCCACGTGGCATAGTTCTCTCTGAGCATGATCGGTCCTTCCATGCCGCAAGGGCAGCAGAATCTGTAGATGGATGGTTTCGATTGTAGCCGTCGCGCGCACCTTGTGCCGCTGAAGGCCGTACCTGTGCGTTCTTCGAAACCTTAGAAGTCGAAGGTCTTTGCGATATCGCAGGCGCAGATAAGGTCTGCAGCACTGTCACGCGGCCCCGCCTCGAGGTTGCAGACGACAAGCGTGTCACCCTGGAAGTAGTCCACTAGCCCCGCCGCCGGATAGACGACGAGCGACGTGCCGCCGATGATCAGGACGTCTGCCTTCTGGATTGCCTTCACGGCACCGATCAGATTCTCCTCTTTGAGACTCTCCTCGTAGAGCACGACATCGGGCTTCACATCGCTTCCGCACTTCGGGCACTTCGGCACGCCTTCCGTATCCAGGATCCACTCCTCGGAGTAGACTGCTCCGCACTTCTGGCAGATATTCCGGTGCGTCGAGCCGTGGAGCTCTATCACATGCCTGGAGCCTGCTGCCTGGTGGAGCCCATCGATGTTCTGCGTGATCACGCAGTCGAGCTTTCCTTCTTGCTCGAGCTCGGCAAGCTTCCTGTGGCACTGGTTCGGCTTGGCCGAAGGCACGCACATGACATGGCGATAGAAGTCGAAGAACTCCTCCCTGTGCGTCATATAGAAGCTGTGCGAGAGCATCTCCTCGGGCGGATACTTGTAGCCACGCTGGTTGTAGAGGCCATTCGGGCTCCTGAAGTCAGGAATGCCGCTTGCCGTGGAGACGCCAGCACCTCCGAAGAAGACCGCATGGTGTGCCTTCTCCATCACCTTCTTCATCGCAGCCTGTGCATCGGCCGGATTGGTAAGATATTCTCCCATAGCACCTCATCCCTTCTCGCATGCCACAGTGCTCATGAGCGCTGTTCCAGAAAGGTCGCAGTCATGGAGACAGCTGCACATGAGCGCCACGTGAGCGATTGCGCACTCCTCTTCGAAGGAGGAGGCTACCGAGCCAGTTATACCGCAGGCTTTGCCAATGTGCTTCTGGAGCACGGCGTATCGTTCGATTTCGTCTGCGGCGTGAGCGCAGGAGCAAGCCATACGGTCGATTTCGTCTCGGGAGACCAGGAGCGCGTGAAGAACGCCTTCATCGTGCTCGCAGACAGGCGGCCCGAGGCAGGAGGAGTGCGCTCGTTCCTGACGGGGCACGGCTACTTCAATGCATGGTACGACTACATCGGCTGCGTCGACGATGGCTATCTGCCCTTCGACTACGAGGCGTTTGCGAAAAACCCGACACCTATCGCGATCCAGTGCTTCGAAGGCAACACGGGACGCACGCTTGTATGGACGAAGGACGATATGCCCGATGTCCATGAGCTCATGAGGAAAGTCTGGTCAAGCTCGACGCTTCCCGGCATGATGGAGCCGCAGGTATTGGGCGGCCACAAGCTCTTTGACGGCGGCATAGGAGACGGTGCCGGCATCCCGCTCCACCTGGTCCGCGAGCGCGGCTTCAAGCGCCTCATGGTCATTGCGACCCGTCCCAAGGGCTACCGCAAGAAGGAGCCGACACCTCTGATGCGCCGCGTCTACCACAGGATCGCAAAGGGAGACGAAGCCTTGGAGCAGGCGCTCCAGACAAGGAACGAGCGCTACAACGAGAGCCTGGATGAGCTTGACCGGCTGGAAGAGGAAGGACGCGCCCTTGTCGTCCGGCCACGCGTCATGCCGGTGAAGTCCACGACGATCGACCGCCCGAAGCTCGAGGATGCCTATGCACAGGGACATGCCCAAGGAGTCGAGGAGTGGCCCCGATGGGAGCAGTGGCTCTTTGGCTGAGGCCTGAGATACGCTAGTCTTGAAGCATCATTTCCAACCAGCAAGGAGCATCCTATGGGTGATACACATACGCAGAAGTTCATCTCCTGGAATGTGAACGGCCTGCGCGCCGTCCTCAAGAAGGAGCCAAGCTTCCAGGAGATATTCGAATCGCTCGATGCCGATATCTTCGCAATCCAGGAGACGAAGCTCCAGGAGGGCCAGGTCGAGCTCGTCCTTCCCGGCTATACGCAGACCTGGAGCTACGCCGCACGCAAGGGCTATTCCGGCACAGCGGTCTTCAGCCGCGAGGAGCCCCTCCAGGTGATCCGCGAGATCGGCTCGCCTGTCGCCGAGGACGAAGGCCGCGTCTGTGCCCTCGAATTCCCGAAATTCTGGTTCGTCTGCGTCTATACGCCGAACTCGAAGCAGGGGCTTGCCCGCATCGACGAGCGCATGGAGTGGGACCGTGCCTACACGGACTTCCTGGCAAAGCTTGCAAAGGACAAGCCGGTCGTCACCTGCGGCGACTTCAATGTCGCCCACGAGGAGATCGACCTCAAGAACCCTGACACAAACCACGAGAATGCAGGATTTTCCGACCAGGAGCGCGAGGGCTTCACGAAGCTCCTCGCTGCCGGCTTCCACGATGTCTTCCGCGAGGCGAACCCGACGCTCGAGGGTGCCTATACGTGGTGGAGCTACCGCATGCGTGCCCGTGCCCGTGGCATCGGCTGGCGCATCGACTACTTCCTCGTGAGCGACGGTGCAGAGGACCGCGTCCAGGACGCAAAGATCCACGACGAGATCATGGGATCGGACCACTGCCCGATCGAGCTCGATATCGCACTTTAGCGCAGAACATGCAGCTACGAGAAGAGGCCGGGGTGACCCGGCCTCTTCTTTCATCTAGTCGATCTGGATATCTGCGACGTTGGCAACTCTCAGCGCCTTCAGGAACGCATCCTTCGAGCGCGTGGCCACAAGCTCTTCGGGGAAGTGGATCTCTTCGAGCATCGAGCGGGCAGCATCGAGATGCCCGATATCTGTCGCGATATGGGCATCCGTGCTCACGGCAATCTGGACGCCGAGCTCGGCCGCACGTTCGGCAATCTTCCGGCACTTCTTGCTGATCTTGCCTGACGGGGAGATATCGAGGCTGTGCTCGTTGATCTCGACCATCTTGTGGAGGCGAGCTGCCTCCACAAGCACGGGATCGAGCTCGAACTTCAGGCCTGAGCGTCCGATATGCCCCAAGATCGCGACCTTCGGATCCTGCAATGCCTTGATATACATCTCCGAGACCTGCACCGGATCGGCGCCATCTGCAAATGCCTTTCCATGCACCGAAGCGATTGCATAGTCGATGCCGCGGAAGACCATGTCCTTCAGGCTCCGCTTCTTCTGGTACGGCATGTCCGTGATGCCTGTGGGCACGTCGATATCCCAGCCGAAGAGATGTCCCTGCATATCGACGATATCGGCCTCGCAGCCACGCAGGACAAAGACCCCGTCCCAGACCCTTGGCCAGACGTCGAGATTGATGAAGAACTGGAAGTTGCGCAGGTCCTGCTCTGTAAAGAGCATCGAGGAGAAGTGGTCGGTCGAGCCCAGGAGCTCGAGACCCTGGGCCTTCGCTGCCGTCACGTTCTCCTGGATCGTCGAGTAGGCATGGCGGGAGAAGAGCGTATGGGTATGGACATCTGAGACCAGATTCATGGAGCACACCTTCTGAAGCTGAAATCGTCTTTTTCATGCCCATCGTAGCGGCAAGGGGGCAGGCACCGCATGGATGCCTGCCCCCTCTCACGCTATGCCCATATTTTTAGGAGCGCTTCTGGCGTGCCCTCAGGCGTGCTTCGGCGAGCTCTGCCTCGGCTTCTGCCGCCTCGGCCCGGGCCCTGGCAGCACGTGCCTTGGCCTCAGCCGCAGCAAGCGCGAGGTCGTCGTCAGTGGCCTCGACGGTCTCTGTGACCGTGACTTCCTCTCCTGCCTCCGCACGCCTCACGTTCTTGTGGGCCCAGAGGTTCATGGCCTCAAGGTTCTGGACGGCGTTCAGGCTCTTCATGCGCGGCACGAACCGCGGGCAGTGCCTGCCGCCTTCTGCGGTATCAGCACCTGACCCTTCTGGTGCCAGGCACACGGCCTTCGAGCGGAGAAAGCCCGGCTTCTCCGTCGAGAGCGCGCACTCCTCGCAGCTCCTTTTCTTCTTTGTCATTACTGGTACAGCTCCTTGAGCTTCTTCCAGGCAGGCATGGAGTTCACAATCGTGTCGTAGCTCACGCAGTAGCCGACGCGCACCCAGCCATGGCAGCCGAAGGAATCGGACGGCACCGGCAGGAGCTCGAGCGACTTTGCCTTCTCGAAGAACGCGTTCTCGTCCGGCTCGAGCGACTTCACCCAGAGATAGAAGGCGCCTTCCGGCTCGATGTACTCATAGCCAAGTGCAGAGAGGCCCTCGGTCAGAGCCTTCCTGTTCCTCTCGTAGGCGGCGACATCGGACGGCACATCGACGCAGTCTGCAAGAACGCGCTGGAAGAGCGCAGGTGCGCAGACAAAGCCCATGGAGCGGCCAGCGCCAGCAACGGCCGGAATCAGCCTGTCGTGGTTCGGGTTCGTGTCAGGCACAAGCACCCAGCCGATGCGCTCGCCCGGAAGCGAGAGGCTCTTCGAGTAGGAGTAGCAGACGACTGTGTTCGGGTAGATCGAGGGCACCCAGGGCACCTCGGCGCCGAAGGCGATCTTGCGGTACGGCTCGTCGGAGACAAGGCAGATGTCCTGGCCAGCCTCGGAGAGAACCTTGGCCAGCTTTTCGAGCGTCTCACGCGAATAGACCGTGCCGATCGGGTTGTTCGGAGAGTTGATGACAACAGCCTTCGTGCGGGGCGTGATGGCAGCACGCACGGCGTCGCAGTCGATCTGGAAGGTTGTGGGGTCTGCCATGACCTCGACGCAGGTGGCACCTGCGGCCTCGATGAAGACCTTGTACTCCGGGAAGTAGGGAGCGATAACGATGATCTCATCGCCCGGGTTCGCGATTGCGTGGAAGGTGATCGTGAGCGATGCTGCGGCGCCGCAGGTGAGGTAGAGGTCTCCGCCCTTGTAGGAGGTGCCGCACTCCTTGTTGAGGTGCTCTGCCACGGCGTCACGCACGAAGGGAAGGCCTGCTGCCGGCGTATAGGAGTGGAGGGCGACCGGATCGAGCTCGAGCGACTTCTCGATGGATTCCTTTACCTCCGCAGGAGCCGGCACGGAAGGATTGCCGAGCGAGAAGTCATAGACCTTGTCTGCCCCGATCTCTGCCTTGCGGCGCGAGCCGTAGGCGGCAATCTCGCGAATCGATGACTTGGATGCACCCAGGCCATAGCTCGTCTCGTTGATATCCATGCTTCCTCGCTTTCTGCCTCCGGCAAACCGAAAGGCTCAGTCCTCCGTATGGCCTGCCTCCTCGGCAGCCTCTTCTTCCTTCTTCTGCTCCTCAGGATGGGACGCCAGGTACTCGTCCCACTTGTTGTCGAGAAGCGCTTCCACAGCTTCGCCCTCGACGGTCTCACGCTCCAGGAGCACCTGCTCCATGAGCTTCAGCTGGTCCTTGCGCTCGGAGAGGACGTTCTGTGCACGCATGTGCGCCTCGCGCATGATGCGCTCGACCTCGTCGTCGATCCTCTTTGCCGTCTCAGCCGAGTAGTCCTGATGGTTTGCATAGTCGCGGCCCAGGAACACCTGGTGCTGCGCCTCGCCGAAGACCTGCGTGCCGAGCTCTTCGCTCATGCCGTAACGGGTGACCATCTCGCGGGCCATCTTCGTCGCGCGCTCGAGATCGTTCGAAGCGCCTGTCGTGATGTCGCCGCAGCAGAGCTCCTCTGCCGTGCGGCCCGCCAGAAGGACGGCAATCTGGTCGAGCATGCCATTCTTCGTCTCGAGGTAGTGGTCCTCGGTCGGAAGCTGGAGCGTGTAGCCAAGAGCTTGCCCACGGCTTATGATCGAGATCTTGTGGACAGGATCGGAGTTCTCGAGCACATGTCCCACAAGGGCATGGCCGGACTCGTGGAAGGCGATCGTCTTCCTCTCCCCTTCTGTCATGACGCGGGTCTTGCGCTCGGGGCCGGCAATCGTGCGCTCCATGGCCTCCTCGATCTCTGCCTGCGAGATCGTGTCCTTGTTCCTTCTGGCCGAGAGGAGCGCTGCCTCGTTCATGAGGTTCGCAAGGTCGGCGCCGGTGAAGCCCGGCGTGAGCTTTGCAAGCTTTGCGAAGTCGATGGATTCGTCGATCGGCTTGCCCTTTGCATGGACCTTCAAGATCTGCTCGCGTCCGCGCACATCCGGCCTGTCGACCGTGACCTGGCGGTCGAAGCGGCCCGGACGAAGCAGTGCCGGGTCGAGGATGTCCGGCCTGTTCGTGGCAGCGATGAGGATGACAGCCTCGTTCTCCTCGAAGCCGTCCATCTCGACGAGAAGCTGGTTCAGCGTCTGCTCGCGCTCGTCGTGTCCGCCGCCCAATCCAGCGCCACGCTGGCGACCCACGGCGTCGATCTCATCGATGAAGATGATCGAGGGAGAGGCTTCCTTTGCCTGCTTGAAGAGGTCGCGCACACGGCTTGCGCCGACGCCGACAAACATCTCGACGAAGTCGGAGCCAGAGATCGAGAAGAAGGGCACGCCTGCCTCGCCGGCAACGGCCTTCGCGAGGAGCGTCTTGCCCGTGCCCGGAGGGCCGACCAGAAGGACGCCGCGAGGGATCCTTGCACCCATCCTGTGGTAGCGATCAGGATCTTTCAGGAAGTCGCGGATCTCCTTCAGCTCCTCCACGGCCTCATCGATGCCAGCGACATCCTTGAACTTGACCTTCGGGCGCGTCTCCTCGGTCGTCTTTGCCTTCGTGCGGCCGAATGACATCGCCTGGTTGTTCTGTCCCTGCATCTGGTTCATGAAGTAGATCATGACCGCGACGATCAGGATGGTGGGAACGACCGAGATGAGGATCGTCTCGAGCCAGTCATCCGTGCTCGTGTTCACATCGAACTTGACCTCGGTATGGTCCTGCATGAGGTCGTCGAGGTTGTCCGTGCCGACATAGGTCGAGCTGTAGTGCTCGAGCTTGCTGTCATTGCCGACATCGCCCTTGTTCTCCCAATACGTGCCTGAGAGGGTGCCGTTCTTCGTGGCGTAGGTCGCCGTATCGACACGCCCGTCCTGGACCGCAGCCACGAACTCGCTCGTGGTCAGGCTCTTCGTCTGCGGGGCGCCGAAGCTGCCGCCCATGTTCACAATCAGATAGACAATCAGGGCAATGATGATGAGGAGGGAGATGATGGAAGCGCGGCGGGTCGTGGTCCCGTCGAGCTTGTCGGGGTCGAGTCCCCGCTTCGGGTCTTTCTTGTCAGGCACGAATCGCTCCTTAAAGGCAGGGTCGAGCCGCCTGCGGAGGCAGGCGGCTCAAAAGATCAGCTATAGACTTCAGGCTTCAGCACGCCGATGTAGGGCAGGTTGCGATAGCGCTCGGCGTAATCGAGGCCATATCCGACGATGAACTCGTTCGGGACATGCGTTCCGACGTAGTCAGGCTCGACGGCCGGGACATGGTCGGGGATATCCTTGACGGCAAAGGCGGCAATGCGGACCGACTTGGGATTGCGCGCCTTGAAGAGGTCGATCAGGTACGAAAGCGTGAGGCCCGAGTCGAGGATGTCTTCTGCGATCAGGACGTCCCTGCCCTCGAGCTTCGTGGACAGGTCCTTCACGATGCGGACGACGCCCGAGGTCTTGACGCCCGAGCCATAGCTCGAGACGGCCATGAAATCGACCTCGCAGGGCACCGTGATGGCACGCAGAAGATCGGACGTGAAGACGAAGGCACCTTTGAGGACGCAGACGACGAGCGGGTTCTTCCCCGCATAGTCGCGCGAGATCTCGCTTCCGAGACGCGTCACGATATCGTGGATGTCTTCCTCGGTCAGAACGATATGGTCTACATCAGGATGCAGCTGTTCCATGGGCTCATTGCTCCTTTGCATTCGCACCTTTGGACTTGGCTCCCTCAGAGGGACTCTCAAGCCGTAATTCTAGCAGCAGCTTCGTGGCAGCGCTCACGCGGCATCGCTCATCTGCCCGAAGACCGGCCACCCAGACGATGTGTCCGGTCGGCCCTGTATGGACGACGGCGACGTCCTGCTTGTCGGCAGCAGGAATCTTCGCATCGCAGAGGGCGTCAGAGAGCTTCTTCGACTGGCCATGCATGCCAAGAGGGCAGAAGACCTCCCCTGCCTGCGGCGGCTCCACCCAGAGCTCTGCATCATGGGCAGAGGCACCTGCACGCTCTGCATCGAGCAGGACCGAAGATCCTGCCCACTCGCGTCCGTGAACCCGGGCGATTGCCACAGGGTCGGAACCCTTGGCAACAGGCGTGATAGCAGCCGTGAGCACCGAGCCATCCGGCAGCTCGAGCGTGCCCGGCACCGGAAGAAAGCCACCCGTGAAGCGTTCCCTCGCAGACCGTGCCCGGACAAAGAGAAGCCCGTGCTCCACGCGCACATCCACACCGAGAGGGATGGTCTGGGAACCTGTGCCTTCTGCCACAAGCTCGAGCGTGCGCTCGATATGCCTGGCCTCGAGGCGGGCATCAGGCGCCACCGCAAGGAGGGCTTGCCGTACGACACGGCGTGCCACAGCGACATCGGTCGCAGCAAGTCGTGCAGCATCGAGCGCGACCATGCCCTCCTGCCGACGTCTCTCCAGCTCATGGAACGTGCGGGACGTCACCTGCGTGAGGTACGCATCCTCATCAGAGAGGATGTCGCAGGTCGTGGCAAGGCTTGCGAGCACCTTCGGATTCCTGGCCTTCACGACCGGCATGATCTCATGCCGCACGTACGCACGAAGATAGGCGGTATCAGCGTTCGTCTGGTCCTCGCGCCATACGATGCCGCGCATGCGCAGAAGATCGCAGAGCTCTTCGTGCGAATATCCCAGAAGCGGACGCACGATCCTGTTTCTCTGCCGAGGGATCGAGGAGAGGCCGGAGGGGCCGGTGCCACGGATAGCATTCATGAAGAAGGTCTCGGCACGGTCGTCTGCCGTGTGCGCCGTGACGATCCTTGCTGCTCCACGCGGAGAGCCATATTCGGCACAGAGCTCGTTTGCGAGCTTTGCTGCAGCGGCATAGCGGAACTCGCGTCCCGCATTCTCGACGTTTCCATCGCCCTTCTTTGCAAGCGCTGCTATGTCAGCATGCTCCACATGGCAGGGAATGCCGAAGCGCTCGGCAAGCCCCCGTACGAACTCCTCGTCCTCTTCCGCATCGATGCCACGAAGCCCATGGTTCACATGGAGGACGACCAGGCGCTCCCGTGCGATATGGGCCAGGCCCCTGCCATCGCCGATATCGAGCTTCGAGGTGGCTGCCAGAACGAGCAGGGCCGTCGAATCAGCGCCGCCCGAGACCATCAGGACGACAGGAGCTCGTCCCTCCGAGCCGGGCGCCGCTTTGGCAGGCGGCGCATATCTTCTGGCAACGCTTGTCATTTCTCTCCCTTGCATGTTCCTTCCCTAGGGTTTTCGGTGCCCCAGGCAAGGAATGTCTAAGCTAGTAAGGTCTGATTCTAGAACAGCGCCCCAAGAAACGGGAAATATATGACACCTTCGATACATCTTTTCGTGCTGGCAAGCGGCTCCAAAGGCAATGCCGCCATCGTCCAGGGCCCCGAAGGCTCAATTCTCATCGACGACGGCATCTCCTACAAGGCCCTGAGAACCAGAGCGCAGGAGGTAGCAGCCCCTCTGGACGATATCTGTGCCGTGCTTCTGACCCACGAGCACGGAGACCATACCTCGGGCCTCTCTGTCTTCTGCAACCACTTCGACGGCCCTCTCTTTGCCACGGCAGGCACCGTGGCAGGAAGGTCCTATCTCCAGGAGATGCCCTTCGAACTCATCAAGAACAACGATTCCCTGGATCTTGCCGGCATGCACATCCGCGCCTTCCCTACCTCACACGATGTGAACGATCCCGTAGGCTTCCGCTTCGATGTGATAGACGGCGAGGGAGAGATCCAGGACTCGCTCGGCTGGTGCACCGATACGGGATATGTGACAGACGAAGCCTTGGATGCACTCTACGGCTGCCGCATCCTGGGGCTTGAGAGCAACCACGACGAGAAGATGCTCGAAACGGGTCCCTACCCCCGCTACCTCAAGGACCGCGTCAAGGGAGAGGGCGGCCATCTCTCGAACGCCCAGGCAGCAGCCGTGCTGCCGCACCTCGTCACGAAGGATACGGAGTGCGTCGTAGCCCTCCATCTTTCCGAGGAGAACAACCGCCCGAGCGTCTGCATCCGCACGCTCGCAGAGGCGCTGGGCGCAGAGCCTACGAACACGACTTTCACGGAAGCCAGGACCCCTGATGGCCTGCTTACCGTCTTTCCTGCCTCGCAGCATGAGGCAGTGAGCGTCTGGTAGAAGACCGCTCTGAGAAAACCTGCCAGTACAGAAAAATGGGGGCAGAGCTCGGAAGCTCTGTCCCCATTGCTATCTCATACAGCCGACGTCAGCAGCTAGTCGATTGCAATCTTCGTTGCGTTCGGCTTTGCAGACTGCTTCGGCACCGTGACGGTGAGCACGCCATCTGCGTAGCGTGCGGTGAGGCCCTGCGTTGCGGCATCCTTCAGATAGACGCTGCGCGTAGCGCTCCACTCGCCGGTCTCCTTGTGGAGGTAGTTCTTGCCCTTCTCTTCGTCGGATTCCTTCTTGTCGACGGAGACGGACAGGGTGCCTTCATTAAGCTCCACATCGATCTGGTCCTTCTTCAGGCCCGGAAGCGGAGCAGAGACGACGTACTTGTCATCTGCATCCTCGACATCCATCGGGAAGGCAGGGGCGCTCTCGACGAACGGGAAGCTCTTGAAGAGGTCATCCATACCATCGAAGGCACGAAGCATATCACGGTCATAGCGATCAAACGGAATAAGGCCCATCATATCTATCACTCCTAGCAGATCCTGCGCGCCCCTCTTCTGGGACGCTCTTGTTGTCTGCTGGTATATGTGCCCTCCGAGAGGTCTTTTAAACACTAGAACAAAGATATTCTGCTCTTCATAGACTGAGCATATCTAAGTCTATATTGTTAGATATTGAGCGTAACAGTCTAACCCATTCAGTCTGCCGCAAGACACAGCGCCGCTTTGTGGTTTCTCGGAATCTGAAAGCCGCCAGCTGTCCAGTTTTGCATGGGGCAGGGCTCCATGAGATAGAATGGGGCGAGATGAAACTTCGCTCGCCTATGGGAGAGGATATCTGTGGACGAGAACGGTTATAGATATGAGGATGCAGACGCCGGGGAATACGAAGGCTCTGCAGGAGAGCCCCGTCCGAGGACCCAGTCGCAGCATGTGAACAATATGGACAATACGGGATACGCTCCTGCACAGAATGGCTATGCCCCTGCTCCCCATGAGCAGGATGCAGGCTATGCTGCTCCTGCCGAGCGTGATGTCCGCCCAACCGGCAGCTTCCCGCGCCAGGGCGGCTATGTGCATCCGTCCCGTCCCCGCAAGACCCAGCCGACGATCTCCGAGCCCCAGAACACGAAGTATCCGAGCGACTATACGCATGATTCCGGCATCGCAATTGGCGGTGGCGGCCCGCTCTCCGGTGCCTCCTACCGTCGTTCCCGCTCCGAGATGAAGCGTCTCCAGCGCGATCTGCACTACGGCCAGTACCTCGAGATTCCGAAGGGACGCCGTTCCATCTTCGCTTCCCAGGAGCGTGCACGCCGCACGAAGTCTGTCATCGCGCTTGCTGTGGTCGTGGCCATTCTGGCCATTGCTGCCATCTGCGTATTCCAGCTCCTGATTTCCAATTTCGGTATGTAAGCAGAAGGCTCGTCAATCAAGCAACTTGCATGGAGCGTCTGCATTGCAGGCGCTCCTTTTCTATTCCGCATCTTCCCTTGCAGCCACGCACCCCGCTGCAAGGGATTCGTCGATAATAGGGCTGGGCAATTCATTCCCTATGCTTTGGCGCTGCCCAGCATGCTTCCAGGAAGGGTGCATAGATGCTCATCCTCTTTTCCGTGAAGAACTTCCGCTCCATCAGAGACGAGCAGGAGCTGAGCCTGGTCGCTGCACCGGACCGGACAAGAGACGGCGTCGAGGCGCAGCTCATCCGCTACGAGCTCCCGGGCCTTTCGGGCAAACGCTTCCTGCATTCGGCAGCAATCTTCGGAGCCAACGGATCCGGCAAGTCGAACCTCATCGATGCCCTGTGCATGATGCAGGAGTTGGTGCTGAAATCAGCATCGTATTCTCCAGACAGGAGACTCCCCTATAGCCCCTTCGCTCTCGACCATGAATCGGCGCAGAAGCCCACCGATTGTTTCATCGCTTTTGTGTGGGAGAACATCCGCTATGAATACCGCTTCTCCTACAACGAAGAAGCCATCGTAGAGGAGAAGCTCTGCTCCTTCCCCAGAGGCTCCCGCCGCACCTTGTTCAGTCGCACGATAGGACCATCTGGCCATTCCCTGCTCAGAGGCTCTTCCTCTGTGCCAATCAGCCATGCTATAGCAAGCATGCTCAATCCCAACACGCTCTTACTGTCGCTCGTTTTCCATCATCCCGGCATGCCGGGATCTGCAGCCATCAAGCCTGCCGGCGATTTCTTCAAGAACGCCCTCGCCATCCCAGATTGGAAGAAGGACCTCACAGCTACATTCCCTTCAACAGGCGAGTTGCTTGACGGGAGCCCGAGTGACGGCTATCAGCAGCGCTTCGTGCAGAGAATGATGAGGTGCTCCGACCTGGGAATCTCGTCTGCTGCTGTTGTGCGAAAGCCCATTAGCCTGGGTGTCTGGAACACAACGATGGCCATGCAGAAGACCGTCGTATTTGAACATATGGGCGTCAATGGTTCGGCCGATATCGAATATCAGGCTGAGTCGTCGGGGACTCAGCAGCTGTTCTCTCTGAGCGCTTCAATCGGCAGCGCCTTCCAGAACCAAGGAACGCTTATCGTAGATGGGCTCGATGCCTTCCTGCATCCAATGCTTGCCACAGAGATTGTCAGGCTCTTCGAACGACCAGGACAGACGCAGCCTGTCCAGCTTATCTTCACAGCCCTCGATCCGGTCTTCATGCAGCACGATCTCCTGGGACGTGACCAGATATGGCTTGCAGACAAAGATGCTTCTGGCAGCACATCCATCTCGCCTCTTCTGGATTATCTTCCGAGAGAAGGAGAGCCTCTCGCTTCAGGCTATCTTCTCGGAAGATACGGCGGCGTACCTGTTCTGTCCGGCGACTTTGGCAGTCTGCCCTTCAATCAGATTCAAGCGCATAGCGCCGAGAAGGTACAGGGGCGGAAATGAAGCCCAACGCAATGCCAAGTGTCGATATGGCAGAAGCAGAAATCCACTTCGAAGAGCTCTGTGACTCAATCAGCAGAACCGGTTCCCCATCACGATACTTAAAGACGGCAAGCTCTGGTTGAGGATTGCCCCTCTTAGTCCAGCAGGATCCATTCCTACAGACACCCGTCAGGCTATGGACGAAGTAGACGCTATAGAGGCCAGCCCCAATCACAGGACTTATCAGATAGCAGAGGCCTTGTTCCCTGAACTTGGCATATAGACAGAGACTCCCACCTTGTGCTCCGCGAAAGCTATCTGCAGAGCAAGAATCTCAAAGAATGAGCCGGGTACCTCATGCTAGCCGCGATGCAGCTCCCTTGGGCCTACGTCCGCAACGACCCCGGCTGAAGCAAATATACCTCGTTCATGCAGCTTTGCGTTGCATCTCACTTCATCACGTATTCAGCAAGCGATTTTGAAAACAGGATGGGCCGTCCACCTTCTATGGTCTGGTAGACGAATCCGTCTGCATCCTGCCAAAGAACGATTCCATCGATATCAGCCTGCTCGACAACATACCAGCTTCCCTTGGCGGCAGGCGCGTGCTCTCGTTCGGCTTCTGTAACGGCTACAACATTGCAGCGTGCGACGTCAGTGATTCCCGTCAGTTCATGTCCATTGAGCGCAGCGACCGCAAACCGCTGCAGATAGCTCCGGTATTCCTCTGAGAACCTGAGCCCCAGTTGCCTTTCGGCCTCATCGATGCGGTCTTCCGGCGCCCCGTTTCCAACGCAGAGGCAAGGACCCTTTTCTATGAGTTCATTCAAAGTGAGCATGTCTGTCCATCCTTAAGAGAGGCTTTCGGCAAAGCTCTTCCAGAACTCCTGACGAACCTTAGCGAAGGCATTCCTATCAATCTCGCTCTCCTTGCCAGGGATATTGAGAATACCAGCATTTCCCTGATGTTCCGCCTCGGTAAGGATCGCCAGAGTACCATCGGACTTCTGTCCGATATGATGCAGCTGATAAGCCTTTCCAGTTGCCGGATCAATAGGGGCATAGCCCTGCATCATTCTCTCGAGATTGGTCACTTCGGTCCCGTCCGCAAGCAAGCTCTTGTAGTTGAGATCGATGTCTCTGACAAGTGCGAGCTTTCCATCGACCATCTGAGCTCTGAGTCCCGCCTGCTGATAGATCTGATACTCATCCATGCTGTGGAACTGTCTGATTACATCCAGCGGATACTTTGCTTCCTTCTGTATGACGGCAGCCTCGTCCATGGTGAGGCCATTTAAGGTGAGCCCGCGCAGGACACCAGCCTCATCAACCCCTCCCTCAATGGCGCCACAAATGGCACCCATCTTGAAGCCCTCGCTTCCTGAAAGGGCAGCTGCCTTTAGGATTTCATCTGTATCCCCGGTCTGCATCCCCGTGGAGATTACAGCGGCTCCGGCACCAATTGCTGCGCCTTCAAGGCCGTAACGAACAGCATGGGTAGCCGAAGCAGCGAAGATTGCACTTACTGTCGGGGCGTTAGCGGCAGCGCTCACGGCGGAAATGGTGACACAGACAAGGATGACACCGTCGCCAATGGCTACATTGCGAACGACCTGATTGAAGGTATCATCATGATCGTCAACGGCCTTGACAGCCGTATGTCCATCTTCATCAAGGGTAAAGATGTACCTTGTGCCTTGAAATTGGTCCTCAAGCTCGTCGAGAGTATATCCGAAATAGATATTCTTCTTAGAGTTGTACGCAAGCTCGTCCAAGTACTCTTGTGAGACGTAGACAGCCTGGACATTCTCGACGAAATATTGGTCTGAATCGATCTGTTCTACTACCTGCTCATAGGTGGTGTCCTCGATATAACGCTGCAGGTCTGGATCAGACAGGCTGCTGAATTCTGGTTCAGCGTCCGTGGAGGAAGAGGCTTCGCCGGCATCCGACGCATTTTCGTTTGAGGCCTGATTGTCCGATGCTGGCTGTGATGTCGAGCCGCAACCAGGAAGGCCGCTGAGCACCAGCGCAACTGTAAGAACAGCCGTGATGATTCTCTTTCCAATCATTTGGCATCACTGCCCTTGCTTTGCGACGGATTCTGAGCCTTGTCACGCTTGCGCTTCTTTGCCCATAGAACGATAACGACAGCTGCTACAGCAATGGCAATCAGGGCAGGCACCGCAATGGACAAGCTTCCACCGCTGCTGGCATTGGCAATCTGGCTGCTATCCTCTGACGCAGAAACGTCCTCCGTACTATCCGCCGCAGATGCTTGCACGAACTTCCCGTCGGCTCCGACGGTGGCACCATCTTCGATGCGCTCTTCGACGTCGGCGACATCCATGTGGTTCGCTACGGCCGCCTTCAATACATCGTCGTCGCCGACGTATATCCGCTTTGTAGTGGGCTCCTCGCCGGTGCTCGGATTCTTCACCGTGATTGTGTAGATGCCTTCCTGAGTGTAGGTGGCACCGTCTGTAGCAGTCCTATTGAACTTCGTGTCCTCGACGAGGCCATCATGTCCTTCATTCATAAGCTCGCGTTTCACGCTCACGTCGAGGTAGTGGGAACCAGCAAGATCGATGCGGAAGCCATTCTGTGTTACGAAACCGTTGTAGAGCTCGCTTCCTGTACCCGTGTCGATGAGAAACATCATCGTATTGCTGTTGCGCACCTTGAAGCGGAAGGCGATGCGGTAGTCATCGAAGCGATGTGTAATAGGAATGTTCGAAACCACAGGGATGTTGCCAGCTGTCTCCACTTCGTAGTCGAGCGCCACCACATAGTCGCCCTCCTCGCAGAGATCGATGTCGGTCTCTGCCCCGACCTCCCGGGCGGGCAGGTAGTCGCGAAAGACCTGAGGGTCAGTCGAGGCATTCTGGAAGTCGGTATGCTGCACGATGAGCGTGCCACGTCCAAAACCATCATTGTTCTTGGCTATCTCGAACTCCTGGTCATAGCCGTTCTTGTCGTTGCTGATCTTCTTCTTGCTGTCTCCATTCAGGGCATCGATGTCCTGATCGAGGATGAAGGAGAGCTTGACCTCGTCGCCAACATTCTTGAGGAAGACGGGCGTGCCGTTGTCATCGGCTCGGCTCGTGAAACCGCTCACGACGAAGCTGCCAAGATTCCAGCCGAAGTGAGGATCGTCTACGCCGATCTCTTCTGAGCCGGAGTAGCCATTGTCGCGGCCGGTGTTGACCTTCGTATCGTAGTAATACCTGTTGTTGGCCGAAGCGCTATCGGTATCTTCTGCCAATGCTACGTGAGGTGTCACGGCAGAGCAGGACAGAAGAAGGAGAACTGCCATAGCTGCGACAATAGCAGAGTGCAGAGAGTTCAGGCGCTTGATGCAGGACATGGCTATTCGCCTCCCGAAAGCTTCTCGATGAGGCAGGAGCGCACGTAGGCCGAGAAGCTGATGCCCTGGAGACGGGCTGACTCGGCTACAGCATCTTTGAGGTTCTTGGGGATGCGCAGGGTTACCGCTGTCGGCTCTCCCTCTACAAGGAAGTCCTGACGCACGGATTCCGTGGCACCGCTTTCGACCAGTTCGGAGTACTTCATAGGTCTCCTCTGTCGTGATGGCAGACTGCAATAAATTTGCAATCATATTACCTTCAGGTTCTGCCAAGAGAAGTCAGCGACCTGTAAGCGGAGGTATACAAACGGTAAGACAGCTGCATGGGGCGGCCGTCCCGTCAGCAGGCTTAATGTCAATCAGATGGCTGCTTCTGTCCCCTGTACCTCGCCGTGGGCAATCCGCACGCTCGCAGCGAAGTGTAAATTTCGGGGCTCCAAAATTTACACTTGGTCTCGCCGAAATAGCGTTTGCCCAGTTGGTGTCTTCTCTCCCAGAGGGCAAGTGTCATTTTACTGACGCACTTGCTTGCATGAGAGTCAACACAGGAGGGGCGCCCGCGCATTACAGACGCCCCTCCATCTCACTCTCTGAATGCCAGAATCCCTAGTCCCAGGGGTCGCGCTCGAAGAGCGGTTCCGCCTTGGGCCTTCTGTCAGACCACGGATCGTATCCGTCGTCGTCCTCGTTCTCGGGACGGGCATAGGCAGGATCGACATCCGGCTTCTTCCTGTCATGCTCCTTCTTCGGTTCCTTCTTCTTGCTATCGTCTGGCTTTCCCATGGCTACTTCACTCCCAGATAGGTATCTGCTGCATACTGTGCAATCTGCTTCAGGTCTCCCGACTGCGCCGAATAGGCATCCTTCGGAGCACAGGTCACGACTGCCTGGATGGTCGAAGAGCCCGATTCCTGATAGAGCAGCACGGTCCAGATAAGGTCTCCCTGGCTGCCAGCACTGCAGATGTAGGAAGTGCCGGACGTTGTCTTCGTGCTCGAGCTTTCCTTCGAAGCATCTGAAGATGTATTCGAGTTCGCATTCGTGCTTGTGGACGTGCTCGAAGAGGAGCTCGAGGAGTTTGTCGTCTGGCTCTGAGAGGACGCGCCGGAAGACGTGCTGCTGCCATTCGTGGATGTCGAGGAAGAAGTGCTGCTCGATACCGTGGCACCCTTCGTGGAAAGGCCGCAGAACGACATGACCGCAGACACTCCGTCATCCGTCAATGCCGTGGCACCGGCGTCAGAGGCTGCAACTGTAAGCTGCACGCCCGAGATCGTGGCACCAGAGGAAAGCACATCATCCGTAGCGCCTGACGTCTGTGCCTTCGCATGCGGCGTCGGCGTGAAGGCGATGGTCGGTGCATATTCCTTCGTATAGGTGCAGGTGGCTACATTGTCGGAAGACGCACCATAGACAAGCGCATAGCCCTGCTGCTCCATGTACTTGGCAATGTCCTGCGGTGTGGCAGAGAAGTAGTCTGCGACATGGTCTGCATCAGTGAGGGAGGAGCTCTCCTCTTCCTTCTTCTCGTTGGCAACGCGCACGGTCACGACCGTGCCCGAAGAGACCTGAGTACCGGCTTCTGGATCGGTCGAGTCCACAGTGCCGGCGTCGCGGTCTGCATCCACATAGACGACCTTGGCGACAAGGCCGCTCTGGGAAAGCGTGCTCACGGCAGCGTCTTTTGTCATGCCTATGACGTCAGGCACTTCATAGCCCTGGGCAACCGTGAGTGTCACGGTATCGCCTGAAGAGATTGTGGTACCCACATCAGGATCAACAGCTAGGACCGTGCCAGCATCGGAGTCTGAGCTCTGGTACACACAGTGAATCGTGCCTGCACCGATCTCGGAGAGTGCGGCAGATGCATCCTCCTTCGTCTTGCCGATGATGTCGGGGATGGTGCGCGCCTTGCCCACCTCAAGAGAGATCGTCGTGCCCTTGGCCTCACGCTCTCCTGCTTTGGTTCCCTGCGAGAGCACCTTGCCGGCATCTGCATCCACATACGTGTAGCCGACGTCTGCCACAAAGCCGGCCTCCTCGATCTTCTGGACCGCTACATCTTCTGTAAGTCCCTGGACATCAGGGACGCTCACGCCTCCCCACCACTGGAACATGTAGCCGATGAGGCCAATGGCAAGAGCGGCAGCCACGGCGCAGATTGCGATAGCGATCGTGCGGCGGCGCTTGGGTGTGGAGCCGTGCTCTGTGCCATCTCCCTCTTCTGGCTTCTCCTGATCTGCAGGAGCCTCCGCGCCCTCTTCTCCTGCAGGCCCCTCCTCGGAGGGCAGCTCTTCTGGTGCCGGCTCAGGCGCTGCCGCCATATCGAGTGGCACCGCGACCGGCGCGACCTGTGTGAGCGTGGAATCGGAATCGATGCTCTCGCCGTCTATGCGCTCAAGGCCCAAGGAAGGATCTGTGTCCTCTTCCTCATTCTCGAAGACAGCCTCGGTAGCCTTCTCCTTGATATAGGTTTCGAAGTCCACCGCATTTGTGGGCCCCTCTTCGACCTTGGCTGTTTCTGCCATGGCTTCAGGGACGACGCGGGCCGTCGCTTCAGGTGCATGGGTCGTAGGGACCGTGGCATCTCCCACCGCCCCCATAGGCTGGGTCTGTCCCTGGGAACGTGCTTCGGCGGCCTTCCTCACTGCCTCATCGATCTGGCCTGCAGCAACGGTCGCTGCAGCATCCTTTGCTTCCACGACATGCACCTTCGGCGCCTTGGCACCAGGCTTCAAGGGATAGCCGCACTGCGTGCAGAAGCGGGCTGTATCCAAGACTTCTGCTCCGCACTTCGGGCACTTCATAATCGGCAAGCTCCTTATCTTATGGGCAGGCATGCGTCTGCCCGAAACATTCCTGAATGAAATGATACGCCAGCGCCAGTTCCCCGGCATATATCCGCATACGCAAAGAGGCCTCCTGCACCATTGCTGGCACAGGAGGCCTCTCATATCAGGCAGCTGGCTAATCAGCTGCTATGCGCAATTACTCGACGTCGTCAGGCTCGAGCGGCTCGTCTTCGGAGCTTTCGGAGGAACCTGCCTCCTGCTCCTTCTTCCGGGCCTCGGAAGCGGCATCGTCGCGCTCTGCATAGAGCCTGTCGTCTGCCCCCACATCGACCTTCACGACATCGCCCTCGTGGAGCTTGCCGTCGATGATGAGGTTGGCGACATTGTCCACGACCTGGCGCTGGATCAGACGCTTCAGAGGACGTGCACCGAAGACCGGATCCAGG
The DNA here is from genome assembly GCF_036408795.1 of Olsenella kribbiana. NCBI lineage: Bacteria > Bacillati > Actinomycetota > Coriobacteriia > Coriobacteriales > Atopobiaceae > Olsenella > Olsenella kribbiana. Next base: position 159,685 of record NZ_JAZGJP010000003.1, read on the forward strand.
CCATCGAGAGCCAAGGACTGCTTTGCGGGGTCCGTGAGCTCGAGCACGATGCGGTCACGCTCGAGACGCTTGCGGACGTCCTTGAGCTGGATATCGACAATCTTCTCGATGTCTTCGAGTCCAAGCGGATGGAAGACCACGACGTCGTCGATACGGTTCAGGAACTCGGGCTTGAACGTCTGGCGCAGGGCATTGTTGACCTGGCGCTGGACCTCTGCCGGGTCGCTCGATGCATTGGCACCGGCGATGTACTGGCTGCCCACGTTCGATGTCATGATGATGATCGTGTTCTTGAAGCTCACGACCCTGCCCTGGCCATCCGTGAGGCGGCCATCGTCCAGGACCTGGAGCAGGATGTTGAAGACATCAGGATGTGCCTTCTCCATCTCGTCGAGCAGGATCACGCAGTAGGGATGACGGCGTACGGCTTCGGTGAGCTGGCCACCTTCGTCGTAGCCCACATATCCAGGAGGAGCACCGATAAGACGCTGGACCGAGAACTTCTCCATGTACTCGGACATATCGATACGGACCAGTGCCTTCTCATCGTCGAAGAGGCACTCAGCCAGAGCCTTTGCAAGCTCCGTCTTGCCGACACCGGTAGGGCCGAGGAAGAAGAAGCTGCCGATAGGACGGTCAGGATCCGAGAGTCCCGCACGGCTGCGCCTGACAGCGGCTGCGACGGCACGCACGGCCTCGTCCTGCCCCACGACACGCTTGTGGAGCTCGGTCTCGAGGTTCCTGAGCTTGTCCATCTCGCCCTGCATCATCTTGGACACAGGAATGCCGGTCCAGCTCGAAACGACCTCTGCGATCTCTTCCGAGGTGACCTCCTCTTTGAGGAGCCCTCCCTCTTCCTGCTTGGCATTGAGCGCCTTCTCTGCAGCGTCATACTGCTTCTGAAGGGCCGGAATCGTGGCATAGCGGAGCTCGGAGGCACGGGCCAGGTTGCCTTCGCGGGTGACGCGCTCCATCTCGGTCTTCGCGTCCTCGATCTGGCTCTTCAGGTCCTGCACCTTGTCGATGGCAGACTTCTCGTTCTGCCAGTTCGCCTTCATGCCATCAAGCTTCTCCTGGGTCTGGGCAATCTCCTTGCGGAGCGTCTTCAGGCGTTCCTTCGAAGCATCGTCCTCCTCCTTCATGAGAGCCTGCTCTTCGATCTGCATCTGCGTGAGCTGGCGATCTACTGCATCGATATCGGCAGGCATGGAATCGAGCTCCATGCGGAGCCTCGATGCTGCCTCATCGACGAGGTCGATGGCCTTGTCCGGCAGGAACCTGTCGGAGATGTAGCGGTTCGAAAGATCGGCGGCCGCAACAAGCGCCGAGTCCGTAATGCGGACGCGGTGGTGCTGCTCGTACTTGTCCTTGATGCCACGAAGGATTGAGATTGTATCCTCGACACTAGGCTCGCCGACCATGACAGGCTGGAACCTGCGGGCCAGAGCCTGGTCCTTCTCAATGTACTTGTGGTACTCGTCCAAGGTCGTAGCACCGATTGCGTGAAGGACGCCACGGGCCAGGGCCGGCTTCAGGATGTTGCCTGCATCCATCGAGCCTTCCGTGGCACCGGCACCCACAATCGTGTGCAGCTCATCGATGAAGAGGATGATCTTGCCGTTCGACTTCTCGACTTCCTTGAGGACGCTCTTGAGCCTGTCCTCGAACTCGCCACGGTACTTGGCGCCAGCCACGAGCGCGCTCATATCGAGCTCGATGAGCTCCTTGTCGCGCAGGGTGGACGGCACATCGCCGTTAACGATACGCTGGGCCAGGCCCTCGACGATAGCGGTCTTGCCGACACCCGGCTCGCCGATCAGCACCGGGTTGTTCTTCGTACGCCTCGAGAGCACCTGGATCGTGCGGCGGATCTCCTCCACTCGTCCTATGACAGGATCGAGCTTGCCCTGGCGGGCAAGGTCCGTGACGTTCCTGCCGTAGCGCTCGAGCGCCTCGAACTCAGGCTTTGCATCCTGCGATGTGACGCGGGAGTCGCCCCTGAGCTCTGTATAGGCCTCTTGGATGCGCTTTGCCGTGACGCCCGAAGCCTTCAAGATCGAACCTGCATCTGACTTGTCGTCAGCCAGCGCAATGAGCAGATGCTCGGATGTGACATACTGGTCATCCATCTTCGCTGCAATCTTCTCTGCGTCGTTCGTGAGGCGCACGAAGTCATTGCTCATGCCCATCTGAGAGCTGTCTCCCGATACCTTGGGAGCACGGGCGATTGCTTGGTCGGTCTGGTTCTGTATGCTCTTCGGGTCTGCGCCGACACGCTCGATGATGGCCGTGATGTTGCGCTCGCCGGAATCGAGCAGCGCCTTCAGCAGATGGATGGGCTCCAGAGCGCCAGCCTGCGCATCAACAGCCACACCCATAGCGCTCTGCAGCGCTTCCTGGGCCGTCACAGCCCATTTGTTGATGTTCATATAGCACTCACCTCTCTTTGGAATGGAAGGCATCTCTTCCAATCCGTCTTTCCTTTTCAGGTACTAGTGTTCCCGCATTGCCCCTCTCTCATACATATCTAAGTCATTTCATATCAGATTTTTTGTATCTCCATGACTCAGTCTTTGAGGGCTATCAGTAGTATCAGTGACGATAGATAGGGTCAGGAGGTTTCTCTCCTACGAAGGAAGGCAGCCGCGAGGCTGCCTTCCAAGCACGCTCGTATGCAGTTTTCCCTAGACGTCCCGATCTTCATCGACGTCGTCGTCCGCATCTGCCCCTGAAGAGAGGAGGCCGCGCATGACCTGCTCTGCGGTCTGTCCCTTGTAGGGAGTAAGCGCCACTATCTTCTCGCGCATGCGGAGCTCGTGGACCTCGTCCTCGAGCTCGCGCACACGTTCTCTGAGCTCGTCTATCTCCTTGTTGCGCTTGTCTGCAACCTCGCGCATATCGAGGATGCGGATGACGCCTGCAAGGTTGATGCCTTCGTCCGTGAGCTTCGCGATAAGGTTCAGGCGCTCGATATCTGCCTGGGAGTAGAGACGGGTATTGCCTCTCGAACGTCCCGGTGTCACAAGCCCCTTCTGCTCATAGACACGAAGCGTCTGGGGATGCATGCCGGTAAGCTCTGCGGCTACGCTGATCATGTAGAGCGGCTTGTTCTTCCCTGTACGGTCGTCACTGCGAGCCATAGCGCTCCGCATCCTTTCTGTAGTCGCGGGTATCTGCGTCCTTCAGGGCCTGGAGTGCCTCGCGCTCCTTCTGCGTGAGCTTGCGAGGAACGGCAATCCTGATCGTGACGTAGAGGGCGCCCTTCTGTCCCTTGTGCTTCACATCAGGAGCGCCAAGATCGCGGAAGCGGAACGTCTTGCCATCCTGCGACCCTGCCGGGACCTTGAGACGCACCGTCTCGCCCTGAGGCGTCGGCACATCGATGACAGAGCCCAGTGCCGCCTCATAGAAGCTCACCGGGAGCTCCATGCGGATGTCTGCGCCGTCACGCTTGAAGAGCGGATGCTCCTGCACGCGAGTCGTGATAACGAAATCGCCGCGCTCGCCGCCGCCGTAGCCATAGTCGCCACGTCCGCGGTAGCGGAGCTTGCCACCGTCGACCGCACCTGCCGGAATCTTGACCGTGATGGTCTGCTTCTCCCCCGTCGAGGGAATCGTATAGGAGACCTTCCGTGTCGCACCCTTCAGGGCATCCTCGAAGGGCACCTCGATTGTAGCGGTGAGGTCTCCGCCCTTCTGGGGCCTCGGCTCACGGCGCGTATTCCCTGCACCGCCGCCAAAGATCGTCGAGAAGTCGAAGCCATTGAAGGCTCCGTCTCCCGAACGGATATTGTCGAAGATATCGCCCCAGTCGACGCCCTGGCCGTTCGTGGTGTACGTATACGTCCTGTTGCGTCCGCCCGAGCCGCCGAAGTCTGCACCTGGGATGCCACCGAACATCAGGAGCTGGTCATACTCGCGGCGCTTGTCCGGATTGGACAGCGTCTCGTAGGCTTCCGAGAGCTCCTTGAACTTCTGCTCGTCGCCGCCGTTGTCCGGGTGGTACTTCACGGCAAGCTTGCGGAATGCCTTCTTGATCTCGTCCTGGGTGGCGTCACGCTTTACGCCCAGCACGTCGTAGAAGTTTCTCTTGTCAGCCATAAAGCTTCTCGCCCCCTTCTTCTCTTCTCATAGACAAGCGCCCGAACCCAAGGGCCCGGGCGCGCATCTGGTGTGGCCTCTTACTTTGCGCTGTCAGCCGCGCCATCCTTCTTCTCCTGCGGGCGCTTCTTCCCGCCGTAGGTGACTGTCACCATTGCGGAACGGATGACCTTGCCTCCCATGCGGTAGCCCTTCTGGTAGACCTGGGAGACCGTGTCCTCATAGACATCGGCATTCTCCTCGCGTCCCACCGCCTGGTGCGTCAGGGGATCGAACGGCTCGCCTGCAGGATCGATGACCTCGACCCCCTCGCCGCCGAGCACCCCGAGCATCTTGGTGTGCACCGCCTGGATGCCATCGGCAAACTGTGCAAGGTTTGCATCCTCGCCTGCCGTATTCTTCGCATGCTCGATGGCGCGCTCCATATCGTCAAGCACGGGGAGGAGCTTCTCCACGAGGCGCTCGTTTGCACGGGCGCGCTCGTTCGTGCGCTCCTGCTCGGTCCTCTTGCGGAAGTTCTGCCACTCTGCCTGGAGCCTCAGATACTTGTCCTGGGCCTCCTTGGCGGCATTCTCGGCCTTCTTCTGGCCTTCCTCTGCCGCGTCAAGCTTCTTGGCATACTCATCGCGCTCGGCTGCAAGCTTGTCGGCATCCTTCTTGAGGTCGTCTGCCGCCGCCTGCTCGCCTGCCTTGATGGCAGCCTCGATCATATCCTGCTCTGACATGCCCGATGTGTCGGTCTTCTGGGCAGCATCGGATGCACCCTTCTCAGGGCTTGCCTTCTTCTCATCGCTATCGATGGGCACCTTCACGTCGCCCTCCTTCCAAGGCAGGGAAGGCGCAGAAGCTGTCCAAGCCTTCTGCGCTTCCCTGATTCAAATCAGACCTACTCGGACTTCTTCTTGTCGTCGTCGACGACCTCGTAGTCGGCATCGACCACGTCGTCAGCAGAGCCGGACTGCTGCTGGGCGCCTGCAGCGTCTGCTGCACCAGCCGTCTGGGCATTGGTCGTGGAATACACGATCTCGGCGAGCTTGTGGCCCACATCCTGCAGCTTCTCGCCTGCAGCCTTGATAGCATCGATATCGGTGCCGTCAAGTGCCTTCTTGGCCTCTGCCACAGCGTCTTCGACCTGCTTCTTCATATCAGCAGGCACCTTATCGCCGAGGTCCTTGAGCGTCTGCTCCGTGCTGTAGGCAAGAGAGTCAGTCTGGTTCCTGACCTCGATCTCGTCCTTGTGCTTCTTGTCCTCTTCGGCGTGGGACTCTGCGTCCTTGACCATGCGGTCGACTTCGTCGTCAGAGAGAGCCGTGGAGCCAGAGATCGTGATCTGCTGGGACTTGCCGGTGCCCTTGTCCTTTGCCGTGACCTTCACGATACCGTTGGCATCGATATCGAACGTGACCTCGATCTGAGGGACGCCACGCGGTGCCAGAGGAATGCCGGTGAGCTGGAACTTGCCGAGCGACTTGTTGTCGCGTGCCATCTCACGCTCGCCCTGGAGGACATTGATCTCGACGGAGGTCTGGTTATCGGCTGCCGTGGAGTAGATCTCGGTCTTGGAGGTCGGGATCGTCGTGTTGCGGTCAATCATCTTCGTCATCACGCCGCCCATGGTCTCGACACCGAGGGAAAGCGGGGTGACATCGAGAAGCAGGATGCCATTGACATCGCCGGTAAGGACGCCGCCCTGGACAGCTGCGCCATCAGCGACGACCTCATCCGGGTTCACGGACATGTTCGGCTGCTTGCCGGTCATCTGCTTCACGAGCTCCTGGACAGCAGGCATACGGCTGGAGCCGCCGACGAGGATGACCTCATCGACCTGGCTAATCTGGAGGTTCGCATCGCGGAGAGCCTTGGTCACAGGCTGCTTGCAGCGGTCGAGCAGGTCACGCGTGATGCGCTCGAACTCGGCACGCGTGAGCGTATAGTCGAGGTGCTTCGGGCCATTGGCATCAGCGGTGATGAACGGAAGGTTGATCTGTGCCTGCTGGGCAGAGGAGAGCTCCTTCTTCGCATTCTCGCAGGCCTCCTTCAGACGCTGCAGTGCCATCGGGTCCTTGCGCAGGTCGATGCCGTTCTCCTTCTCGAACTTCTCTGCACACCAGTCGATGATGCGCTGGTCCCAGTCATCGCCACCGAGGTGGTTGTCGCCGTTCGTGGCGAGAACCTCGACGACGCCGTCTGCAAGGTCAAGCAGCGAGACATCGAACGTGCCGCCGCCCAGGTCGAAGACAAGCACCTTCTGGTCGACATTCTTCTTGTCGAGGCCGTAGGCAAGAGCTGCAGCCGTCGGCTCGTTCACGATACGCTTGACATCGAGGCCTGCAATCTTGCCTGCATCCTTCGTTGCCTGACGCTGTGCATCATTGAAGTAGGCAGGAACCGTGATGACAGCCTCGGTGACCGGCTCGCCGAGATACTTCTCAGCGTCTGCCTTCATCTTCGAGAGAATCATTGCGGAGATCTGCTCCGGCGTGTAGTCCTCTCCGTCAATCTCAACGACAGCACGTCCGCCGGTGCCGCTCTTCACGGTGTACGGAACGGTCTTCAGCTCGGAGCCAACCTCGTCGTAGCGGCGGCCCATGAAGCGCTTGATAGAGAAGACGGTGTTCTTTGGGTTGGTGACAGCCTGGTTCTTTGCTGCCTTGCCGACGATGCGGTCTCCGTCAGAACGGAAGCCCACAACGGACGGCGTTGTACGGTCGCCCTCGGCGTTAACGATGATGGTCGGCTCGCCGCCTTCAAGAACGGCCATAGCCGAGTTGGTTGTACCAAGGTCGATTCCCAGAATCTTTCCCATGGTCTATTCCTTCCTTCGCTGCGGATTGCGTGCCCTCTGCACGTTGTGCCGCATTCCTTTTGCTTTACAGTCTCTATGATATCCCATCAATCCGATTATTATACATAATCTAAGTCTCAAAACATTAGATTTTTTCTAGCAGACACTGAAAGACTTCTTATCTGTGCCCACGCATGGTTTCTCATGGGAGCAATGTGCCCCTCATGCTGGGGAAAGACCGTGAGCCTAGCCGTACAATCAGATGCAGCAGAACAGGAACGAGTGCAGAGGAGAAGCCATGAAGCTTCTGATCGCTTCCGATATCCACGGTGCCGCCAGATGGTGCCGCTCCCTCATGGACGAGATAGAGAAGGAGAGCCCGGAGCGCATCATCCTTCTGGGAGACCTCCTCTATCACGGGCCCAGAAACGACCTGCCCGAAGACTATGCCCCCAAAGAGGTCATAGCCATGCTCAATGGTATAAAGGATCAGGTCATCGCCGTACGCGGCAACTGCGAGGCAGAGGTAGACCAGATGGTCCTCCAGTTCCCCTGCATGGCAGACTACGACGTGCTCTGGGATCCAGAAGCAGAGAACCCCATGACTCATGCCAAGGGCCAGGAGCTCTTCTTCACCCATGGGCATGTCTGGGGTCCTGGCATCCACAACTCAGTGGATCATCTCCCAGAGCTTCCCAAGGGCTCTGCCCTGGTCTATGGACACACGCACAAGAAGGTCCTGGAGCCAGCACCAGGAAACCCCGATATTCTCTGCTTCAATCCAGGCTCTGTCGGCATCCCCAAGGACGGCACCCACAGCTGTGGAATCTACAAGAGCGGAGCGTTCAGGCACTGCCTGCTCGAGGCAGAATAGCCAATCGGTCCATACAACCTATATATGAGCACAGCAGAGAAGCGCAGGCTGGCGGCAGGTACTACCAGCCTGCTTCCTGAATCGAGGGCCAATCAGATGGAGCCTAGCTGTATCCGAAAGATATGTTTCTGCTTGCAGGCACCTGGTCTAAGACCAGAAAGGCGGGCAGCCATGGGCAAACCAGATCTCAATGAGAAGATCCTCGCCTTAGCATGCGTGATGGCGATGAGAGACTCAACTGGGCAGTAGGCCTTCCCTTCCTCCGACAAGCACAGCAAGCAATGCCCACGCCAGGAAGCTGATCAGGATTACAGACAGCCCTCTTGCCTGCGAGCCCGAGAATTTCTACGCTGTGGAGCATGATGTGGAACAGACCACCAATCAATTCCCATGGTAGATTGTCAAGCTGCGTGCAACATCTCTCTGTAGACCTCGTTGGCTGTCCTGCATCTCAGGACCTTCCTCGGTCTGCCGCCATCCGATGGTCATCATTCCTATCAAGACCGTCGTCCCTGCAGTAGCAAAAGCTGTAAACGCTGAGAACGCTCTCTCGAGTGACGGCTGCAGCACGCTGCAGGACATCCTCGATAACTATGCGCCACAAACCCAAGTCGGGCCGTAGCAAGCACCTCCAGAGAGGCAATCCCTGGAACAAGGCTGAGGAAGAATACCACAGATTCTAAGAAGGTAGTTCGCGTGCTCGCGAGAGTAGAAGGCGTGCTGCCAATCGAATATGACCGCTCGCGCTGGTTCGACTGATAGGTTGGCAATCGCTGCTTCTTATACACGCTTTTTCATGCCAGAAGCGCCATCCAAAGCGCACTGCAGCAGACACGGGCAGACATGCTATCTATCGACGCATTTTTAAGGCTTTCTGCACAGCACCTCGCACAAGACTCTTTTCATATTCGTTTGCGCATAGGAAATAGGAGACCAGCGTGAATGCCACTGCCCAGCAGAGAATACCGGCCACTAGGCCGCTCCAGCCGCACCCTGCAAATGGCCTCCATACAACGGAGCCGGCTATGCAGAGAGCGAGCATTGGCACAATCTCCTGCAGCACGCTCTTCCACCAGCCAATCATGTCCATGCCAATCTTCTTCTGGTAGTACCAGTTGAGCACGAAGCCACTAGACACGGTCATTGCGATGCCAGAGGCGATAGCAGCGCCCACGATGCCCAAAGCTTGTGCGAGCCAGATAGTCAGGCCAATGTTGATTACGGCTGCCACGAAGTACATCTTGGCTCTGAATCCATAACGGTCCATCACCTGCAGTATCGTCAGACCGATATTCTGAGCAACATCTACGGTAAAGGGCACAAGCTCAAAAACAGCTACCCAGTAGGCCGCATCGTAGCCATCACCAGCCCAAAGCCTGATGAAGTCCCGGCCGAAGATGATAAAGCCGAGAAGCACCGCCAGAAGCGGATATAGCGTCACTCTGCTTACCCTAACGAAAAGATCAGATATGGCTTTTAGATCGTGATCCTTGTGCCATAGCTCAGATACCCGCGGCATAAAAACAGATGCGACAGCCACGCCAAGTGGCAGATACGTATTCACGACTTGAGAGCCTACGGCGTACACAGCCACTGGTACAGTTCCATACATATAGGCAAGAATCAGCTGATCGGCGCGCCAGAATATCTGGTCTGCTATCGTAGCGAGCACGATAGTGCCCGAGAAGGTAATGATCTGATGCTCCAATTTCTTGTCAAGGAAACGCATCCTTGTATCCATGCCAAGTTTTCTCTTGGAGAAGACGTTCTGGCTCACGACAAGAAGGAGATTGCAAATGAGCTGCACGGCGGTCACCGTAAGAGCAAAGGGAAAGCGCTTGATTAAGAGAATAATTATGACAGGCTGCACGACAAGCAGACAGAGCTGCGAGAGCTTTAGAAAGGCAAATTCCTCGTGAGCCGTAATGCATGCAATGGAAACCGTATTCTCCATTGTCAGCATGAGATTCAGAGCAAGTATGCCCAGCATCATGCAGCTCTCTTGTATCTCCCAAGGCGAGAGCGAGTTTTGGTATACAGCGATAACCACTCCGACAGCAGCCGCCGTAGCACCAGCTACTATCAAGTAGGCGACTCTATAGATGCGGCGCAGGATTCCAAGCGTATTGGCCATGCCCTCTTCGTCGCCCAGCACGTAATACTTGCTGTAGAAGCGGACTGCACCAGCTGAAAAAGTTGAATTGATAATCGAGAGATAGGCGATTATTGAACCGACCATCTGGTAGAGTCCATATTCAGCCTGTCCAATGCCGGCAAGAAGTATAGGCACATAGAGCAGGTTCACTACGACCTGCGTTATTGAGTAGATATATGAGATCAAGGCACCTGAGCGTCTCTTGTTCATTTCCCACCCTCAGCTAATCATAAACAGTCCAGGGAGCCGCTATATTTTCAAGCCTTACTTCAGATAGCTAGTTATGTATTGCCAGCTTCAAACAATACTCACCAATTGCTTCCATTTAACATGCATCCATCTAACAGTGGAATGCAAGTCAAGAAGTCCATTATCGCGCACATCGCACCGTATGCAGCATATTGAGCCGCTTCAGCCGAACAATCATGCACCAATGGTGCCATGAGTGCCGCAAGCATCCGAAACAGCAAAGCCTAAATCAAACCCAGCGCATAATCCATCTACAGTCTTCGATGGCACCTACCTCGAAGCGTTTGTACAGAGTCTTCTCCGCTCAGATCCGCATGCAGTTATGTCAAAGCCCCAGAAATGGTCCCATGAAGTGGCTTTTATATGGGACAGCACAACCTGGGCATTGGGAATGCAAAGGTACCTTCAAGATGTACTTACGTATATGGCATGCAGATGAGTTCGATCTTCATGAAGCCAGAGGATGATATATGGAAACAACCGCAGTCCGCAGAGAACGGAATTCTTCCCTCGAGCTACTCAAGATAATCGCAATGCTCGCAATAGTCTTCTCTCATGTGGCGCAATCGCTGCTGCTCCCTGAAGCAGCGGGAACACTGGCTCCAGGCGAATTTGGAACCCTTTCCTACTGCATAGACTTCAGCACTGCTTCGCCAGATCCCACTCTATGGCTCCTTGTGTGCGTAAGGACACTCGGCGCATGGGGCAATACAATCTTCGTCATTTGCTCCTCGTGGTTCCTCTGCAGAGACAATACGGTAAAAATGAATAAAGTAGTGTATTTAGTACTTAATGTATTTGTTATTTCCGTTTTGATCCTGCTCTGCGCTCTTGCCTTTGGGCTTCATCCGAATTTCAAAGTGATAGTCAGATGCCTCTTTCCCACGACATTTGCAAACAACTGGTTCATTACCTGCTATCTGCTGCTCTACGCTATCCATCCAGCCATAAACTGGACGACAAAAAAGTTGGGAAAGCGCGGCCATGCCGCTCTGGCCATAGCCCTATTCACCCTCTATATGCTTCTGCCGCTTGTGCATGACGGACATTTCTTTACTTCTGAACTAATCGTAATGATCAGCGAATATGTAGTCGTATCTTATGCCCGCAGCTATCTTCCGAGACTTGTCGATGATGCACGGACCTCCCGCAGATTCTTCCTTGTCGGATCTATAGCTATGATTCTTGTCATTGTGCTTCTCGAAATTGCAGGGCTGCATGTCGGCTTTCTGAAGAACAAGATGCTTCACTTCGACAAGGACGGCAATCCCTTCCTATTTCTGTCGGCATTTGGCCTGTTTAACCTATTCCGCCTGCGTCCTTTTACAAGCATTCGGGTCAACCGCATGGCCAGCCTCGTACTGTTTGTCTATTTGATCCATGAGAATCTCATCGTAAGAGAATATTTGAGGCCAACAGTTTGGCTATGGATTCATGAAACTCTGGGCTATGACAGCTTGGTTCTTTGGCTCGTGATATTTTCCGCTGCCCTGTTTGTCGCCGCCTTTGCCTTTGCTTTCTTATATTCGTTGACGCTCGAAAAGATAACAGCAAGAATCGAACAGCCTATTGAACATGCTGCCAGGCATATCTGCTCAGCTGCCGTGGATTGGCTTTGCAGCCTCAGCTGAACGCTGCTCAGCAACAGAACGGTTCTGCAGGAAGGCAATTGCAGCCCTGCGCAACTGCCATGTCCGTACTTCATCTGCCGGTCGAATGACCGTCCAGCATTGTGCGTTTACTCACGCTTGGCCAAACTGGTCAGTTTTCTGGAAATACGGGACCAATCTTGATACCTCAGAATCGTTGCGATTGCTGCCATCTTCGAAGCAATGCCTTTTTCAATCCGATGGTTCAGCAGCCATTTCCCCACTTCGTGCTCGTACTTGCTCTCTTCGCTTAGCCAGCTCATGCTAAAGTGATGTATCGACCTAGTGTTCTCCGTCAAATGAAGCTGGCCCGTAAAGAAATTCTTCGGATTGAAGTACTCGCTAGGGTAGATCCAGATTCCATCAACTTCCTGGATGCCAGGCTCAGATTTCAGGCCTTGCGCAAGCAGGATCTCTGTTGTGCGCTGCACTATCGTGGTCTCATTCAAGTCCCCATTGGATGTAATGAAATGATCTCCACAGTACGAATCAAGGACAGCTTTATAGAAGGGATGCCCAGCACCAGCTGCTAGGCCAAGACCGGGCGCCACTGTGCCACAACCATCGTCAGGGCTCCAATCAGTCTCAAACCCCATAAAGGGACCACGTTCGAGAATGTCATCGATGGGTCTGACCAGTTCAACGTCAGTATCAAAATAGAGCCCACCTTCACGCCACAGTATGTCGAAGCGAGCATAATCCGACACAAAAGCCCATTTGCCAGCAGCATAGGCTTCACTCACATAATCGCAGCAGTCAACGTTCCAGTTAGATTCATCCCAACGCTTGATTTCATAGTCTGGCAAGAACTTGCGCCATGATTCGATGCAAGCTTGCTCTTTATCACCTAGGGGACTCCCACCAAACCAGCAATAGTGAATGACATGGGGAATTGAAATAGCGGCAGTCATCTTATGCAGCCTCCGGAGAACTGTGGCCACCAGCAAGTGCAAGTCCTAGGCACATTGCCAGAAATATCGCATTTGGATGGAAGAATGCGCTCTCGGCTGTAGATGAGATTAATAGAAAGACGAAGCACAGCACAACCGCTAGCCTCTGACCCTTGGAGCTGGCGAAATTATATGCCCACCGGCATAAAAAGCCGATTGTGAGACAGTACATCACAAACCCCAGCCAGCCAAACTGGCCGATGACAATTGGCCAGAACGTATCGCTGAGGAATGCAGTCTGGCCGGGCTCGAGTCCATACACAGTGCTGAGACCATACTCATAGTACAGAGGCGAATAATTGGACAATCCACTAGTTATGCTGCTGCCATAAGTGGCAAAACCGCTACCCAGCGGAAAGAATCGGTTGGCAAGCACCACTGCCACCCTATTCAGCTCGCTGCGCGCGAAGCCCGTGCTCTTGAAATAATACTTATACTGATCCCATCCGATAGCAAAAGCAGCAACCGCCCCTACAGCTATCTGGGCAAGATTCAATCTGCCACCGCGACCCCACGTAAGCATTAGCAGCAAAGCAATAGCGGCAAAGGCTATGCCCTTCGATCGCAGCGATAGGCAGATTATGAAAAGCGTCGCTATAATCCACTTCATATTTTTCCGGTAATCTTGCGCGAGAATGAGCAAGATGCCCACGCAGACAAAGTTGAGCATCTCAGGGTGTATGAAGATGAATCTGAACGACCTTATGCCATAGCGCGGATCAACGCCAAAGTCCCCTATCTGCACAAAAAGATTCAATACGCCGAAGAACAGAAGCACTGCCACCAAGGCTTTGCACTCACCCTCAACTGCGCGCAACAGCTGGGTTTTATTCCTGAATACCAATGTTATGCAAATAAGAGCAACCGGGAATTTGATACAGGTAAACATATCGATAGCAATGGAAGAGGCGGCAGCGCTAACGCCCGAGAAAAGGTTCGAGAGTAGCCCGACAGCAACGACAAGTCCGAGGCACAGAAGGCATCTGGAAGCCAAGATACCCGCTTTGTCATTATTACCAGATGAACGCAACCGTTCGATTGTATATGCCGCAATAGCGATAAGTGTCGCGCTTTCATCTATATAAGTGAACCCCGTCGCATTCTGAATCGGAGCCTGAAACATTAGGAGATTAAAGACAAGCAGCCAACCCAAATCAGCCAGTTTGAATGCACCCACTGACCTTGTTATGGCTGGCATAGCATTCGCCCTAGTATCAGTCACTTTGCTGTCCTCCGTTTTGCACACACCAATGTTCGGGCGAGCCTTATTGCGTGCATTTTTATCGCCAGGTAAAATATGGCTTGCAAGATAGGCAATCTCCACCAAGGATAACCCTTGCACGCTCGGCGGAGAGCCGGATGCCGAACGACTCCTTTTACATAAACGTTCTTCGCTCTGCTATTCTCTCCTGAACTCTCAATCATCACGATAAGTGCGCGGCAGTAATCGATCACACAGCGCTGTTGACGTAAATGGCACTCATCCCAGAACTTCCGCGGCTCTTCATCAGACAATTGTTCCAAAATTCGGAAGAGCCGGCAGAAGGAATCAATAGTTTTGAAATTGAAAGACTTGGTAATAGAAGGCTGATCATCCTTGCGATAGCAGTATAAGGAACCTGGGATGCAGGTCACCACTTTGGCTGCACGACATGCATACGTATTGAATATTAAATCCTCGCTCCGCACATTTAAAAAACGCAAGTTAAAGGTATCGATAAAGGAACGGCGATATCCCGCCACCCAGACAGATACTGGTGTCGGATCTTCAGAAACTTTCGATGGTAGAGCGCCAAAGAATGCTGCGCGCAACGTAAATATCTGATCTTCGCCTCGCAATATTCTTCCTGCAAGAGGATGCTCCTGTATATGGACGACCTTCCCTTGCGAGACAATCTTTAGTCCCGTAAACACCACATCAGCATCAGCCAGTGAAGCAGCCTTGTAGAGCCGTTCAAACATGTCTGGCTCCACCCAATCATCAGAGTCTACAAACCCGATATACTCACCGTGGGCTACCTCCATGCCGCTATTACGCGCGGGGCCGAGCCCTCCATTGACCCGATGCACCACCTGCACTCGTGAATCTTCAGCAGCGTACTCTTCCGCTAGCTGTCCGCATCGATCTGGGGAGCCATCATCCACAAGGATGATCTCTATATCGCGAAGCGTCTGGTGGCGGATGCTGTCCACGCATGCCGGCAAATAATCTTCTACGTTATACATGGGTACTATTACGCTGAATTTTGGCTGCAGAGGCATCAGGCAACCACTTCCCCAAAGAGACTCAGATGCGATTTGACCATGCCTTCAATCGTGTAAACACTTGCTTTTCGACAAAGAAACGACGAGTAATCAGCTTTTTCTTCTTCAGGCCTTGCCAAGAAGGTCCCGATTGCTAGAGCAAGTGAATCAGCACTCCCAGGTTCGGCCAAATACTGTGGGTAATCGTGTGAAAGATAGTCCACAGCAGCACCAGACCCCCACGTACTTACAACTGGACAGCCACAAGCAGCCGCCTCATTCACCACTAGTCCCCAGCATTCCTGTCTGCTTGGCAAGATGCATAAATGTGCATGCTGGTATTCCTTTGCAAGGTCATCCGGCTTGAGGAATGGTATAACTTCAACATTTGAGAGCATCTTCTGCCGCACTAGCATTCGAAGCTCGTCGGCTTTAGCTCCAGAACCAATGAACTTCCAGCGCAGGTCACGGGACAGTTTGACTGCTGCGTCTAAAGCAACATCAAGGCCCTTGCAATATAAAAATTGGCTTACAACCAGAACTTGCTTCGTGTCACGTACGGCATTGTCCGTAGCAAATTCTGAAATACGAGATTCGGTAAGAGAGGAAAAGGGATACGCAGAAATGGGAGCGTTCCAGCCGACCTCACGACGTAAGCTCGGAACGCTAGTTTCTCCAGCTATCAAATAGCCATTTGCGCCATGCAGTACATGCCGTCGTGCTGCTCGCTTCATCGGATTCCCAGAATAGAACACCCTGCCATCCGAGTTCACCACATATGGCAAATGCCGTTTGCGCATTTGAGAGATGGCGAACATCTGCCTTGGACTGTTATAGCAGCCTACGACAATGAGAGACCATCCTTCATCGATGGTCTTCATCATCGTCTTGCTTAACGGCCCTCGCTCGTTCTCGGGCAGATAGATCTCCTGATAGTTGCTAACCTTCGTATCGAGAAACCAACTCGCATCGCGAAGAGCATCACTCCTCTGCTCAAACAATACAGTTAGATCGCATTCTTTGCCGAGTTGCTCAAAAAAGATGTCCCGATAAGGATTATGTATGTTAGTCAGATACAGAACACGCATCTATTCCCTACCGTTTCCGTCAGCCCCAATTGTATTACCATTGCTTCGCTCGGATTCAGCTCGCTTCACAGCTTCTTCCGCATGCTCAATCACTTCGCTGGTCTCAAACACATGCGCATCTGCCTTGCTTGCAGCACTCAGTCCATCATTCACAACGGCAGACATATCGCAGGTCGAGAGTTTGTCCAGCTCTTCTTTGGTGACCTTTCCATCCTCGTAGTCGCGAACAATCTTGAGCTCATGCATGTCGTACTTCTTGCCAGGACGCAGCTTGTGGGCAAGCACCCATGCAGCCGGCTTCCAGATGTACTTGTGCATGGCGGGGGAGACGCTGCCAATCATCCAGCAGTTCCTATCGCAATGACGTACGACATTGCGCACCTTCTCCGCCTGCTCGGAGTGCCAGAGCTCATCCCAGCTCTGCTCGTTGAGATTGCCCATGACCTCCTTGTCCTTTGTGCCGTTGCAGGGCATCACATCTCCATAAGGATCGATGAAGAAGGTATCGAAGGCCATGTCACAGGGAAGCAGACGCGGCTGTCCGTAGATGTAATTGATAAGGCCATGATTGAAGTAGGCACGGAACCACTTCTTAGGCTCATTGCTCTTCAGAAGTTCGTTGATCAGATCTTCGAAGTTCTGGGCGACCATGGGACGGTCGTGGATGATATTCTTGGCTTCAACAAAGTAGAAGCTGTTATGCAGGCTTGCTGTTGCAAATTCCATATGCAGCTCATTTGCCAGATGGTAGAGCGGCACAAGATCTGGGGCGTTCTTGTCCTGTACTGTCATGCCGAAGCCCACATCAGGATGCCCCATATCGACAAGCTTCTTGAGCGTTGAATAGCCGCGATTGAAGCCATCAGGCAGGCCACGAATCTCGTTGTTAGTCTGCTCGAGGCCCTCAATAGACACGCGGATGCCTACCTTGGGAAACTCCTCCGCAAGCTTGATGATATGGTCTGTGAAGTAGCCATTCGTAGAGATGACGATACGGTCGCTCTTCTTGTAGAGCTCACGCACGATATCAGGAAGATCCTCGCGGATGAAAGGCTCTCCTCCCGTGATGTTCGTGAAGTACATCCGAGGGAGCTTCTTGATGGTATCGAGGGAAATCTCTTCATCAGGACGGCTCGGTGCCTTGTAGCGATTGCACATCGTACAACGGGCATTGCAGCGATAAGTGACAATGACCGTTCCGTTGAGCTTCTTTTCTGCCATTGCTTTCTAAAACTCCTTCTTGAGTGAAATAAGGTCCGCATAGAGCTTGGTTAGTCTTCCCATATATTTGCTCTGGTCGCAATGATCAAGTACATAGGCTCGGCACCGCTCCTGCAGAACCGAATAAGCTTCCTTCTCCTTGAAGCAATTGGCTGCATGTACAAGAGCCTCAGCCAGAGATTCTGCATCTCCAGGCTCGCAAAGCATGCCTGTCACGCTATCCTCGACAAGCTCTGGAATGCCGCCGATATTCGTGCCAATGACAGGTGTCCCAGCAGCAAATGCTTCGACTATCGAGTAAGGCATGTTCTCTCGCCATTCCGAGGGACAGCAGGCGAATGCAGCTCCCGAGACGAGCTTCCGGAGCTCTTCTCCCTGTTTGAAGCCAGCGAACTCGACGTTCTTCCCTGCTGCAGGTTCCAGCTCAGCCCTTTCGGGACCGTCTCCTGCAATAACGAGACGCATGCCTTCCGGCAGCTGCGGCAAAGCAAGCTTGAATGCATCAATCAGTGTCTTGATGCCCTTCTCCTTGGAGAGACGTCCAAAGAAGAGGAAGTATGGCTTGTCTCGGTCGGTGCCATCCTCTGTCTTGTGCGCACGATCGAGCAGATCTTCGCTGACGAAGTTCTGCATCGTCACAACCTGCTTCTCAGGGAAGCCCCCTTCAAGCAGCTTCTTGCGCATGAACTCAGATGGCGCAATGATGCGGTCAATCTTGCTATATGTCTTATGGCGCTTGTACCAATCTGCTTCCATCATGGCAAGAGTGCTCTTTGCCGTAGATTCCTTCACGCATTTGCGTTTGAGGCATTCCTTGAAGTGCCCACCAAGACAGGCATCGCAGACATTGCCAGAACCATCCAGCATCAAGTAGTTCGGGCATACGAGGATATAGTCATGGCTCGTAAAGAGAACAGGTACATGATGCTCCTTGAGATAGGGGGCATCGAGAATTGAAAGCGTGATCTGGCGATGCACCAGATTCATATGCACGATATCAGGATGAACCCGCTTGCAGAGCTTCTCGAACTTTTCCAGCGATTCCTTGGAATAGATGAGCGGCTTTGCCTCTGAGATCTTCTTCGCAGCCGAAGTTGCTCCGTTATAGTCCTTTGCCGATACAAAGAGATCGGCATCATCGCAAGGCAGATTCTTTTCATCCTGCATCGCAAAGAAGTGAACCTCATGGCCCAGCTTCTTGAGGCCTTCAGCGAGACCGAAATAGTATGTCTCGCTTCCGCCCTTCAGGTAATGGAACTTGTTCACCAGGATGATGCGCATCTACTTCTCTCCCCTATATATTGCAAGAGTCTTGGCCACTACAGAATCCCAGCTATAAGACTCTTCGACATGTCTTTTTGCTTCAGCACCGAGCTGTCTCGTCCATTTCGGCGCTTCAAGC
This sequence comes from Olsenella kribbiana, assembly GCF_036408795.1. Classification (NCBI taxonomy): domain Bacteria; kingdom Bacillati; phylum Actinomycetota; class Coriobacteriia; order Coriobacteriales; family Atopobiaceae; genus Olsenella; species Olsenella kribbiana. Next base: position 178,403 of record NZ_JAZGJP010000003.1, read on the forward strand.
AAGTCTTCGAGCGTATCCCCCAGCGCATCAGCATCACCTCGAGCGAACGTCATTCCATGGTCATCGAGCACGTCAGCACACTCCGGGATATCTGACGTCAAGCAGCATCTACCATATGCCATGGCTTCAAGAAGGCTCATGGGCATGCCTTCAACATCAGAAGGCAACACGTAGCAATAGGCGTTGCTATAGAGCTCTGCCAAGGTATCGCCTGTCACAAAGCCCGTGAACAGTATCCTCTTGTCACCCTCCGCGATGTTGCGCAGCTGCTTCTCATACTCAGAGGTGTCAGAGGCGCCGCCAGCAATAACAAGACGCTTGTCGGTATTGAGCTCCTTGAACGCTTCGATCAGCAGCTCTGGACGCTTCTCCGGCACAAGCCTTCCCAGGAAGAGAATATATGAGCCAGCAGAAAGACCCCACTTCTCTTTGATAATCTGAGCTGACAGAAGCGTCTTTGGCTCTATGCCATTCGGCACGAACTTCGTATCCCTGCCGTAGTTATCCTTGAAGTAGGCTTGCGCAGAACGAGAGAGAGCGATGATTTCATCGGCCTTTTCCGCAGCAGCCTTCTCTCCATGCTTGATGTAGGCAGATCCGAGCCTTCCCCACTTGGCACGCTGCCAATCCAGGCCATGAATCGTCGCTACGGTACGGATGCCAGCCTTTGTTGCAAGGGGCAGCATGGCGCAGGGACCTTCTGCGTGATAGTGGATGACATCAGGCTTGTCTGCGATGGCTGCCTTCGTTGCGTAATAGGAAGCAGAAGCAGCTGCAAGGCCCTTCTTGTCTATAGTCTTGACAGGCACGACGCGGACACCGTCTACCACACGTTCCTGGGTTGAAGCAGCATCGCCAGTCATGACATCAGATCCGGAACGGTCATAGCAGGTGACCTCATGGCCAAGCGCTGCCATACGGCGTGCCAGCTCGGTCACGACGACCTCGACACCGCCCTCACGAGAGCCATAACGTTTATGTCCAATCATTGCTATGCGCATGGTCTAGCAGCACCTCCGGTTCTGCATCCACAGGATTGTGGAATCAGCATCAGAAAAGGCTGCATAATCAGCAACGGCAAGTGGCAGACGTGCAGCAGCACAGTAACCCAGATACATGCACCCCTCCCCGGAGCATTCATGCCGGGGAGCAGAAAACAGCCCGGAACTAGATAGAACAACCGTTGCGATTCAGGGTGCAACATTTAAAAAACGCCTGAACTAATAGCGATTGTACACCCTGCTCCTTGAGGACACATATCCACCAAGGTCATACCGTAGACAGAGGGGCAGCGGCTTTTCCGTCGATACCCTGCTTCCCTTGAAGCAGCAGCGCTGAGTGCAGCTGGAAGGAGCTACCTGTGCCTCCGCCTTCCTGGGATGCCTCCGCCAGAAGCAGCCGCAACATGAGCCGCGCGCCCTCAGGCTATACCGCCACATGGCAAAAGCCCGCCGACCATAAGTGCGGGACATCTGAGCCTGACTAGGTCCTGCCATCTCGCTCACCATCGCAGGGGTCGAGCGCTAAGGCCGCGCTGAAGCGGACCCTTGGCGCCAGCCAGCAAGCCAAGAAAAGCAAGGTTCTGTGCTGGTCCCAGCTCCCCGCCACTGTGCTATATCATCGGTTGTAAGTCCTGCATTTGCCGCAAGCTCCTCGTAGTCCCTCGGAGATGCAGCATTGGTCGCAGCGCCGAGGGAGGCATCGTTTGCCTGCGCTTCAGGTATCGTAGCGGAGGTGTCATTGGGGTCCATGCCGGCATCCACACGCTGCATCATGGCGCGCCACTCGTCGTACATGGTCCCCACATACGAGACGCCGTCCTGGCTGAACGAGTAGCTGGGCGTGATGGCGGAATAGACCTTGAGGTTGATGCCGGAGCCCTTGATGTCAGTAGCCCAGCCTACGAGGTCGGTGACGGAGAGGTCGGTGGAGACAGACTCCGCAAGGCTTTCCACGACAGACGGAAGCTGGGTGGCATTACTCTCAAGCACCTTGTGGGCAATGGCCTCGACCACCTGGCGCTGTGCCTGTGCACGGCCGAAATCTCCGCCAGTCTCGTTGTAGCGGTCGCGCACATAGCTGAATGCCTCAGCTCCGCTCATGTTCTGCTTGCCCTTGACAAAGTGGTAGCCATCACGCGACGTGAACTCTTCGGGCACATCGACCGTGATGCCTCCAAGGCTGTCGATTACGCCACTCAGATCGTCGAAGTTCATGGCCATGTAGTGCGAGATAGGCACGCCTGCGAAAGCCGAGACTGCTTCTACCGTGGCAGCAGGACCATTGTTGTACTCCGCATTGATCTTCTCGACCATGCCATCCTGGGAGCTCACCATAGTGTCGCGCGGGATGGAGATGAGGTCGACAGTGGTGTGCTCGAGATCGACGCGAGCAAGCATTGTGACGTCCGAGCGAGATCCGGAGACGCCGTCGCGGCTATCGGACCCGATGATCACCATGTAGAACGGAGCCTGCTTCTGACCCTCTGCGGCCTTGGGAGCCTCGAGCGCCTGTGAGAGCGCCTTGCCCTCGTCTCCTCCTACCGCCATCGAAGAATTGATGTGGCCTACCCATGCTGCCAGGACGAGGAGGATGCGTGCCGCTATGGGCAGCCTTCTCTTGGGATGCGTGCGGTACGTAAGCTGCTCTACATCTGCCTGGCCGAAGTGCTTAGCAGCGGCAGAGTCCGCCGGAAGCGGAGACGCCGCAGACGTAGGAACAGATGCCGGAGCAGGCTCTGTCTCGGACGGCTGTGCATCCTGACGTATATGATGCGGCGTTCTGTCCTATTCATTGTCGAAATCGCTCATTGCCAAGCTCCTGATCCTGCTTTTGCATGTCAGGCAGCCGCGGTACAAGGTGCGCACGTCTGCCATTGACCACGAAGAGTCGCAAAACGCTGAATCCCCGCTTAATGTCACAGACATCCAGTCTATTGCTTATGTGGCTCCTCTGGGGACAGCGCATCGCGATACCTCGATCTTCTGCACAAGGCAATGCTCCAAGAGCCCCAGGATGCATATCCAAGAAGCACAGCCATCAGAGGCAGACGTGGGAAGCAGCAGGGCAGCTCTCGGGCGAGGGCCAGGCGATATGGCGGAACAGCATCGGCTTTCGTAGAAGGCAGCACTTTCTCGATCGATGCCCTGCTGCCGCTAAAGTAGCCTTGAATTTTCTTTCTCAATACGTGATACTTCTGTTATACGGAAGTATAGGAGTCGACCTTGGAATTCCGCGACGCTGACATACAAGATTTCTGGGAGGGAACAGACCTCACACCCAGGAGAGTCCCCTCGGATGTACGCAAGGCATTGATGCGCAAGCTGCAGATTCTGGATGCTGCTTGCACATTGGACGACCTGAAAATTCCTCCAGGCAATCGGCTCGAGGCGCTTGCGGGAGACAGAAAGGGTCAATACAGCATCAGGGTAAACCGACAATGGCGTCTATGCTTCAAGTGGAGCAACGACGAAGCGAAGGAGGTTGAGTTCGTTGACTACCATGCGTGACCTTATGAGCACCCCGGGCGAGATTCTCAAGGAAGAATTCCTCGAGCCGCTTGGCATCAGCCAGTATCGGCTTGCAAAGGCAATCGGCAAATCGGAATCGGCAGTCTCGGAAATCGTGAATGGGAAGCGTGCCATCACGGTCGAAATGGCATGGCTGCTTGCTGAAGCGCTTGGCACGACACCCGAGTTCTGGATGAAGCTCCAGACCACCTATGACCTCAAGACCTTCGATCCCTCGGCTCTTCCCGAAGTTGCTGCACTGGCCGTATAGGGAGACACACCGATTTAATGCAGCCAGAAGGCAAATCCAAGACTTGGAGCCCTTCAGTATTTTGCTTCCCTCTGCAGTCCGAAATGCATCAGATGCCTCTAATCCAATCCTATAGTTGCACGCCACAATTTCGTCGAATTGCGGCGTATGGCTTCGGCCCACACCTGGAAGAGCCCGATGCGTCGGGCTCTTCTTATATCGGGACATTCTGCATGATTGCATAGCATGACAAGGCCCAGCCCGGACAGATGCCGGACTGGGCCTTCTTCTTGTCTATGAGAGCTTATCAGTCTATCCCTCTACGGCAGCACGGCCGCGGCGGAAGGCTTCGATGTTCGCCTCGATCGTCTTGGGCGGCACGCGGCGCCTGATGGCAGACTCCCATGCCTCCTCGTCGAAGGGAAGCGTCGTGGAGAGGGCACCGACAAGCACGACATTCGTCGACTTGGGGCTGCCCGCTGCACGTGCGATGGCACCGGCATTGATCTTCTTGGCTCCAAGGGCATCAAGCCGTGCCTCCACATCGTCCGGCATCTTGAACGTGCCGATAGCCACAGAGACCGGCACGATCGTCTCATCGTTCACGATCATGGTGCCGCCCTCCTTCAGGTACTGCTGGGCACGAAGCGCCTCGATGGCTTCGAAGGCGACGATTGCGTCAGCGCAGCCTGGATCTGCGACCATCGAGCCCACATGGCTGCCCATGCGGATGACCGTGGAGACGGAGCCGCCTCTCTGGCTCATACCGTGAATCTCCGAGACCTTCACGTCGAGGCCAGCCTCTGCTGCTGTCATGGCCAGGATATTTCCTGCCAAGATCGTGCCCTGGCCGCCGACACCGACGAGAAGGACCGTACGGGTGCCTTCGAGCTCGACCTGATGTCCGGTAAGCTCGACAGAGGAGCTCTTGGTGGATGCTGTTGCGTGCGGCATGGCTCTACTCTCCCCTCTTGATGCAGCCGAACGGGCAGGACTGGATGCACTGGCTGCAGCCGATGCACTGGTTCGTGTCGATGACGGCAGAGCCATCCTCGGCCTTGCCAAGCGCTGGGCAGCCTATCTGGATGCAGGTCCCGCACTTGCGGCAGTCGACGATCTCAGGTGCCTTGTGCGTCGTGCGGTCGATGAGGCGGCAGGGAGAGCGGAACACAAGCACGGAGAGCTTGTCCTCATGCTTCACGGCCGTGCGCAGTGCCTTCCTGATGCTTGCGGCATCCTGGGCATCGATGGTCTCGACCTCGTCTGCTCCCATGGCACGGCACAGTGCCTCGATATCCAGGTACTTGCCTTTGGGGACGGAGAGCGGAGAGACGCCTTCTGCCTGCTCCTTGAGCGTGACGCCGTTGCACGGATTACCCTGTGCTCCCGTCATGGCCGTCGTCCTGTTGTCGAGGATGCACAGGGTTCCCTTGCCGCCGTTATAGATCGTGCCGAGCAAGCTCGTGATGCCCGAGTGCGTAAACGTCGAGTCGCCGATGACACCGACGACGGGGCGCTTCGACCTCTCGCCCGCCTGCGCAAGCTCCATGCCGTGCGCCATGGACAGGGATGCTCCCATATCGATGACGGAATCCACGGCCTTATACGGTGCTACCGCGCCGAGCGTATAGCAGCCGATGTCTCCTGTGACGATGGCATGCATCTTGTGGAGCTCCACATAGACGAGACGATGCGGGCAGCCCGTGCAGAACGCAGGCGGACGTCCCGGAAGCCCCTGGGCAGGAGCAGGATGGGGCGGCTCGCCGACGCCGAAGGCAGCCTTGATGTGGGCTGGCAGGACCTCGCCGCCACGCGGAAGCGGGCCCATGGGAGGAACGGACGCTTCGATGCCCAATGCCTTCACATGGTCTGCGAAGTACGTGCAGGTCTCTTCTACCACGTAGAGCTTCTTCACGGACGCCGCGAAGTCATGGAGCTTCTTCGGCGGCAGCGGCCACGTGACACCGAGCTTGAGCGTGGATGCCTCGGGCAGCGCCTCCCGCACATGGTTGTAGAGGGCGCCGGCGCAGACGACGCCGATCTCGGAATCGCGCATCTCGACGCGGTTGAGCGGCGTTTCCTCAGCCCATGCAGTGAGCGCATCCTCGCGCTCGTCTGTCGCGACACGGCGCTTCACGGCGAAGGCCGGCATCATGACATACCTCTCGGGGTGGGACTCATAGGCACGAGGAGCAACATCTTTGCGCTCGCCTGCTACCTCCACCATCGTCCTCGTGTGGGCAATCCTCATCGTCTCATGGAGCATCACGGGCGTATCGAACTTCTCGGAGATATCGAAGGCCTCCTTTGCGAAGGAATACATCTCCTCGGAGTCGGAAGGATCCAGGCACGGCACGCGTGCGAATGCGGCGTAGTTCCTCGAATCCTGCTCGTTCTGCGAGCTGTAGCACGACGGATCGTCTGCTACGAAGAGCACGAGTCCGCCATTCACGCCGGTGTTCGCAACGGACATGAACGGGTCTGCGGCAACGTTCAAGCCCACGTGCTTCATGGCGGCAACAGAGCGCACGCCTCCCATGGAAGCACCTATTGCGACCTCAAGTCCTACCTTCTCGTTCGGTGCCCACTCGCAGGTGGGTCCGTCCTTCTTGACCAGGTTCTCGAGCATCTCGGTAGACGGCGTGCCGGGGTATCCCGATCCCACGGCGACGCCTGCCTCCCAGAGGCCCTGGGCTGCTGCCTCATTGCCCGAAAGAAGCTGCTTTGCCATTTCCCTCTCCTGTCTTTCCCTCTAAGACTGGTTCTCGTGATCCACAAGCCCCTGAGCACCGTAACGCTTCCTCAGGAGCGGCTTTTCGATCTTGCCGGTCGCATTGCGCGGCACATCAGCAAAGATGATCTTGCGCGGCCTCTTGTAGCGCGGAAGCCCGAGGCAGAACTGGTTGATATCGTCCTCCGTAGCGTGAGAGCCCGGCTTCAGCTCCACGATGGCGCAGGCAATCTCTCCCAGGCGCTCATCAGGAAGGCCGATCACGGCCACATCCTGGATATCCGGATCTCCCGACATGAAGTCCTCGATCTGCACCGGATAGAGGTTCTCGCCGCCCGTGATGATGACATCCTTCTTGCGGTCCACGAGCCAGTAGAACCCGTCCTCATCCTGCCTGGCCATGTCTCCCGTATGGAGCCATCCATCCTGCAGGGCCTCTGCCGTGGCTTCGGGGTCCTTGTAGTAGCACTCCATGAGGCCGGGGCCCTTGACGCAGAGCTCGCCGACAGCGCCCTGCTCTACCTCATTGCCTGCCTCATCCACGATCTTTGCCTGCCAGCGATAGCCCGGCACGCCGATGGCACCGACATGGTCGATGTTCTCGAGTCCCAGATGCACGCATCCTGGGCCCGTGGATTCGGAAAGGCCGTAGTTCGTGTCGTACTGATGGTTCGGAAAGACCTCTTTCCAGCGCTTGATGAGGCTCTTCGGCACAGGCTGGGCGCCGATATGCATGAGCCGCCACTGGTCGAGGTGATAATCAGAGAGCGTGACCGTCCCCTGTTCTATGGCCGTGAGGATATCCTGGGCCCAGGGCACGAGGAGCCACACAATCGTGCAGCGCTCTGAGGAGACGGTGGACAAGATCGACTTCGGCGACACGCCACGGAGGAGCACGCCCTTGCCGCCCACAAGAAGGCTTCCGAGCCAGTGCATCATGGCACCGGTGTGGTAAAGGGGCGGAATGCAGAGGAACACGTCCTCATGAACGGTCTTGTGATGGACTGCCTCCATCTCTGCTGCCTGCGTGAGCGAGCGGTGATGATGGAGAATGGCCTTGGGGAAGCCGGTCGTTCCGGAGGAGTAGTAGATGGCAGCATCCTCATCCTCCGAGAGCGGGATCATGGGGTCCGTGGAGGCACAGAGCGCCGCCAGCTCACGGTAGCTCTCTGCCCAGGTCGGGCAGTCATCTCCCACATAGAAGAGGAGGCGTCCCTTCTGAATCTTGGGCACGATCTCCTCGACACGTCCGATGAACTCAGGGCCGAAGACAAGGATCGTCGCATCCGACTTCTCGAGGCAGTACTCGATCTCATCCGATGCATAGCGGAAGTTGAGCGGCACGACCGTGGCACCGGTCTTCAAGATGCCGAAGTAGAGCGGCAGCCATTCGATGCAGTTGTAGAGAAGCAGGGCTACCTTGTCGTCCTTGCGGACGCCACGGGAAAGCAGGAGGTTCGCGAAGCGGTTCGACTTCTCGTCGAACACCTTCCATGTCATCTCCCGCCTATACGGATTGTCCTCTGTCGTCTCTACGAGCTCATACTCGCGCCATGTGACATGGCGGTTGTCCTGTATCTCAGGATTCACCTCGACGAGAGCTGTCTCGTTCGGGTATGCCGCGGCATTATGCCGCAGCATGTCTACGATGGTCACAGGCGGCCCCTCCCCTATAGATGGACGCTTTCAGCCTCTCCGGAGCCCAAGCTCCAAACTTCATCAGCGTAGCGTATACGGGAAGTCATTAACCCCTTGATGCCGCCAGCGGCAACGGACCTGTAGCAATGGCATGGGTTTGCCAAGGCTTATGAGCATTGCATCGCACAATCCGTGTTACGCTAGTCGCATATACCGAACGGACTCCAGAAGGGATGCGCGCAATGGGAAGCTTTCCGAAGACGCTCTCCTATCGAATGCAGGGCCTCTAAGCCTCTTTAGGCGCCTAGGGCGCTGCGCACATCCCTGAAAAACAGATCTGGAGATACCCATGCCTATCAATATCCCTGACGGCCTGCCCGCAAAGAAGATCCTGCACGACGAGCACATCTTTGCCCTCGAAGAGGAAGTGGCCGCCTCCCAGCAGATCAGACCTCTCCATGTGGTGCTTCTGAACCTCATGCCGACAAAGATCGAGACGGAGACGCAGATCCTGCGCCTCATCTCGAAGTCCCCTCTGCAGGTGAGCCTTGACTTCATGCGCGTCTCGAGCCATGAGGCGCAGCATTCACGCGACCACCTCGTGAAGTTCTATGAGACGTTCGAAACACTCAAGGCCAACAACTACGATGGCCTGATCGTCACCGGCGCCCCCGTGGAGCAGATGCCCTTCGAGGATGTGGACTACTGGCAAGAGCTCACAGAGATCTTTGACTGGGCAGACGAGCACGTGCTCTCGACCATGCATCTCTGCTGGGGTGCGATGGCAAAGCTCTACTACAAGTACGGCGTCCACAAGATCGACCTGCCGGAGAAGCTCTTCGGTGTCTTCCCGCAGCGGCTCTGCGATGAGTACAACTTCCTGACGAACGGCTTCGACGAGCTCCACTACATGCCGCACTCGAGGCATGCGATGCTCGACGAGGCAGAGCTCAGGCTCCATCCGGAGCTCCAGGTGCTCTCCGAAGGCATTACAAGCGGACCTGCGATCATTGCCACGAGGGACTTCCATGAGATCTATCTCACGGGCCACTTCGAGTACGGCAGGGATACGCTGGCCAACGAATACTGGCGCGATGCGAATGCCGGAAAGCCGATCAAGCTGCCCGTGAACTACTTCCCAGGAGACGATCCGACCTACCAGCCACGCTTCACGTGGAGGGCACACGCCAATCTCCTCTACCGGAACTGGCTCAACTGGGTCTACCAGATGACGCCCTACCGCTTCGAAGACATCCCCGCAACCATAAAGCAGCTCCATGCCCACGCCACCGGCAAGGTGGACAAGTTCGAGTGCTGAGAGACCAGATAGAGATCTATAAGGAGTCACCGCTTCCATGAAACAGGCACGTCCGTATCCGAAGGCATACATCACGAAGAAGGCTGCACGCATGCTCTCCCAGGGATACCTCTGGGTCTTCGAGGGAGAGATCGTGCGCATGGAGCCTGACCAGGACGGACATGCACCTGAGAACGGCGCAATTGTCGATCTCTTCGAGGAGAACGGCACCTGGCAGGGAGCAGGCCTTCTTTCCCTGGAGTCCAAGATCCGTGTGCGCGTGCTCTCCCACAATGCGAATGACCGCTTCGACGAAGGCTTCTGGAGGCGGCGCATCCTCTGGGCCTGGGAGCACAGGAAAGCTGTCATGGGTCCGCGCACGCTTCCCGGAGCCGAGCCTGACACGAACTGCTGCCGCATCCTCTTCAGCGAAGCAGACGGCACACCGGGCCTCATTGTAGACCGCTACGAGGATGTGCTGGTAGCACAGGTAGGAACGTATGGCATGGAGATGAGGAAGGAGATGCTCTTCCCCCTGATCTTGGATGTGCTGCGTTCTGACGGCGTCTCTGTCCGCGGCATCTACGAGCGGGCCGACTCCCCTGCCAGAAGGCTCGAGGGCCTTGAGCTCCACAAGGGCTGGTGGCCAGAGCCGGGAAAGCCTCTCCCTGAGTCTGCCCGCGTCATGGCACAGGAGAACGGCCTTCTCTTCGACCTGGACATCGAGAACAGCCAGAAGACCGGCTTCTTCCTTGACCAGAAATACAACAGGCGCGCCGTGAGGGAGCTTGCACAGGGACGCCGTGTCCTTGACTGCTTCAGCCATGTAGGACCGTTCGGGCTCAACGCTGCTGCAGGAGGGGCCGAGTTTGTCCGCTGCGTCGATATCTCGGATACCGCCATCTCCCTTGCCCAGGAGAATGCGAAGCTCAACCATCTGGATGACCGCATGGACTTCACGTGCGCCGATGTCGTGGAGTATCTCCCTGAGCTTGTGAAGAGCAAGCAGCGTCTCAAGGAAGAGGGAGGTCCTTTCGACCTCATCATCCTCGATCCTCCTGCCTTCACGAAGAGCCGCTCTGCCGTGGCGCATGCAAAGAAGGGCTACCGCGAGATCAACGAGTGGGCCATGCGCCTGCTTCCCCGCGGAGGATACCTCGCGACGTGCTCATGCTCTCGGTTCATGACAACAAGATTGCTCGAGGAAGCCATTGCCGAAGCAGCGCACAACGCGAATGTGCAGCTCAAGCAGATCGAGCTCAGGCAGCAGGCTCCGGACCATCCGATCCTCTGGGGCATGCCGGACACGCACTATCTGGACTTCCTGACGTTCCAGATTGTCTAGAGCTGCGCTTCTCTGCCTTTCTGGCAGCACGCCTTGCCTGGAAGAACTCCTTCAATATCTCTGCTGACTCATCTGTCAGAACTCCTGATGTGACCTCGAACTCATGGTTCAGGCGCGCATCGTGGCTCACATCGTAGAGCGTCCCCAAGGCTCCGCCCTTGGGATCGGGCGCCCCATAGACGCAGCGGTCAATCCTAGAGTTCACCATGAGGCCGGCACACATGAGGCAGGGCTCGAGCGTCACATAGACCGTGCAGCCCGAAAGCCGCCAACGTCCCAGCGCCTGTGCCGCCTCTGTCATCGCGCGGAACTCTGCATGGGCAGACGGGTCATGGTCAAGCTCGCGCCTGTTGTGGGCAGAGGAGATGACTTTGCCGTCACAGACGACGACAGCCCCTATCGGGACCTCCCCCTCATCGGCAGCACGCCTGGCCTCCTGGAGCGCAAGACGCATGAAGCGCTCATCCTCTTCGCGCTCTTCTGTCTCTTCGGAGCCTTCTTCCATGCATCCCTCCCATGCAGAGCCCGTATGGCATCTCTTCACATCTCAAGCATAGCAGGCACCCTCGGCCCAGACTCCCGGACCCATCGCCGAAACAAGGAGGTGCCGGGAAAGGCTGGCAGGGCCTTGCGTGCTACGCTCTTCCTCGAAGGGAAGCCACGAACTTCTGCCTGCGCACCAACAGGCAGGATGGAAAAGGATATGCCCATGATCAGAACTGTCTGCCTCAACCCCGCACTGGACAAGACCGCCCTCATTGCGGGCTTCCAGATCGACCACGTGAACCGCATCGTGAGCCTCAGGAGCGACGCCGGAGGCAAGGGCATCAATGTCTCGAAGGTCGTGGCAAAGCTCGGTGGCAAGACCTGCGCCTATGCGCTTCTGGGCGGCACGGTCGGCACGCAGATAGAGTCCGACATCGTGGATATGGGCATCAGCTGCGTCTCTGTGGCAATCGAAGGCGACACGAGGACGAACCTCAAGGTCATCGACACCCAGACCGGCACCCACACCGACATCAACGAGCCAGGCCCTGTCGTGGACTCCCAGGAGATGCTTGACCTCCTGCAGCGCCTGACCGCAGATATCGAAGAGGGGGATGTCGTCGTGCTCTCAGGCAGCCTCCCAAGAGGCGTGCCATCCGATACCTATGCCACCTGGATCCGTGCAAGCAAGCAGGCAGGAGCTTCGGTCTTCCTCGATACGGATGGCCGTGCCCTGACAGAGGGCATCGATGCGGCACCGACGCTCGTGAAGCCGAATCTCCAGGAGCTCTCCGACCTCGTCGGCCAGGAGCTCCATACGACAGAGGACATCATCAATGCTGCTCATGAGCTCCTTGCAGGCGGCATCAAGACCGTCGTGGTCTCCATGGGAGCGAAGGGCGCCCTCTTCTGCACGAAGGAGCACACGATCTCTGCAAGGGCCCCGCATGTGCCTGTCGGCTCTACCGTAGGAGCAGGCGACGCTTTCCTTGCTGCCATAGCGTTTGCCTGGGAGCGCGGATACAGGCTTTCCGATGCAGCGACCCTGGCCATTGCCACTGGCTCTGCCAATGTCATGCAGTCCGGCACCCAGGCGGCAGAGCGCTCTGTCGTGGAGTCGCTTCTCTCCAAGGTGGATCTGCACACGTTGTAAGACTGTCCGCGTCGACACGCACAGCAGGAACAGCCACCAGCCTGTTCCTGCTGCTTTATAGACGTGCGGGCAGCATATCTGCTGCAAACAGGGGAATGTTTACAAGCCATCCAAGGTCCTCATATCCCTTGAGGGAAAGTCTCTGGCTTCTCTTGATGCCATGCTCCTTCGCAAAGCGGGCGAGGCTTCGGCTATGCACGTTCTGGTCTGACTTCACTTCGAGCGGAATGATGTCTCCGTCGCACTCATAGAGGAAATCGACCTCTCCCTTCTGCTTGGAGCCATCCGCCGACCAGTACGTAGGCCTGCAGCGATTGGAAGCTACAAGCTGCTGGCAGACATACTGCTCTGCCAGCGCGCCTTTGCCCTGCGTGAAAAGCTCGTCCCCTTCTAGGATAGTGTCCGCCGAAAGATTGAGCGCAGCGCTCATCAGGCCGACATCGAGCATGAAGAGCTTGTATGAGCCTTCGTCCTCATAGGCTCTGAGCGGGAATTGCGGCTTCGTGATTCGATTGACTTTTGTAACCAGACCGGCATCTTGAAGCCATCTGACCGCTCCCCAGTAGTAGCTCCCGCGGCCACCGTCTGTAACTCTGGAATACATGAAAATGGCTGAGTACCTCCGGCATAGTTAGGCTCCCTGAACTGCAAACGGCTTAGGCAAGCTCGCAGGAAGCTTCGGCTGGACCGTGGCCGTGGCTGCGATGCCGGAGAGCGGGACATGCA
>NZ_JAZGJP010000030.1:0-10545 GCF_036408795.1 Olsenella kribbiana
GCATGTCCCGCTCTCCGGCATCGCAGCCACGGCCACGGTCCAGCCGAAGCTTCCTGCGAGCTTGCCTAAGCCGTTTGCAGTTCAGGGAGCCTAACTATGCCGGAGGTACTCAGCCATTTAGCATCTTTCCTTATGAGGCTTTATGGACTGCTCCGACTCTCGAATCGGCATTTGCTTCTTTGCTGCAAAGCTGAATATAGGAACCTGTCTTTCGCTGTGGTAGCAGTGTCAGATGAACAGCATCTATCAGAAGATATTGATTCTGCGCTCTTTGAACATGAACAAGTATGAAACCTAGTAGAGGCAAGAATCGCCAACTCGACAGGTGGATCTATCAACTCGACATACATGTGTTCTAGACCCAGTGAATTTGCTGATGATGAACACGCACCTGTGTATATCCTCTTGAATATCTGCAGAGTGATACAGCTGTCGACATGAAGTCTGCAAGCAGTAAATGTTCAATATAAGGCCCTTAGATGTGATTGATATAAATGAGTCGGGTCTGTGTCTGACTCCCATAGCTTACAAGGCCGTTGGAGCCTAACGAACTCGACAGGTAAATCTATCAACTCGACATGCACATGTTCTGGTTTGAAATGGCATGAGTTGATATGTTTCACGTGAAACAGGATGAAGGAATCCATGAGGCAGCTCTTATAGCCTAATAATTTCTATATGACTGGATTAGTCAATAGACCCAAAGCAAGGTAGACATTGCCTTAACTAAGAATATCTTTCTGAGGTCACGTTGCCGATTGCTCATAGATAGACACGCTAAATTCCATTGGTACTATCTTGCAAAGGAAAATTTTCGATACTCGAATGCTACAGGCTTGCTGCATATATCTATCGAAAGACATGCAAAGCGAATACGATGCCAGATCTTGGTGAACTCGACAGGCTGGTTACACGTAATAGACGGTATTGGATAAGTTTCACGTGAAACATTTTGATGAGCTGTCTTTCCCTCATTTGCGGATTCTACGTATGTCTATCAACGAGATACATGATGTATCTGTTTCACGTGGAACACGCAAGAAGATGAGCAGCACATTCAATTGTATCGAAGCACATCATGAGAGATGGATTAGATAATGTTTCACGTGAAACATGATGAACAAGCATCTTGAAGATATGCAATTGGTGGAAGAGCGACACTGGCTAAATACATGGAGATATATACGTGTTTCACGTGAAACAGAAAATCTCTGCAGCGAAGAGGGGAGAGCCATTGCTGGCCTTCTGAGAAGGTAAGATAGTCCTTGTACGGCAAGCGAATGCAGACGAAATGGAGCAGACTTGGGATATCAGGACAAGAAGCGCTTCAACAAAGAGAAGCCTACGCATGTCATCGCAATTATCAATCAGAAAGGCGGAGTAGGGAAGTCGACCACAGCCATCAACCTCTCTGCAGCACTTGGCGAGAACAAGCGCAAGGTATTGGTTGTCGATTTCGACCCGCAGGGCAATACGACATCTGGCTATGGGATTGACAAGGAAGAGCTTGAATACGATATCTATGACGCCCTTCTGAATGATCAGCCTATCGATTCCATGATTCAGGATACCTGCGAGCCGAATGTCTTTGTCGTTCCGGCTACCGTACAGCTCTCTGGTGCTGAGATCGAGCTTGTGAATACCGACAAGCGCGAGTACTGCCTGAAGAACCTGCTCGACCCGATCAAGGATGAATTCGACTTCGTCTTTATCGACTGCCCGCCTTCGCTTGGCCTGCTTTCCATAAATGCGCTCGTGGCAGCGGACTCCATCCTGATTCCTATCCAGTGCGAGTACTATGCACTGGAGGGTGTCTCCAAGCTCATGGAGTCCATGCATATGGTCCAGGAACATCTGAATCCAGAGCTTGACGTCTTCGGCGTTCTCATGACTATGTATGACTCGAGAACGACGCTCTCGAAGCAGGTTGTCGACGAGGTGCGCAAGTTCTTCGGCAACAAGGTCTTCAAGAATATGATTCCGCGTTCCGTGAAGATTGCAGAGGCTCCATCCTACGGTCTTCCTATCACGATGTATTCGCGTGTGAACAAGGGCTCTCTTGCATATATGAAGCTTGCCAAGGAGGTGACGCGTCGTGGCTAGGAAAGGACTGGGACGTGGCATCGAAAGCCTTATGGGAGAGGCCAACGCTGAAGTAGGTCCCGTAAAGGCTGATGCAACGTTGCCAATCTCCAAGATCGAGCCGAATCCTGACCAGCCCCGCAAGGAGTTCGATGCGGAGAAGCTCCAGGAGCTTGCTGATTCCATCAAGCAGCACGGCGTGCTGCAGCCGATTCTTGTACGCAAGACGGGCAGCACCTACCAGATTGTGGCAGGGGAGAGACGCTATCAGGCATCGAAGCTTGCTGGGCTCAAGGAGATCCCTGCAGTCATCCGCGATATCTCGGATGAGGATGTCTTCCAGCTTGCTTTGATCGAGAACCTCCAGCGTGCCGACCTCAATCCGGTCGAAGAGGCTCAGAGCCTCCGCCAGCTCGTCGACCAGAAAGGCTGGACGCAGGAGAAGGTGGCACAGGTCCTCTCCAAGTCCCGTTCTGCGGTGGCCAATACGCTCCGTCTTCTCGATCTTCCGGAAGAAGTGCAGGGCTATCTGGCAAGGGGAGAGATCACTCCAGGACATGCCCGTGCCATCCTCGCAGTGCCTGACGAAGAAGGCCGCATCGCCCTTGCCGAGCGTGTCGTAAAGGAGAACCTGACGGTTCGTCAGACAGAAAACCTTGCTTCGCTGATTTCTGTCAGCAAAGAGCCCAAGGCTCCCAAGCCGCCGACACCGCAGAGCTACAAGCAGGCTGCACGAGAGCTCAGGGAGATTCTCGACACGAAGGTGCGTGTGAAAGATTCCCGTGGCGGGAAGCATAAGATAGAGATCGAGTTCGGAGATGAAGACGATCTGGCACGCATCATCGAAGCATTCCAGCGTGCCGCAGGATCGGAGATGGGGGAGTGATGGGCAAGTTCCGTCGTACCGTTGTCGAGTCTGCCATCCTCGTGGCAGGCGGCATCTATATCTACCGCAATGTCCTGACGCCTGAGACGAAGGCAAAGCTTTCAAGCATGAAGGATGCGGTGTCGGGAGCAGTCAATAAGATCCAGGATATGGTGGCTGCAAGCAAGCCGGCAGATCCGACTGCTGAAGAGAATGAGGCGAACCGCGAAGCGGTCGAACGGCAGTGGGAAAGCCTCGGATACTGAGCGGGTCCAACAGCTAATGAGAAGGGGTACTAGAACAAACGTACTAGTACCCCTTCATCTATCTGCAGATTCTTTACTGAAGCTGGCGGTAGTAGTTCTGAGAGAGCTGGCCGCAGGCCGCATCGATATCGGCGCCGCGGGAGTTCCTGATCGTTGCCTCGACACCGACGCGTCCGAGCTGCTGCACGAACTGCTCTGCACGCTCCTGGGTAGCGGGCTTGAATGGAGAGCCAGGAACATCGTTCAGCTGGATGATGTTCACATGGGCAAGCGTGCCGCGCGTGAAGTCGCAGAGGGCACCAAGCTCGTCGTCGTTGTCGTTGATGCCGTCGATAAGAGCATACTCATAGGTCGGGCGGCGTCCGGTCTTGTCGACATATTCGCCCATCACCTCATAGAGGTGGACAAGCGAGTATTTCTTGACGCCCGGCATGAGCTTGTTGCGGGTGCTCTGGTTTGCAGAGTGGAGGCTCACGGCAAGCGTGAACTGCTCCGGCTCGTTCGCGAAGCGCATGATGCCAGGAATGACGCCACAGGTGGAGACGGTGAGGTGGCGGGCACCGATGCCAGCGCCCTCAGGGTCGTTCAGACGCCTGAGCGCTGCGAGCGTGTTGTCGTAGTTCATGAAAGGCTCGCCCTGGCCCATGAAGACGACGC
The DNA here is from genome assembly GCF_036408795.1 of Olsenella kribbiana. Classification (NCBI taxonomy): domain Bacteria; kingdom Bacillati; phylum Actinomycetota; class Coriobacteriia; order Coriobacteriales; family Atopobiaceae; genus Olsenella; species Olsenella kribbiana. Next base: position 3,871 of record NZ_JAZGJP010000030.1, read on the forward strand.
TCGTCACACGGGTCTGGAAGTCGTCTGCGACATGCATGACCTGCTGGTAGATTTCGGAGGACGTGAGCGAGCGGGTGAGTCCCGCCTTGCCTGTCGCGCAGAAGGCGCAGCCCATAGCGCAGCCTGCCTGCGTCGAGGCACAGACAGCAAGCCTGTTCTTTGTCGGCATGCCGACGCACTCTGCCGTCGTGCCGTCGGGGAACTGGAGCAGGTACTTGCGGCTGCCGTCAGCAGAGATCTGGCGTGCAAGCTCGACAGCGTTGCCCATGGAGAGGCGCTCTTCGAGCTTTGCCCTCAGCGCCTTCGACAGGTTCGTCATCTCGTCGAAGCTCTGGGCATTCTTCTCCCAGACCCAGGACTCGATCTGTTTCACGCGAAACGCTGGCTCTCCGAGCTCCTCGATGACTTCTGCGAGCTGCTTGTGCGAAAGCGTATGGATATCGGGACGTGCGGCAGGACTCTCTTCTGACGTAGGACTTTTCTGGTTTGAAACCATATGGTTCTCTCTTCTCCGTTTGGTGGCTGAGGAGATGTATCCTCTAGTAACTCAGTACATTGTTTCACATCTTCGCCCTGCTGCTCATCAGAGCGTGAGGGCTCAAAGGAGTTCACATGACGAGGGATGAAATCAAGCAGCTCCGTGTCGCAGTGCTGGCTGGCGGCTGGTCGGACGAGCGCGATATCTCGATGGATTCCGGAAGGAACTGCATGCACGCCCTCGAGGAGGCAGGCTTTGCCCACCTCGAGCTCATGAATGTTGCAGATTCCGACTTCATCTCCAAGATCTCGTCCGGCAACTATGATGTTGCCTTCCTTGCTATGCATGGACGCTATGGCGAGGATGGCTGCATCCAGGGCCTGCTCGAGATCCTGCATATCCCGTATACGTTCTCCGGCGTCCTTGCCTCTGCTCTCGGCACGAACAAGGATGCTGCCAAGGAGATCTACCGCGCAGCCGGCATCCCGGTGCCTGACGGCACGGTCGTCGAGGCTTCCGCTGCAGACGATCCTGCTCTCTGCCATGAGCTTGTCGAGCGCTTTGGCCTTCCGCTCTTCGTGAAGCCGTCTGCCAATGGCTCCTCCTTCGGCATCTCCCGCGTCGCAGCCGAGGAAGAGCTTGCTCCTGCCATCAGGCTTGCGTCCTCCGAGGGCGACAACGTGCTTGTCGAGTCCTGCATCGAGGGCACCGAGATCACGGTCCCTGTCATTGGCAACAAGGAGCTCCAGGCACTCCCGATCATCGAGATTGCCTACGACGCCGAGTTCTACGACGTCCAGGTCAAGTATGAGCCGGGCTCGCTCCACCACATCATGCCTGCTCGCCTCACGCCTGAGGCTACCGCTATGGCACAGGAGTTCGCAAAGCGTGCGCATCGCGCCCTTGGCTGCCGCGATGCTTCCCGCTGCGACTTCATCGTCCAGAAGGACGGCATGCCGGTCCTGCTCGAGATCAATACGATTCCGGGCATGACGGAGAGAAGCCTCCTTCCTGATGCCGCCCGTGCTGCGGGCATCCCGTTCTCCGAGCTCTGCACCCGCTTCGTGGAGTGGGCACTCGAGGAGCGTTGATGTCTGGTACCGACGATACGTCCGTCACGCTCGAAAGCCTGCTCCTGCCGAACACGCCTCCGAGCATCAGGAAGAACTATCTGACCCTTGCCCAGCGCGCACAGGAAAAGGATTTCGGACCTCTTGAGGAAGACCTGGTGGTGCTCGATACCGAGACCACCGGTCTTTCCTTCAAGAACTGCGAGCTCCTGGAGATTGCCTGTGCCCGTCTCTCCGGCAAGAAGGTTGTCGACCGCTACCATACCTTCGTGCGTCCCAAAGGCCTGATTCCTCCCGAGATCGTGGCCCTGACCGGCATCCATCAGTCCGATGTGGCCGATGCGCCGTCGCCCGCCGATGCCGTGGCGGGTCTTGCCGAGTTCGTCGGGGGAGACCTCGTCCTTGCGCACAATGCGACCTTCGACCGCACGTTCGTGGAGTCCGTGCCGGGAGGATCTTCTGTCTCCGACAACTGGATCGATACGCTTGCGCTCTCGCGAATTGCGCTGCCGAGCCTCTCGACCCATAGGCTCTCTGCCATGGCCCAGGCCTTCGGCTGCGATTCTGTGACCCACCGCGCTATGGACGATGTAGATGCACTCTCAGGCATGTGGCCCATCATCCTCTGCGGGCTCACTGATATGCCGAAGGGCCTCCTTGCCTTCCTCGCAGACCTCCATCCGGATGCCACCTGGGCATACCGCCCCATCTTCTCCTATCTCTCGGGCACAGACGATGCGACGGCATTCAACCTGAAGCAGGTGCGCCGCAACCTCCTTTCCGAGGTCACGGTCGAAGATCGTGCCGATGCGAAGGAGATCGACGGCCCGCTCACGGCCCCTTCGGAGGCAGAGATCAAGGCAGACTTCGCACCCGATGGTCCGATAGCTGCCATGTACGGGAGCTATGAGGCGCGGCCTGAGCAGCTTGCTATGGCAGAAGAGGTCAGAAGCGCGCTTGCGACCTCGACCCATCGTGCCATCGAGGCAGGCACCGGCGTCGGCAAGTCGCTTGCCTACCTTCTGCCGGAGATCCTCTTTGCACAGAGGAACAATGTCACGATCGGCGTTGCTACCAAGACGAATGCCCTGACCGACCAGCTCATGGCACACGAGCTGCCGGCGCTCGACCAGGCACTGCCGGAAGGCGTCTCCTTCCATGCACTCAAAGGCTATGAGCACTATCCGTGCCTGCACCGCATGCAGCGCTCGGCAGAAGAGGATCTGCCTCTCGATATGGTTCTCGACACGAATCCCGGACGCACCACCACGGGCATTGCTTCCGACATGCTGACAGCTCTGGCTGTGGCCTATGCCTCTGTTGCGCAGTCGCCGGAAGGCGATCTCGACGCCCTCGGCATCCGCTGGAGATGCGTGCCGAGAAGCATGCTGACGACGACCTCGAACGAGTGCCTGCGCACCCGCTGCCCGTTCTTCCCACAGGAATGTGTCGTCTATGCAGCAAGGAGGCTTGCTGCTTCGGGCGACGTGGTCGTGACGAACCATTCGCTCCTGCTCCGTGATGTGGCTTCGGAAGGCAGGATCTTGCCCCCCATACGCCATTGGGTCATTGACGAGGCCCATGCCTTCGAGTCTGAGGCACGCCGCCAGTGGGCAGTCGAGGTATCCTCCGATGACACGCGTGCTGCCTTCGAGCTTCTTGGCGGTGCAAAGTCAGGCGCCATCCACAATGCGATGATCAAGGTCGCGGCACAGCCTGGTTCGACCTTGGCCCTGGGGCTCATTACGAAGGCATCTGCTGCGGTGCAGCGTGCCTCTGTCGTGACCTCCGAGCTCTTTGCTGCGATTCATGACCTGCACCATCTTGTGAAGGGTTCTGCCTATGAAGGGTCGACCCTCTGGATCGACGAGAAGGTGCGCGCCTCCAAGGAGTGGCAGGCCATTGCCGCTGCGGCAAAGGATGCTCATGAGCGGCTCGACCAGGCAGGAAAGGCTCTGTCCGAAGCCCAGACGACGGTCTCCCTGACCTCCGCCCAGGCAGGAAACGAGCTTGGCGAATCCGGCAGGTTCCTTAAGGATCTCTCCGAGAGCATCCGCCTCATCTGCCTTGAGCCAGATTCTGCCTATGTCTATTCCGCCCAGCTCCAGAGCAGGAAGCGCCAGGGGTCTTCGGAGAAGCTCGTGGCCGAGAAGATCGATATCGGCCAGGACCTCTCCAAAAACTGGCTGCCGGATACGATGAGCGCCGTCTTCACGTCGGCGACGATTGCAGTGGGGAAGAGCTTTGCCCACTTCAACCATGCTGTCGGCTTCGACCGGCTTCCTGAGTCTGCCTACCGCGATGTGCAGCTCTCGTCGAGCTTCGACTACGACAGCAATATGGCAGTCGTCGTGGCAAAGGACCTGCCGCAGCCGTCCGATCCGGGCTATCTCCCGGCGCTCGAGGATGTGCTCTTCGATATCCACAAGGCGATGGACGGCTCGGTCTTGACGCTCTTCACGAACCGCCGCGAGATGGAGAAGGTCTTCGAAGGCCTCCAGCCCCGTCTTGCGGAGATCGGGCTCGATCTTGCGTGCCAGGAGAAGAGGTCATCTCCCCGCCAGCTCCGTGAGCGCTTCATCAGCGAGAAGTCGCTCTCGCTCTTTGCGCTCAAGAGCTTCTGGGAAGGCTTCGATGCTGCAGGCGATACGCTGCGCTGCGTTGTCGTGCCGAAGCTGCCATTTGCAAGCCCGCAGGATCCGCTGGTCCAGGAGCGGGAGGTGCGCGAGCAGCGTGCCTGGTGGCGCTACCAGCTGCCCGAGGCCGTGCTTGCCGTGAAGCAGGCAGCAGGACGCCTGATCCGTACCTCGACAGATACGGGTGTGCTTGTGCTCTGCGACTCGCGTCTTGTGCAGAAGCGCTATGGCCGCGACTTCATTAACTCCATGCCTTCGAAGACACGGACGCAGCTCGAGTGCGAACATATCGGCCGCTATCTCGAAATGTGGCGCTCCTCGCACGAGAAGCAGTAGCCCTACATATATATAACAAGAAGCCAGAAGGGCTCTTCCCCAGCTAGGAAAGCTGGTGAAGGAGCCCTTCTGCATAGCTGTGCATCTTCTCTGCGACCTCTTCGTCCTGGCAGACGACCTTGCCGGCGCATCCTGCAAGCTGGCGCGGAAGCCACATGGTGCCGAAGTAGGGGATGCGTCCCTGCACAGGCTCGGCATTCTTCGAGATCTTGAGCCCTGGCCAGGCGAAAAGCGCAAGGTAGCGCTCATCCAGGAAGGTGAGCTTCACCATGCGTGCTGGCTCTGCCTTCGTCTTGGCAGGGGCGCTGACAAGATTCTCGGGCACCTCTTCAGGCTCCGCTTCATCCATGCGCTCGATCTTGAAGCAGCGCTCTTCCTGCCTGTCGAGATCGAAGGCGTCGAGATACCAGGCGTCATCCTTCTGGGAGAGCTCCTGGGGAAGGGCATGACGGTGTCTTGGTGCATCATCCTTCGTCCCCTGATAGAGGAAGGAGAGCGCCTTGCCGTGGATCATGGCCTCCGAGATGGAGGTGAGGACGTCGTGCTCCTCCGGCGAGGCAAGGGGCTCGAGCTGGCGCTCGATCGTGGCAGGCGTGACATTGGCACGGCCGAAGCCTGTGGCAATCTTCTGGCGCAGCTCATCGTCTTCCGGCACGCCGCAGGCATTGAGCGCTGCAAGCACCGCATGGGTCTCTGCAAGCGTGAGGCGGAGCGGCCTTCCCTTGATGCCGCCATCGAAGGCGAGCGTGACTTCGCTTTCATCATCCGGAATGCAGAGGGAGAGATAGGTTCCTTCTGCATCTCCTGCCGTGAGCAGCAGCTTGAGGTAATGCTCGGCCTCTGCGTGCGAGATGCCCATGCGCGCCGCTATTGCATCGGCGGTGATCGTGTCGCCTGCCTGGGCGAGGGCTCCTGCAAGCGCGACGAGCTCGCGTATCTCCTGGATGTTGCTTGTACGTCCGCTAGGCATGGGCAATCGCTCCTTCAAGGCAGGCTTTCGCAGCAGAGATCAGCTCTTCTGGCTTCTGGGGGATGAGTCCCTGCGCTATGCCCCAGGATGCTGCTGCTTCCCAGGAGCTGGCGGGGACCTGCCAGATGGAGCTCCCATCCTCCTCTTCCTCGAGCGTGCCATGCGCCTTCATGAGGGAGACGAGGTCTGGCTGTGGATGCTGAGCAGCAAAGACTGCCGTGCCGACCGTTGGTCCCATCTGGAAGGGGAGCGCCCGGTAGTCATCGATCTCGAAGCTGTCCGGCACCGTATAGCTTCTGCCGGAGAGGATCTTCGGCTTTTCCATGCGGTCGATCCGGTAGGTCCTGGGTTCCTCGAGCTTGCTGCCTTTCTCTTCTGCGCAGACGCAGTAGAGCGTATCGCGGAAGCTGTAGAAGCCATAGGGAGCGAGAATCTTCGTGCTCTTCACCCCTGCCGCATCGCAGTAGCCTACCTCGACAAGCAGGTGCTGCCCATAGGCATCGCGGAGCATCTGGAGCGTGCGGTCAGGACCCTTCTTGGGACGCCTTGTGCTCACGAGCGGCTGCTCTGCGAAGGAACGGTCGATCTTCAGGAGCGCCATCCCGAGCTCGTCTGCAAGCGGAAAGGCGGGGTTTGCGACCTGCGGGGAGAGCAGCACCTGGAGCTCGAGTGCCTCCTGCTGGGTGAGCTTCGCATCTCCTATGAAGGAGTTCTTCTCGTCGATCTGGTAGAGCTGCTCGTCATTCTGCGTGGATTTCACGACATGCATGCCGCAGGCAGCGAGCCTCTCGCAGTCACGCCCCAAGGCCCTGAAGAAGGAGTTCCGGTCAAGGTCTGGATATATATGTGCATTGATATAGGTGGCTTCGAGGGGGCGCCGGGCATTGATGAGCTCGAGCGCGAGCGACGCGACGCGCCTGGCTGCCTCATCCTTCGTGTTCAGGCGCACCTCATCCTCGGTATCTGGCGTATCGTCCATGGCTTCCCCTCGCTTGTCTCTTGCAGATTTCTCACATTAGCTTACCAAATCACGTCGTAAAGCCCCTGGTTTGAACCGTGGGGATGGTTGATTTCACCTGTCATCCGTACACTCCGGGGGCAGGTCAGGATTCCTGCAGCTAGCCGAACGGATGCAGCTGCCTGTGCACGGCCTCCTTCCTGCCGGAACGGTGTGCAGATTCCGTG
>NZ_JAZGJP010000031.1:0-10474 GCF_036408795.1 Olsenella kribbiana
CTGCATGACCCTTCGCCATCTCGTCCCCCGATCCTCCGGATGCATCAGCCGTTCATCCATATGATGCAGCGGAGCGGCGACAGGAATTCCTGCGGTTATGCCGGAGGTCCTCAGCCATTTACATGAATTTGCCATTGCCGGTTTTCCGGAACAGCTGCAATGGGACAGACTGCCAAGCCTCCCATATTCGGTCGGCTGAGATGGCCGTGCGGGCATTTTCCGAGATATCCCGCTCATAGTTCTTGAGCAGACGTAGCTGCACCTTCCTGCTCTCTTCAAGCAGGTGGTTATCGCAGTATGCCTGCACCGCCTCAGGCATGCCACCTACATAGAAGTAGAGCTTCAGAAGATCGTCGTAGTGTTCCGACATGGCGCAGGCATCACCGAGCGACTCTATCTTCAGAAGGTCTGCATAGTGTCCCTCTCCAAGAGCCATCAGGAACTCCGTGAAGGTCATAGGGTGTATGTCCAGATAGTCCACCTTACCCGCAAGCCATGAGATGCGCTCGTCACTTTTCGTACTCCTGTTCTGGGCAGTGCCGAGAAGGGATCCAGCAGCAACAACCGGCACATCAGGCCTGTCCTCGCAGAACACCTTGAGCGATGTGATTGCACGCGGACACTCCTGGATGTCATCAAGGAATACCAGTGTCCTGCCATCCGTAGGGTTAGTCGAGGTATAGGTACCGATAGCGGTAAGAAGACGGTCCGGATTCAGCGTGCCATCGAAGGCGCGCTTCATGACCTCATTGTCATGGAAGGCTATATGTGCGACTGCATCGTAATGGGTGCGTCCGAACTCCTTTAGAAGCCAGGTCTTTCCCACCTGCCTGGCACCGCCGACAATCAGAGGCGTTCTGCACGGAGACGCTGCCCAGGCTTCAAGGTCCTTCATAGCCGTACGCTCCATTGGTGCTTCGCCCCTATACTCGCCAGTTGGTCTCATGAACTGATTACCTTCATCGCCATTATTGGCGATTCCAGACATCTATTTCAGTCTATTTTGGCTACCTTATAAAGCGACTCTGGTAAATACGACGGTTTTAGCAATTCTGCTACTTATGAGACTGAGCCTTCTATCGTTCAGCTGATGCCGAAGCGCGACTACCAAAACGCTGATGCGGGTTAATGTTCGCGGAGTCACGGTCTATGCCTGTGACTGCATCCTTCGGCCATCGTGCAAAAAGTTAGGCTCGGCTTGCCAGAATAGACTTTATCTAATTGCCGGCAAAGTCTATTGCAGAACAATTCCAGGCAGAACAGACTCTAAGCAGGGATTGACGCTTGTTCGTCATATAGGTGCATCTATCCAAGCCCGTCATGCCGCCAGATGCCCTTGCAACGGTTGCCTGTTCTGAAGACCTGCTGTTTGGGGTATGATGATTGAGCACCCACGGAGGGGTGGCAGAGCGGTTGAATGCAGCGGTCTTGAAAACCGCCAGGCGGCCTAGCCGTCTCGAGGGTTCAAATCCCTCCCCCTCCGCCATTTTTTAAGATACAGCAGGCAGCTGTATGACATAGATGCTGCATCACGCGGCGTCCCGAGCAGATTGGACGTTCCCATGGCAGTCGCACTCATCATCATCGCTATTGTCATCATCCTCGCTATCTGGTTCATTACCCTGCGCAACGGCATTGTCGAGAAGAACAACCGCTGCGACAACGCGCTGCAGACGATCGATACCCAGCTCCAGCGCCGCTTCGACCTCATCCCGAACCTCGTGGAGACCGTCAAGGGCTATGCAAAGCACGAGTCCGAGACGCTCGAAGCCGTGACGGCAGCACGCGCCGCTGCAACGAGCGCACAGACGACCGGCGAGCGCCTTGCTGCAGACAACCAGCTCACGGCAGCCCTGCGCCAGCTCTTCGCCGTCTCTGAGGCCTACCCCGACCTCAAGGCCAATGCAAACTTCCAGCAGCTCCAGTCCGAACTCACCGACACCGAGAACCGCGTCTCCTATGCCCGCCAGAGCTACAACGACTGCGTGCTCTCCTACAACAACGCAATCCAGACATTCCCGGGCAATATCGTCGCTGGCTCCTCATTCCAGAAGCGCGAAGGCTTCAAGGTGGACGATCCAACCGCACGCCAGGCTCCGTCCGTCAAGTTCTAGGACCCGCGACATACTCCAGCACGCACGACGGGCGCTCGCGCAGGCGGGCGCCCTTCTTCTTGGCGAAGAATCTGATTTGCTGGCTAGCTGAGCCCAAGGCAGGCCCTGAAGCCGCGTGAGGCATAGTAGGAGTCTGCCCCGTTGCAGTAGATGAAGACACGGCCATATCTCCTCGAGCCGAAGAGCGCGCCTCCCTGCTCCCGTATGTCCTCGGGCGTGAGGATCCAGCTTGTCGTCTTCTCATCGAGCGGCTCTGCATCTTCGAGAGCGAGATACATCTCCTCCGACACAAGCGTGAGGCCATGCGCCTCTGCAAGCTCCAGGGCACTCGTCTCGGGAGGATTGCGCTTCCGCTCTGTCCTGGCCTTTCCGTCGTAGCAGCAGGACCTTCTCTTCGGCGACTCATGGCTGAAGTCGACCATGTAGAGCCTGTCTTCGAAGAAGAAGGCATCAGGCTCTCCTCCGGTCTCTTCCATATAGGCAAGCGATTCGAGCTTCTGGGCATCAAAAGCTGATGCCACCTCACCCCAGGAGAGGGAGGGATGGCGAGAAGGATGGGCGCAGAAGCGTGCCTTCAGGGTCTCGGTCATATCCATGGGAGTCCTTCCTGCTCATGCCTATGCTGGCTCTGTCCCAGTAGCTGTATCCCCTGAAAGACAGCCTTCATATCGCATACATCACCTGCGCCAAGGATTCAGATTCCCATGCACTTATTTCATATCTGATGTACCGTTCGCCGAAAGTTTGCGATGATGCAGTCCTACATATCTTTTCAGATATATGCATATACACGATATTGTGTACTGGTAGTTGCTTCAGAATCCATCCCATATCAGAGGGGATATTTTTCGAATCGTTCAAAATGTCTTTTAATGCGCTCATCGCTGTTTGATGCAGTCCATGTATCCTACCTGCGCTTTTTGTAACATTCTCTTTACACATTAAGACTGGTTTCAGTTGACACAACGCTTTCCAAAGAGCACTATGACATTATCTCTATATTCAGACTGTGCTGAGGTATCTGCACCCCTTCCTGCGGTTCTTTCACAGTCCAAAACGAAGATTGGAGCTGCACATGAAGAAGCCGAGCATCGCCCGCAACGCAATCGCTGTGGCGGTGGGCCTGAGCCTTGTTGGCTCTGGCGTCCCCCTGACTGCACTCGCTGAGGGCAGGGGATCCGTCGACGATCAGAAGACGAACGACACTGCAACGACCTACGATGTGGCAACCCTGAAGCAGAAGCTCGCTGACGCAACTGCTACCGAGGATGCTGCACAGAAGAAGGTCGACGACGCCGTCAATAACGTTCTTTCCGCAGAGCAGAACCTCAAGGACGCAAAGGCAAAGGCAGCTGACGCTGCTGCCAAGCTCGAGGCTGCCCAGAAGGCAGTCGACGATGCCGAGGCTCCCAATGATGAGGCCCAGGCAAACCTCGAGACCGCCAAGAAGGCAGCCGATGAGGCAAATGCCAACCTCGAGACCGCCAAGAAGGCATATGACGACGCCGTTGCTCTCCGCAACAAGGTAATCGACCTCAAAGATGCCCTCATCAAGGCTATCGCCGCCCGCAACCAGGCTTACTACGACTGGCAGAATGCATACAAGGCATTCGAGAAGGCTGAGGAAGCTTACAAGCAGGCTGACGCCAACAATACCGCAGCGCAGGATGCCTATAACACCGCAAAGGCAACCGTCGATAACGCCCAGAAGACCTTCGATGAGGCTAACGCCGCCTACCAGAAGGCCAACCAGGAGATGAACGACGCGTACAAGGCCAGCGAGGAAGCTTCCATCGCTGCACAGAAGTCTGCAAAGGCAGCCAAGGACGCTAAGGACGCCTATCTCCCGGCCCAGCAGACAACTGATGCCGCAAAGAAGGCTGCAGACGGATCTGCTGCAGCAGTCGATCCGCTCGGCAAGGCCCTGAACAAGGCATTCTACGACAGCTCGTCTGCCGAGAAGGCTTACTATGGCGCCAAGGACGCTGCCGACAAGGCAAACGATGCGTACAAGCAGGCACAGGCAGACAACGCCGCCGCTCAGAAGGCAGCTGACGACGCATCTGCTGCATACAAGACCTATACCGACAAGTACAATGATGCTCTCAGCGCCTACAACGATGCAAAGGCAGCAGTCGACGACGCTCAGGACCAGGCAAACAAGGCTAACGAAGCCCTTGAGAACGCAAAGTCCGCATCTAACTATGACGCCCTCAAGCAGGCAGCACAGAATGCTGCGGATGCTCTCAAGACCGCTCAGGATGAGCAGACCGCTGCTGAAAGTGCTGCATATTTCGCCAAGGCAACGATGGACGAGGCAGAGACCAATCTCGGCAATGCCAACAACAGCGTTGCTGAGCTTGAGCAGCAGCAGGCTACTCTCGCCCAGGACGTTCTCAACAAGGCCGCCGCTGCCCAGAAGGCAGAGAACAAGGCCAAGGAGACCGGCGATCCTGCAGACATCGCAGCCGCCAAGAAAGCACGTGCTGCCTCCAATGAAGCTGATGCTGCCAAGAACAAGGCAATAGCTGATCTCCAGACCGCAAAAGATGCTGCCGAGAAGGCCGAAGCCGCCTACAACGACGCCTACAGCAAATCCGCTGAGGCGAACAGCAAGCTCGAGGCTGCTAAGGAGAAGACCGCTGGCGCCCAGAAGGAAGCAGAGGACACCAAGGCAGACCTTGAGAAAGCTGAGCAGCAGATTGCTGCCGCCCAGGCTGCAGTCGATAAGTCCAATGAAATCCTGAAGAACTATCAGGCTGCAGAAGCTGACGCAAAAGCAGCGGCCGATGCTGCCCAGCAGGCTGCCTATGGCGCATGGATTGAGCAGCAGCAGACCGCAGAGGATGCAAGGGCCGCTGCTCAGAAGGAGCAGGATGCCAAGGACGCTCTTGACTCCGCCATCACCAAGCGCAATGAGGCTCAGGATGCATACAACAAGGCCTACGATGCCTATGTTGCTGCGGAGGATGCATACAACAACGCTGTCGTGAAGGCAACAGACGACAGCAACGCTTGGAAGGCTGCAAAGCAGAATTCCGACGCTCTGAAGAAGGCTCTGGACGAAGCAATCGCCAAGCGCACGGAGGCCTTCAAGACCTGGAATACGGCTAAGGATGCCTATGCAGCAGCAACCAGGGCTTACTACCAGGCTGACAAGAACCTCTCTGATGCAAGCGCCGCTCTGAAGAAGGCTCAGGACGAGAACGACCTTGATGCTCTCAAGAAGGCTATGGATGATGCAATCTCCGCCTTCACCAAGGCATCTAAGGAGTACAATGCCGCCAATGAGGCCAATGAGAATGCCAAGAAGGCCTATGAAGACGCCGACAAGGCGGCTCATGACGTTCAGAATGAGTACCTTGCTGCCAAGAAGTCTAACCCGACTGACGAACAGCTCGACACTCTCAAGAAGAACCTCGATGACGCTCAGAAGGCAGCTAACACTGCGAACAAGAACCTCGATGACGCTCAGAAGGCAGCTAACAAGACTGCGCAGGCACTGAAGGACGCCCAGGACGCTCTCGACCAGGCCAAGCAGGACGACGCTGACGCAAAGCAGTCTCTCGCCGATGCCCAGAAGGCACACGACGACGCTGTTGCCGCCCTCGAAGAGGCCAAGGATGCCCTCAAGAAGGCTCAGGACGAGGTCGCTTACTGGCAGGCAGCTCTCGACGCCGCACAGCAGCAGGAGCCGGAGCAGGCTTCCGATACGACGTCCGACACGAAGTCTGACACCAAGGCTGAACCGAAGCACATGAAGGACACCGCAGAGGCTACGAAGACTGCTGTTCCTGACACGAGCGATCCTTACGGCAATGTTGCCGGACTCGTCGCTCTCGTCGGTGCAGGCGCTGTTTCCATCGCAACTGGCAAGCACTTCCGCCGCGAGCTCTAAGCTTTCCTAGCATATACGGGATGCCAGAACGCCCGGAGCTACGGCTCCGGGCGTTTTTCTTTGCTGTCTGTTTCTATGGTCCCGAAGATCATATCAACCTGCAGGTGTTCTTTTCCGCATGCTTCGAGAGATTGTTCGTTACTGTTCGTTGCACAGCTTTCGCTGTCTCTCAGAGGCTCTTCCAGCGCTATATGCATTTTCTTCGGCATGCTCCTCTTCGAACGCAGCTCTGCTTCGCTGACGGTAACTTCATGTGCTGCAGCGCCGCTCCCAAGCTCCTTGCTGATATAGATTGCGGGATGCTTTGCGTCCGGCACCACGATGCCTGTATCTCTGCGTCACGCCATCTATCCCCCGCTCTGCAGGGATCTCTGTATTGCATTGAGTGACGAAGAGGGCTTCCTCCTGCTGGATGATGCTTCCATCTCGTCTCGCTGATTGTCCGCCTCGTCCCTGCAGAGGCAAAGCTACGCCACAGCTTCTCCCGCGTCCCCCGAAGCTCTGATGCTAGCATCTTCCTCCTGTGGCACCGCGGCATGCAAGCAATCGAAGGATGAGACGCCAAGAGATCAAGCATCTCGTCCGCCTGCTCCACGAGTGTCGCATCCGTTTCCTTGAATACCTCAGCGAAGTAGAAGCGACGGGGATTATCTTCCAGATCGAGCCTCTCGATCCTGCACTGTTCCTCTTACCTCGTGAGATATTCACGGTACTTCGCTTCATAGTTCAGCAAGTATCGTGCGCTGCCGTCAGGCATAACATGCTCGAGCTTGAGTGCCATACCTTCTGTGAGACAAATCTTGCCATTGGACAAGTTGGTGACATTCTTCTCGCTCGCATCGATACGCTGCGCGAAATCCTTCTGACTAATGCCACGCTCATCGAGATGCTCCTTGAGAATTCTGCCAGTTGGCATCGTGAATCCAGCCATGTCTCTGTCCTCTTCAGCAGTAGTCCTCGATTGCAACTATCCTCACTTGCGTAATCGTATGCAGGTCGGATGGATCAAATTCTCCTCGTGGCTCCAGAACTATCCTCAAGTGAGTATTAGCCCGTACTGGCACTGCGGTTGTCGCGCCTCGGCACCAGCCGGCCGATAGCAGGTTATTGCCTTTCGGCACCGTCCATATTGCGCTTCGGCACCGCCTGCTGAAACCAGGCGGCGGGCCCCTCTTGCGGCTGATAGCTTCCTCCTGCCATGTCCCAACGAGACGAAGGAGGAATGCATGGCAAGGAAGATCAGGGCCAGGCTGATACTGCAGCAGCTGGCCGCAGGGACATCCCGCAACGCGATAGCGAGATCGCTCGGGGTGTCGAAGCACAGCATCCAGGCTGTCGCCGAGGCGGCAGAGAGGGAGAAGGTCTCCTGGCAGGATGCAGAAGGCATGGAAGAGGGCGAGCCCTGTTCGAGGCTCTTCCCGGAGAAGGCCGATGCAGCCGAATGCGTCTATCCCGATCCTGACTGGGATGCGATCCACAGGGAGCTCAGGAAGACCGGCGTGACGCTCAGGCTGCTGCACGGCGAGTATGCAGACGCCCTGAAGGCCGAAGGCAAGCCATGGATGTCCTATGACCGGTTCTGCAAGCGATATGCGGAATATGCCGAGCGGCGCAATGTCGTGAGCAGGGTCGGCCACAAGGCGGGAAGGACGCCCGGGGCCGGCCGGGCGGGGCCCACGATGCAGCTCGTGGACCCCATGTCCGGCGAGGTGTCGAAGGTGTACCTCTTCGTGGCCGCCCTGCCATTCAGCAGATACTCCTATGTCGAGCCGACGCTGGACATGAAGCAGGATACATGGCTGCGCTGCCATGTGCATGCCTTCGCCTTCTTCGGGGGATGCACGCCAATCATCGTCCCCGACAACCTGCTCACGGGCGTGAAGAAGCATCCGAAGGAGGGCGAGGTCGTCCTCAACGAGGCATACCGCGAGCTTGCGGCGCACTATGGGGCAGCCGTCCTCCCTGCCCGCGTGAGGCATCCGCGCGACAAGCCGAGCGCCGAGAACGAGGTATGGTGCGCGACCATGTACGTGATCGGCGCCCTGCGCGGAAGGGCCTTCGCCGACATGGGCGAGCTCAGGGCAGCCGTGGCCGAGTGCGTGGAGAGGCACAATGCAGCCCCCTTCGAGAAGCGTGAGGGATCGAGGCCCGGGAGCTTCATGAAGGAGGAGGCCGATCTCCTTCGCCCGCTGCCCGCAGTCCCATACGAGGTGTGCGAGTGGGTCCGTGGGCGCAAGGTCCAGCAGAACTGCCACGTGAGCTACAGGGGCAGCTTCTATTCCGTGCCCTTCCGTGCGGTCGGCTCCACGGTCGACCTGAGGGTCACGGACACCGCGCTCGAGATCTGGAAGGGGTCCGAGAGGCTCTCGACGCACGCGCTCATGCCTCCATGCGCGAGGAACCGCTATTCCACGCATGAGGAGGACATGCCGGACGGGAAGGCCTGGCAGGAATGGGATGCGGACAGGATCCGCAGATGGGCGGACCGCATCGGCCCCGACTGCCGGGCAGTGGCGGAGCGCATATTCCAGTCCTATGCATTCGAGGAGCAGGCATTCAATGCATGCCTCGCAGTGCTGAGGCTCTCGCGCAGGCACGGCAGCGCCCGGCTCGAGAGGGCATGCGGGATGGCGCTCGCATCCGGCAGGAGATCGCCGCGCTACCGCGACATAGAGCCGATCCTGAAGTCAGGGCAGGATTCGGCAGCTGCGCAGCAGCCGGTGCATGAAGAGGGAGGATGCCTCCGCGGGGAGGCCTGGTACGGAAGGGACGGTGCGCGATGGACATCGGACAGGAGACCCGCAGGAAGATGAGGGACATGGGAGCGGACGAGCTGCTCGATGCGCTCCTTGCCCAGGACGATGCGGCATGCATGGGGATGCCGTCCGGGCAGAGGATCCAGATGGCGGTCGACGAGGCGCATGCAGGATATGTCGCCGGCAGGATCCGCAATCTCGTGAAGAGGGCGAACCTCAGGTATCCGCAGGCGAACGTGCGCCGCATCGGCCATGCGGAGGAGCGCGGTCCCGGCCGCGTGCTCATAGGCGGGCTCGCGGCCTGCGGCTTCGCCACGAGAGGCCAGGACGTCGTGCTCTTCGGGCCTGCAGGCACCGGAAAGACCTATCTTGCCTGCGCGCTTGCCAAGGAGGCATGCGCCTCGAGGATGCGCGCGAACTACATCAGGTGCCCCGACTTCGAGGAGGCCTGGAAGGATGCCCAGGAGCGTCCGGGAGGGGTCGCGAAGGCCGTGAGGAAGTATGGCGCGTTCCAGGTCCTCGTCCTCGACGAATGGCTGCTCAGCAGGCCAGACGACGGCTTCCGGCGCTTCCTGCTCGAGATCTTCGAGCTCCGCTGTGTTTGATAACCTCTGAGTTGCGGATTTGAGCGTCGGGCACTTTCGGGTCTGAGCACGAAAAACTTTCGGGTTCTGGCATGGGCACGCCGACCATCCCAAAGCTGGTCCAACATGTCGTTGCTTCGGTTATCGACATAAGGAGGCCAGAAAGGAAATGATCGGCGTGGACAAGATAGAGGATATACGCAGAAGGGCGAGAGGCGGGGAACCGATAGCCTCGATCGCGAGGGCAGTCGGCGTCTCGGAGCCGACGGCCAGGAAGTACGCGAGGATGGAGGACCTGTCGCCCGAGCCGCCGAAGAGGAAGGAGCCGGAGAGCGAGCTGCTCGCGCCGCACAGGGAGACGATCGACTCCTGGCTCGACGACGACTGCAGGAACTGGCGCAAGCAGCGCCATACGGCCGTGAGGGTGTATGTGAGGCTCATCAACGAGCGCGGCTACGAGGGCTCCTATTCCACCGTGCAGCGCTACGTGAAGCAGCGCCGGGAGGAGATGGCCCGCGAGCGCGACCGCAGGGACGCCGAGGGCTTCCTGCAGCTGAGCTGGCTGCCCGGAGAAATCCAGGCCGGCATCGGCGAGGCCGACTTCAGGGTCCGCGGGGTCCTCACCAGGGGGAAGTACCTGACCGTCACGTTCCCGCACTCCAACGTGGGGCTCACCCAGGTCTTCTGGGGCGAGACGGCCGAGTGCGTCTGCCAGGGGCTGCGCAGCGTCTTCGAGTTCTGAGCCCTGTCAATATAATGGACAGCGGAATCGCAGATTCCTACACGGCCAGCATGTCTTCCGGACTGTGCCGGAGGACCCTCTCGAAGCGGTCGAAGAACTCCTGCATAGCCTCTGCCGGCACGCGGTCCCCGATGGACTCGTGCGGACGGTAGCGGTTGTAATATGACTCGATGGACTCGATCGCCCTGTGCTTCGTCGTGGATGCATCCGCCGGGCGCTCGTGGTGGTACCACTCGTTCTTGAGCGTCCCGAAGAACGACTCTAATGCGCTGGATGCGATTATGTGCCGAGTGGGTGCCGGACGGCAGGCGGAGGGGCCCGGCCATCCGGCGCCCAGCACATAATGCATCGCGCTACAGGGATTCGAGGAAGCTGAGGAT
>NZ_JAZGJP010000032.1:0-9424 GCF_036408795.1 Olsenella kribbiana
CTGCATGACCCTTCGCCATCTCGTCCCCCGATCCTCCGGATGCATCAGCCGTTCATCCATATGATGCAGCGGAGCGGCGACAGGAATTCCTGCGGTTATGCCGGAGGTCCTCAGCCATTTAGTCCGAAAAGCGCGGTCCGAGGCAGAGGATCGTATGTGCCAGCTCCTGCTCTGTCGGCGTGAAGCCTTCTGCCTCCCGCATCTTCTGCACGACATCCATGTCCCGCTCCTTTCCCCACAGAAGAAAAGTATCAGAAAGTGTCAGCCTGTGCCGTGGCCATCTGCCTTCAGACGAAAAGAAGTCTCCTTCTGCGCCCAGAACCTGGAGGGCGCACCTCTCATTCCCTATGCTTGAAAGCGATGGAGGTGCCTGCACGAGCAGGCAGGAAGAAGGAGGAAAGCTATGGGCAAGGGATTCCCGGAGGGCTTCTATTGGGGCGGCGCTACTGCTGCAAACCAGTTCGAAGGTGCCTGGAACGTAGACGGCCGCGGACCGTCTGTCGATGACCACTTCACGGGCGGCACGAAGGACAAGCCTCGCACGATCACGGTCGATATCGAGCCCGATGTGCTCTACCCGAACCATGACGGAATCGACTTCTACCACCACTACGAGGAGGACATCGCGCTCTTCGCCGAGATGGGCTTCAACATGTTCCGCATGTCCATCTCCTGGTCGCGCATCTTCCCGAACGGCGACGACGAGCAGCCGAACGAGCTCGGCCTTGCCTTCTATGACAGGGTTTTCGACTGCTGCAGGGTTCATGGCATCGAGCCGCTCGTGACGCTTTCCCACTACGAGATGCCCTACCACCTCGTCGAGAAGTACAACGGCTGGGCTAGCCGCGAGCTCATCGGCTTCTTCGAGAAGTACTGCCAGACCGTCTTCGACCGCTATCACGACAAGGTGCGCTACTGGCTCACGTTCAACGAGATCAACTGCGGCACGATGGACATGGGCAACCTCTTTGAGACGTCCATGATCCGCGGCTTCGCAGGTCCTGCCTCCGAAGCGCACACGACCCCGCAGGAGCGCTACCAGGCACTCCATCACCAGTTCGTGGCCTCTGCCCGCGTCGTGAAGTACGCGCATGAGCACTATCCTCAGTTCCGCATGGGCAACATGGACTGCTTCATCCTCTCCTACGCCGCAACCTGCGACCCCAAGGACGTCCTTGCAAACGAGTCCGAGATGCGCCGCATGAACTGGTACTGCTCCGATGTCCAGGTCAGGGGCTACTATCCTTCCTACGCAAAGCGCTTCTGGCGCGAGAACGATATCAGCCTCAAGATCGAGGACGGCGATCTCGAGGACCTCAAGGAGGGCACAATCGACTTCTACACGTTCTCCTACTACATGAGCTCTGTCGTCGGCACGCACGACGTGAAGCAGGCAGCAGGAAACATGACGTTCGGCGGCGTGAACCCCTACCTCAAGAGCACCGACTGGGGCTGGCAGATCGACCCGGATGGCCTGCGCTTTGCCCTGAACGAGATCTATGACCGCTACCAGATTCCTCTGATGGTCGTCGAGAATGGCATGGGCGCCCTCGACAAGGTCGAGGAGGATGGCTCCATCCACGACACCTACCGCATCGATTACCTGAAGAGCCATGTCCGCGCCATGCGCGAAGCAGTGGATGACGGAGTGGACCTCAAGGGCTACACCTGGTGGGGACCAATCGACCTCGTCTCTGCTGGCACCGGCGAGATGCGCAAGCGCTACGGCTTCATCTACGTCGACAAGCACGACGACGGAAGCGGCACCTACAAGCGCAGCCGCAAGGATTCCTTCTACGCCTACCAGAAGATCATCAAGTCGAATGGCACTGAAGGCCTCGACTAGGGCAGCAAGCCAGAGCTGACACATCATACGGACGCCAGAGAGGGCCGGGATGCATGTCCCGGCCCTCTCTATGTTCAATGCCCCAGCTTCTATTCAGGAATATATCTCATTTGTGATTGCATCGGTACCTGTGCAATATACCAATTAGCAAGGTACCATACATTTAGACGACGGAAAGACAGACGGACCGCCTCATTTGCCAGAAAGCACGTCCTGCAGCATCTCATCAAACGAGCGGCAGCGTCTGTAGCGCTCCGGATATTCCTTCATTGCATCGAATTCCGCCAGCACTGCCCTGGTCCCTTCAGAAAGGCACACCCCTTCCTCGAGCGGCTTCTCGCTATGCTCAGATAGCTGCTTGGAATCAGCATCATGTGCCAGCATTGCACTGCCCTTTCCGTCTGGAAGTCTGTCATTGCAGCATTCAAAATGCCACTTCCGCATAGACCAATCAACACAAGCTCACTTCATTGAAGGCGATCGACCTGCCTCCGAAGAAAGGAATCCATCTTATGGATACGAACAAGACGAACGAAGAGAACGAGAATATCGGTACCGAAACTGCCACAACGGCAGAGGCTCCCCGCCACGACCACCGCCATGAAGCCGGTCATCATCACGATGAAGATAGCCGCCACATCCATAGCCATCATCATGGCGGAGATGCCGCCGAAGCCGGATATCATTGCCACCACCATCACCACCACGATGGAGAAGATGGCGCAGACGAGCACCATTGCCGCCACCATCATGGAGATGCAGCCGGAGATGAACATGAGCGCTGCCATCACCACCACGGCGACGACGATGAGTTCCATGGCAAGCATCGCCACCATCACGGTGAGCACGGCCACTTCCATGGAGAGGATGGTGCTGCCCATCACGGGCATCGACACGATGACGAAGAGATGGGTGATGACCACCGCGGTGGCGGCTACAGCGCCGACGAGGAGGGGCTCGTCTGTCCCTGCATGGGAACGACGAAAGACGAGATCTTCGAGGCTGTGGCAGCAGGAGCGCGGAACATCGAGGATGTCGAGCGCGCAACTGGCGCAGGCACCCATTGCGGTCGCTGCTGCGCTGCCGTCGCAGCAGTTGTCGAGGAGGCACTTGCCCAGACTGCATAGGCTGCAGAGGCAGGCAATGGCATCCGAAGGAGGCAGGGCTTAGGCTCTGCCTCCTTCTTCCCGTCAGAAGCTTTCTGCCGTATCCGGCGTGAGCGATTCGGCCACAGCCACGCAGACCTTGGCCGCTTCCTCGATATCATCGAGGGCGCAGATGGCACATCCTGCATGGACATAGCGGCAGGGAACTCCTGCCACGACGCTCGGCACATCGAGCATATGTGCAGGGCCTCCATCGGTGCCGCCGCCCTCGCGCACGCTCGTCTGCACCTTGAGGCCATGCTCTCTTGCCGTAGCCAGCACGTAGCGCTGATACCTTGGGTTCGTTATCATGCAGCAATCGAAGTAGCGAAACATCGGGCCTTTGTGGAGCGCTGCCTGGATATCGTCTGCTTGCTGGAAGGTGTCATCTGCCGGGCAGCCCTCGAACATGAAGGCAAGCTTTGGCTGGAAGGTCCTGACCGCAGCGGCAACACCGCGCTCCCCTACCTCCTCCATCGACGAGATCGAGGCCACCACATCGAAGGGCAGGTCTTTCTTCGAGAGCTCCCGGAGTGCAAGGAGCATTGCTGTGACACCTGCCCTGCAGTCGAAGGCCTTGCCGAAAGCAATGCCGTGCTCCTTGTCGTATTCAAACTGCGTCGCCGGCACGAAGGGCTCGCCCATGCCCATATGGAAGCGTTTGATAGCCTCTTCCTTCGATGTGGCGCCGCAGTCGAGGATGAGCTCCTCTCTGCCGGCAGCCTTCTCCGCTTCGCTCATGAAGTGAGGCGGCTTCACGCCGATGACGGCACGGACCCACGTGCCTTCTGTCGTGCGCACGAAGACATCCTGTCCTGCCAGCACGTGGGGCGAGAAGCGCCCGAGCTCGACGAAGCTCATGGTGCCATTCGAGCGGATCGAGCGGACCATGCCGCCGACCTCGTCTCCATGGGCATCGAGCATGAGGACCGGCTTCGTGCCGCTGAAGCTCCTGGGATAGATCAGGGCATCCATCAAAGAATTCGTCTTCACATCAGCCCAGCCGGCGCAGAACTCCTTTGCTACAGCCACCGTCTCATCCTCGAAGCCCGAAGGCGACTTCGCAGAGCTCAGCTTTCCCAGAAGCTCTGCCACCTCATCGCGTACCAGATCCATTGCATCCTCCCTCTCCCAGATTCGGCCTCTACCATAGCCCAAGCCCTGGCATCTCGCAGCAGGCACGTCTCTTCAGTCACCAGCTGGAAATGCATCCCGGCAGCACCTCATGCCTTCGAGGAGTACAGTCGTTATGCACGGAGCTCCAGAGGAAGGCAGGGACATATGCCAGAAGATTCAGCAGGGACAGGCACGTCTGCAGGCAGGAGCGCGCTTGCCGATGCGGCAGCGCACAAGATCTCGTCGCTTCTTGCAGCAGCATTCCTCGAGCAGGAGCAGCGCACTCCTGACGAGTCAAGGATCTATGGTGCGAAGCTCCGCGAGGAAGTGCCAGCAGAGGCCCAGGCCATGTGGCCGCCGAAGAGCCAGGCACGTCCCGATCCGCTCGGACTCCTCGAGAGCCAGGCAGCCGATCGCGTCCCGGAGCTCCTGCCGATCCGCTACGAGCGCATGGCACAGGATCCCTTTGCGTTCTACCGAGGCTGTGCCCTTCCGATGGCAGGAGACCTTGCCACGACGCCTATGACGCCTTTGCGTGTCCAGGCATCGGGAGACGCCCATATCGCAAACTTCGGCATCTTTGCAACGCCGGAGCGCCAGCGCGTCTTCGACCTCAACGACTTCGACGAGACAGCACGCGGTCCCTGGGAGTGGGACCTGAAGCGTCTCGCAGCCTCTGTCGATGTCTGTGCCCGTATGCTCGGGCTCTCAAGAGAGAAGACCGACAAGGCCGTACGTGCCTGCGTGAACACCTATCACCAGGCAATGGCACAGTTTGCCGAGATGGGCAATCTCGAGGTCTGGTATGCCCAGGCAGACACAGACCATCTGAAGGCCCTTGCCGAGGAAGTGGGCGGCAAGTCGGAGCGCAAGGCCTTCGAGAAGACGCTCAGCAAGGCAGAGCGCAAGAACAGCGCCCGCGCGGTCCAGAAGTTCACGGAGGTCGTGGACGGGAAGCTCAGAATTGTGAGCGATCCGCCCATCATCGTGCCGGTGCGCGACATCGCCCAGAAGAAGGTCTCCGAGAGCGGCTTCAAGGAGACGATCATGCGCGAGCTTGCCCAGGACACGAGGTTCGCTCATGAGGACTCGACAGCCAGGCTCATCCGCCTGATCTTGAAGGGATACCGCGCCTCCCTGCCCGACAACAGGAAGGCGCTCCTTGACTCCTACCACGGTGTCGATATTGCCCGCAAGGTCGTGGGCGTGGGGTCTGTCGGTCTCAGGGCCTGGATCTGCGTCTTTGAGGGAGCGGATGCTGACGACTCCCTCGTGCTCCAGATCAAGGAGGCCGTGCCCTCCGTCCTCGAGCGCTATGTCGGGAAGAGCGGCTATGCCGAGCAGGGGCAGCGCGTCGTAGAAGGACAGCGCGCCATCCAGGTCTCCTCGGACCTCCTTCTGGGCTGGACGAGGCTTCCTGCCGAGGATGGCCGCATGCATGACTACTACGTACGCCAGCTCTGGGACGGCAAGGGGGCGCCTGACCTCACGAAGATCGATGCCCACCGCCTGACACATCTTGCTGCCCTCTGCGGCTGGACGCTTGCCCGGGCGCACGCAAGAACCGGCGACCGCTTCGCTATTGCCTCCTATCTGGGACGCGACACGGCGATGGACGATGCCTTCTGCACGTTTGCCCATGCCTACGCCGACCAGACCGAAGAAGACTATGAGGCGTTTCTCGCTGCCAGGAAGCAGGGCAGGTTCTGCTAAGAGACGCATGGAAACGCAAGAAAGCGGAGAAGCCCATGCTTTCGGGCTTCTCCGCTTTGCCATCTCTTGAAGTGCTTCTCTAGCCTGCAAACGGCGTGAGGTTGGCTACAGCTTCCTCGACGCTCATGCGCCTGCCGTCGTGATCGAGATCGATCAGCACGTAGCGGTCATTGCCGATGCCGAGCTCCTTCATATAGGAGAGCTGCCTGAGCCCGTGCCTTGTTGTCATCCTCTCCACGAGGTCGTGGTTCTCTTCCGGCTTCATCGCGAAGACCATATCGACCGAAGCCTGGTCTGCCGCAAGCATATCCGTCGAGGCAAGGATGCCGACATTCGGCGTCACGACCGGCTGAGCATGGACGCCTTCGCAGTCGCAGGAGACCGACATGTTCCTGAGCACGTTCACGAAGGTGATGGAGCGTCCCTCAGACGAGAAGAAGTCTACGGTCGCCTTTGCAGACTCGCTGATGCGCTCCATGAGCTCCTCTTCGGCAATATCCCACATGTTGGACGACCCCGGCGTCGTATGGATCTGTGCCTTGCCGCGGCGGCCGTCAGCGCAGCCGATGCCGATGTTCTTGTTCGAGCCGCCGAAGCCACCCATCGTATGGCCTTTGAAGTGCGTGAGCACGACCAGGGAGTCATAGCTCAGCATGTGGTCGCCCACACCGATCGTGTCGAACCATTTGCCGCCCAGAACCGGCAGGTCTGCCACGCCGTCCTCATCCATAATGTCGACAGGGCAGAACGTCCAGCCATTGACCTCGAGCGTCTTTCGGTGCTGCTCGGTCGTATAGCGGTCGCCCTCGTAGTAGGTGTTCGTCTCGACGATATGGGAATCCTGAAGCTCAGGCTCCTTCTCACGAAGAGACTTGACCCACCCTGTCGGCAGGATGTTCGGTCCATGCTGCTCTCCGGTGTGGAGCTTGAGCCCCACCTTCCCGTGGATGTTGCCATTCACCTGCTCATAGGCACGCGCCAGGCCCTGGGCAGAAAGATCGCGGGTGAAATAGACGATCGATTCGTTGCCCGTGCGTTCCTCATAGGGGACATAGATATTTCCGCCTGTGCCGGGCTGGGGCTTCGCTCCCATGCTCCACCTCTTCCTTCCGAAATCCGTTGCTCCCATCATGGGGACAATGGATGCATCCAGACCGTCCTCTTTAGGCATACTGCTCTGCAAGCTTCGCAAGACGAGCATCCGATGCGCCATTCAGGAGCACGCCTGATTCGACGTGAGCTCCCGGAGCAGACGGCGCAAGGTCGCGCGTAGAAGCTGCTGCATTGCTTCCGCCCGAGGTTGCAAACGGCACGATCGTCTTGCCCGAGAAATCAGCTGACTCGAGGAACGTGTTCACGATGTTCGGTGCCGTGTACCACCAAATCGGGAATCCGACATAGACGACGTCGTAGCCAGACACATCAGGCACCGTGCCCTTGAGGGTAGGACGGATGCTGCGGTCATTCTTCTCCTGTGTCGTGCGCGAATGGCGGTCGCGCCAGTTGAGGTCTGCCGACGTATAGGGCGTCTCAGGCTCGATCCTGAAGAGGTCTGCCCCTGCAGCCTCTGCAAGATGTTCTGCCACGCGCTTTGTCGTGCCCGACACGCTGAAATATGCCACCAATGCCTTTGCCATGAAAAGTCCTTTCTCTTTGTTTCCTGCATCAAGGATAGGGCCGCCTGCCAGCCATGTGAAATGCCCATGCAGGAAGCTTGCTATGCTCTGGCCGCATACCAGAAGGACCTACAGGCTCTCGCGGAAGATTTCTTCGACCTCATCTGCCGTGAGCTTGTGGTATCCCCCATCGAGGATGAAGGTGGCCTTCACGGCAGCAGGAATCAGCTCTTTGGTAAGACCGAGCTCGCGTGCATGCTTCACGACGCCGATTTCATCCATCCAGGCGCTCATCGCTTCGAGTCCTGCCTCGGCTACCTCGCGCTCGCTCTTCCCTTCTGCATCCACGTCCCAGACCTCGCGGGCAAAGCGTGCGAACTTCGCAACACCGTAGGGCAGGACGAGCCGGTAGTACGGAAGGCTCACGGCAGACAATGTCATTCCGTGCGTCGCGTCTGTGACGGCGCCCATAGCCTGGCCGAGCATGTGGACTTCCCAGTCCGTCGACTTTCCGCAGGCAATGAGCGTATTGAGCGCCCAGGTGCAGACCCAGCTGATGTTCGAGCGTGCCTCGTAGTCCTCTGGATCCTTCACAGCAATGCGGCTTGCATGCACGAGGCTCTTCATGAGGCCTTCGGCGATGTAGTCGCCCGTATTGTCATCAGTCCCCGAGAAGTACTGCTCGCAGATGTGGTTGAAGGCATCGTAGATGCCGGCACGCATCTGGTAGTCAGGCACGGTGAAGGTGAGCTCGGGATTCACGATTGCAAAGCGGGGAATCACATCCACGCCGAAGACATGGCCGATCTTGAGCCCCTCTTCATGGTTCGTGATGACCGATCCTGCATTCATCTCGCTGCCGGTTCCGCTCATCGTGAGGATGTCGCCGACCGGAATGATCTTGCCGGCAGGCTCTTCCATATGGAGGTACAGGTGCTCCCAGGGATCCCCCTCAGTCCAGGCGCCCACGCTCACACCCTTCGAGAAGTCGATGACAGAGCCGCCGCCGACCGCGAGAATCAGGTCGACATCGTTCTCCCGAGCCACGGCGCATCCTTCACGGAGCTTGTCTGCGGTCGGATTGGACATGACGCCAGAGACCTCGAAGACAGTCTTGCCGGCATCATGCAGCATATCTACGATCTTCTGGTAGAGGCCAGACCTCTTGACGGACCCTCCGCCATACGTCAAAAGGACACGAGGTCCATAGGACGCAAGCTCTTTCGGCAGTTCTTCCAAGGCATGGGGTCCGAAATGGACGCAGCAGGGGTTGTGGTAGGTGAAATCTCCAAGCATTGGCAGGCCTTTCTCGAACGGGACGGCATATCTTCCCTCTCTCCTTGCCATTCTGTTGTAATATCTAAACCTAACTTCAGGTCAAGATATATTCTGGGAGATACGCATGTATACGATTGGCCAGGTATCGGAGATGTTCAGCCTTCCCATCTCGACAATCCGCTACTACGACAAGATGGGACTCATCCCTGGTCTCGAGCGCACCTCAGGCATCCGCCGCTTCGACGAGGAGCAGCTCGAATCCCTCAGGGTGATCGAGTGCCTCAAGCGCTCGGGACTCGAGATCCGCGATATCAGGCAGTTCATGGAATGGTGCCAGGAAGGACCTGATACCTATCATGACCGCCTGCATCTCTTCGAAGAGCGGCAGAAGAAGGTGGACGAGAAGATTGCCGAGCTCGAGCGCACGCGCGCAATGATCTCCTGGAAGCTCTGGTACTACCGCACCGCAGAGCAGACAGGCAGCGAGAGCTTCATGGAAGCGGGACCGGAAGGCCTTCCAGAAGAGGGGCGGCAGCTCTGGAAGAAGGCGCATCAGGAGACAGGCGTCGAGCAGGTCGCCCAAGAAAAAGGGCTCTTCGGTGGTTTCTGTGGGAGAGATTCCGGCATAGGCCCAGCTCAGCGGGCGAAAACAACGATCTGGAACTGAAACGGCCCCGGGAGGGGCCGTTTCCGCGTCATCCGCCTATGAT
>NZ_JAZGJP010000033.1:0-8082 GCF_036408795.1 Olsenella kribbiana
CGGAATCTGCACACCGTTCCGGCAGGAAGGAGGCCGTGCACAGGCAGCTGCATCCGTTCGGCTAGCTGCAGGAATCCTGACCTGCCCCCGGAGTGTACGGATGACAGGTGAAATCAACCTTCCTCCATCGTTTCTGGATGGTTTGCTGAGCTGCGTAACAGGAATGTTTCAGAACGTGCAATAGTCTTGTACCCGAGGCTGGGTATATAGCCTTGTGGTCCGAAATCCATTGGGAAAGGATGGTTTCATGGCACGCATCTTCATCAGCCCCAGCAAGTACATCCAGGGTCCGGGAGAGCTCGACAACCTCGGCACCTATACAAAGGCCTATGGCGCAAAGCCTCTCGTGATCATCTCCGCAGGCGGCATCCGCCGCTTCGGCGACCGCGTGAAGGCAAGCCTCTCCGATGCAGGCTTGGCGCCTGTCTTCGAGGAGTTCAATGGCGAGTGCTCGCAGGACGAGATTGACCGCCTCTCTGCGCTCGCAAAGTCGAACGAGGCTGACGTCGTGATCGGCCTTGGCGGCGGCAAGATCTTCGATACGGCCAAGGCAGTCGCGAATGCCGTCGACGCCCCCGTCGTGATCGTCCCGACGATTGCTGCAACCGATGCTCCCTGCTCGGCGCTCTCCGTCGTCTATACGCCGGAAGGCCAGTTCAAGGAATACCAGTTCTTCAAGCACAACCCGAACCTCGTCCTTATGGACTCTGCTGTCATCGCGAAGAGCCCCTTGCGCCTCACGGTCTCCGGCATGGGCGACGCACTTGCCACCTACTTCGAGGCACGTGCCTGCAAGCGCTCCGATGCCACGACCTGCGCAGGCGGCCATGTGACGAATGCCGCCATGGCGCTAGCGAAGCTCTGCTTCGATACTCTCATGTCTGACGGCGTGAAGGCGAAGTGCGCCCTCGAGGCAGGAGCCCTGAGCGAATCTGTCGAGAAGATCATCGAGGCCAACACGCTGCTCTCCGGTCTCGGCTTCGAGTCTGCCGGCCTTGCCGGTGCCCATGCTATCCACAATGGCATGACAGCCATGCCTGAGACCCACAAGATGTATCACGGCGAGAAGGTCGCCTTCGGCACGATTTCCCAGCTCGTGCTCGAGGATGCGCCGGAGCTCGACGAGGTGCTGCTGTTCTGCGTCGAGGTCGGCCTTCCTGTCACCTTCAAGCAGCTCGGTGTCGAGGATGCCTCCTTCGAGCGCGTGCTCGAGGTCGCAAAGCTTGCCTGCGCCGACAACGACACGCTGCACAACATGCCGTTCGAGGTCACGCCGGAGAAGGTCGCCCATGCGATGCTCGCAGCCGATGCCCTCGGCCAGAAGGCGCTTGCCGACTGGAGCGACTAGCTTCGCCCACACAGAGTCAGGACAAGCGGTCCTCGCACCTAGGTGCGGGGACCGCTTTTCTGTGTCGTTGTCTCTCAACTCGACAGGCTTGGAGTACGAACTCGACAGGCACATCATCCAACTCGACAGCAAAGAAGGGCAGGCTCTGCAGCCTGCCCTTCTCCTTGAAGCTATGGATGAGTCCTTAGAGGACGCCTGCCTTGCGCTTTGCCTCGTCGATCTCCTTGAGCTGCTCAGGCGTCAGATGGATGGCACCTTCTCCTGTGCCATACGTCTTTCCGCCGTCAGCATCCGTCGTCTCGCCGTATGACGCATAGGCTCCCGTTGCCTTCGAGCCTTCGCGCACGAAGGAATCCTCGAGCTCGCCCGGGCGGCGCCTGTGGTAGACCGCACGCGGCAGCATGCTCTCGTTCGTGACCGGATCGTCGGGGTTCTCGAGATGGAAGCTCTCGGAGCGTCCATTCTTGAAGTTCTCCTTTGCGACCGAGATCATGAGCTTGATGCGGTTCAGCTGATTGACCTCGGAAGCGCCCGGGTCGTAGTCGACAGCGACGATGTTGCTCTCAGGGTGCATCTGGCGCAGGCGCTTGATCACGGACTTGCCGACGACGTGGTTCGGCAGGCATGCGAACGGCGAGCAGACGATGATGTTCGGCGTGCCGGACTCGATGAGGTCGCACATCTCGGCCGTCAGGAGCCAGCCCTCGCCCATCGTGTTGCAGAGCGACAGCACTTCCTTCGCCTTGTCCGCAAGGCTCCAGATCGAGCCATACGGCTCGAAGCGCTCCGACTTCTCGAGCATCTCGTCGATCGGCTTCCTCATGCCCTCGATCGCATCGATGCCGATCTTGTGCGTGAGGCGGCTCGTCGCCTTCGTGCCGAGCTCCTCCTTCATGTTGATCTGGTTCGAGAGGCCGAACAGGAAGAAGTCGACAAGGCCCGGGACGTCTGCCTCGCAGCCCTCGTTCTCGATGACGCGGACAACCTGGTTGTTCGCGGTCGGGTGGAACTTCACGAGGATCTCGCCGACGACACCGACGCGCGGCTTCGAGCGGTCGTTCTCGAGCGGCAGCGCATCGAACGCCTTGACCGTATCCTCGCAGAGACGGTAGAACGGCTTCGGCGAAGCGCTGTGGGAGAGCTGGATCTTGGCACGTTCCATGAACTCGTCGTAGAGCCTGTCGGCGCTCCCCTCTCTGGCCTCATAGGGGCGCACGCGGTACGTGCACTTCATGAGGAGATCGCCGTAGAGAAGGGCATAGACAGCCTTCGTGAGCAGGCGCGGGTTCTTGAGCGCCTTGAAGCCCGGGTTGCTCTCGTCGAGGTTCGTGGCAGCCGTAAGCGAGATGACCGGCACCTCGGGGTGGCCCGAATCCTTGAGCGCCTTCCTGATGAGGGCGATGTAGTTCGTTGCACGGCAGCCGCCGCCGGTCTGGGAGATCATGACAGCCGTACGGGAGAGATCGTACTTGCCCGAAAGGACCGCCTCCATGATCTGGCCCGTGACGAGGATCGACGGGTAGCAGATGTCGTTGTTCACGTACTTCAGGCCCGTGTCGACGGCCTTGTGGTCGACAGACGGGAGCAGCACGACGTTGTAGCCTTCGGAGCGAAGGATGGCTTCGACGATCTCGAAGTGCACAGGGGACATCTGCGGTGCCAGGATCGTGTAGCCCTCGTCCTGCATCTCCTCCGTGTAGCGCACCTTCTTGAAGGCAGCGCTCTTTGCCTCGCGGTAGACCGGCGTACGACGGGTGAGATCGGTCTTCCTTGCATGCTCGAGCGAGCCGTCAGCCATGTGGACGTTGACCGGTGCCACCTCATGCACCTTGCCGGCACGCGTCTCGCGCTCGAGCTCGGCACGCTCCTCCTTGAGGGCGGCCATGAGGGAGCGGACACGGATGCGGGCAGCGCCGAGGTTCGAGACCTCGTCGATCTTGAGCACGGTATAGATCTTGCCGGATGCCTCGAGGATCTCCTGGACCTCGTCGGTCGTGAGGGCATCAAGGCCGCAGCCGAAGCTCTGGAGCTGGATGAGGTCGAGGTCGTTCCTCTCTGCGACAAAGCGTGCCGCACGGTAGAGGCGGGAGTGGTACATCCACTGGTCGATGACGCGGATCGGGCGCTCGACAGGAACCTTGTGGGCGATGGAGTCCTCGGTAAGCACGGCGAAGCCGAAGCCATGCAGCATCTCGGGGATTGCATGGTTGATCTCGCCGTCGTTGTGGTACGGACGGCCTGCGAGGACGATGCCGTGGGCGTCGTTGTCCTCGATCCACTTCAGGGCATCGTCTCCTGCCTTGTGCATCGCGTTCTTGAAGTCGATGTCTGCCTGCCAGGCATAGTTCACGGCCTCGTCGATCTCTTCGCGCGTGATGTGGGAGCCACGGAAGCGGCCCTTGCCCTTGGCAGCATCCTCCTCGCGCTGGACAGAGACGACCTCGTAGAGCCTGCGCTTGAGCTCGTTCTTCTTGTCATACGGCAGGAACGGATCGAGGTACTCGACAGAGGGATCCGAGAGCTCGTCGATGTTGAGCTCCAGGGACTGCGGATAGGACATGACGATCGGGCAGTTGTAGTGGTTCGTGGCCGTATCGTCCTCGGCGCGCTCCCAGCGGATGCACGGCATCCAGATGAAGTCCGGATTCTTCGAGAGGAGGTTCATGATGTGGCCATGGCTGAGCTTTGCCGGATAGCAGACGCTCTCGGACGGCATCGACTCGGTGCCTGCTTCGTAGGTCTTCCTCGTCGTCCTGTCGGACAGGATGACCGAGAAGCCGAGCTTCGTGAAGAACGCATGCCAGAACGGATAGTTCTCGTACATGTTGAGGGCGCGAGGAATGCCGACAGTGCCGCGCGGTGCGGCATCAGGGTCGAGGCATTCGCGGTCGAACAGCAGATGGTTCTTGAACTCGAAGAGGTTTGGCGCCTTGCTCTGCTCCTTGACAGGCTTGCCAGAGCCTTTCTCGCAGCGGTTGCCCGTGATGAAGCGGCGGCCGTTGCCGAAGGAATTGATCGTGAGCAGGCAGTTGTTCGAGCAGCGTCCGCAGTGGGCGTTCGTGTGCTTGACCTTGAGGTTGTCGATCTCCTTGCGGGAGAGGATGGTGGAGACACCGTCTGCACCAGCACGGTCGCGGGCGAGGAGCGCTGCACCGTAGGCACCCATCGTGCCTGCGATGTCCGGCCTGATCACGTCGCGGCCGGTCAGGAGCTCGAAGGCACGCAGCGTCGCGTCGCTCATGAACGTGCCGCCCTGGACGACGACGTACTTGCCGATCTCGTCGTAGTCGCGCAGCTTGATGACCTTGAAGAGGGCATTCTTGATGACAGAGTAGGAAAGGCCGGCAGCGACATCGCCGATCGTGGCGCCTTCCTTCTGGGCCTGCTTGACGCGGGAGTTCATGAAGACAGTGCAGCGGCTGCCGAGGTCGACCGGGTGCTCGCCGCGGACTGCTGCCTTCGCGAATTCCTGTACCGTCATGCCCATGGAGTCAGCGAAGTTCGCGATGAAGGAGCCGCAGCCCGAAGAGCAGGCCTCGTTCAGGGCGATATGCTCGATGATGCCATTCTTCACCTGGAGGCACTTCATGTCCTGGCCGCCGATATCGAGGATGAAGTTGACATCGGGCACGAAGGCCTTGGCGCCACGCAGGTGCGCGACCGTCTCGATCTCGCCGGAGTCTGCCTGCAGGGCTTCGATCAGGATGCCCTCGCCGTAGCCGGTCGTCGTGACATGGCCAATCGTGCAGCCTTCCGGCAGATGGTCGTAGATGTCGTCCATGATCTTGCGGGCGGTGCCGAGGACATCGCCGTTGTTGTTGTCATACCACGTGTAGAGGAGCTCGCCGTCCTCGCCAACGACAGCTGCCTTCATCGTCGTGGAGCCGGCATCGAGGCCGATGAAGACACGGCCCTGGTAGCCCTCGAGCGTGCCCTTCGGCACGACCTGTGCGTCGTGGCGGGCACGGAACTCCTGGTAGTCCTTCTCCGTCTTGAAGAGCGGGTCGAGACGTGCGACCTCGGAGCCCTGCGTGTCGCCGAGGCTATCGAGCTTGTCGATGACCTCCTTAAACGTCACGGTATCGGTGGACTCGCCCGCAAGAGCTGCGCCGGTAGCGACAAAGAGGTGTGCGTTCTCGGGGACGATCCTGTGCTCCTCATCGAGGTTGAGCGTGATGTAGAAGCGCTTCCTCAGCTCGGAGAGATACTGGAGCGGGCCGCCCAGGAAGGCGACATAGCCACGGATCGGGTGTCCGCAGGCAAGGCCGGAGACCGTCTGGTTCGCGACAGCCTGGAAGATCGATGCTGCCACATCCTCGCGTGCTGCGCCCTCATTGAGGAGCGGCTGCACGTCGGACTTCGCGAAGACGCCGCAACGGGATGCAATCGGATAGATGTGCGTCGCACCCTTGGCAAGCTCGTTCAGTCCCGTGGCATCCGTCTCCATGAGGGAAGCCATCTGGTCGATGAAGGCACCGGTGCCGCCGGCACACGTGCCGTTCATGCGCTGCTCGATGCCATTGTCGAAGTAGATGATCTTGGCGTCCTCGCCGCCGAGCTCGATTGCGACATCCGTCTTGGGAATCAGGGACTCGACGGCACGCTTCGAGGCGATGACCTCCTGGACGAACTCGACGCCGAGCCACTTGGCGAGCAGCATGCCGCCGGAGCCCGTGATGGAGACACGCATCTTTGCATCTCCCAGGACCTTTTCGGCCTTCCTGAACACCTCGCGCGCCGTTGCCTTCACGTCCGTGTGGTGGCGCTCATAGTTTGCATAGACCAGATGCTCGTTCTCGTCGATGACAGCGAGCTTCACCGTCGTGGAGCCGACATCGATGCCGAGACGAAGACGGGCGTGGCGGAAATCGGCACGCTGCTTCGGCTTGAGCTCGGCACCCTCCTGCACGAGCGGCATCGCATAGTGGGCATTGCGCTCCGCCTGGACGGAATTGCCATTCTCGGTCATTCCTGCATCTCCTTCTTCTCCTGTGCCAGGTCTGCCAGATCGTCGAGGCAGGGCACGCCGAACTTGATCTTCTTGCCGTAGAGGTCGCCGGGGCGCACGAACATGAGCGCGGTCATCACGCATGCCATGAGGTGCGCCGGCTCTTCCATGCCGCTGCGCATCCAGCGCAGGAGCACGCCGACCTCGGCCGATATCGCGAATGTCAGATAGTAGTCGAAGAGCTCCTGGGGAATATCGAATACGACGCCTTCCTCGGCACGACCGCAGACGATCTCGAAGACTTTCTCTTTGATCTTCTCGACGAATCCCGGATCTCCGCCTGCACCCAGAAGGGCCGGCAGATAGCTTCTGCGCTCCTGGAAGTACTCGAGGAGCTCGACAGAGCCCGGGCACGGCTCGAAGTTCGAGATGGCGTCCTGGAGCTCGTCGAGGTTCGTCCTCGCAAGCCTCCTCACGAGGCAGCCGACTTCGGAGACGGTCTCCTCCTCGATCTGCCCAACGAGATCGTTGATGTCCTTGAAATGCGAATAGAAGGTACGCCTCGTCACGCCTGCCGTATCGGCAACCGCCTTAACCGTGACACGGGAGAGATCTCCTGTCTCCTCGATCTGGCGGGCAAGAGCGTCGCGCAGCGCCTGGCGCGTACGCACCGTGCGCCGGTCCTGGCCGGCACCGACGAGCGAAAGCTGCCTCTCTGCAGTCTGAGCCGTCATTTCAGGCACGCTCGCGGCCTCCTTTCCTGCTCTGTTTTTCACAGTGTGTGCAGAATTGCGCACTGTGCGTAGTATTGCACACCGTGAGCAAGAAATTCAGCCATTTGCGGACTGCACAGAAGCGGCACAGAGATGAAGCCTCAGCGTCCCGCAGCCTGCTGAGAGCAATCGTCGATGAGGCCTGGCTTGCGCGTGAGCGGCAAGGTCTTCTCGAGGTAGGAGATGCTTCTGGGCCAGGATGTCGCACAGACCGAGCCGAAGAGCGTGTCGAGCACATACTGCACAGCAAGATGCGACGCGAACTGCGTGATGCGCCGCTGGTAGCGCTCTGCATCGCTCACGAAGAGATAGCCGTCAAGGCCGGGATTGAGACGCGCTGCAGCAGGCGTCCCCACAAGAAAGGTCGGGACACCCCGCTCTGAGAGCACGGGAAGCGCACGTTCGAGTGCCATGGAGACGCCTGAGTAGGAGATGCCTATCGCGACACAGTCCTTCCCCATCAGGAGGGCGCAGCGGATCTGCCGCTCGGTATCTGCCTCGCAGCGTGCATCGATTCCGACCGAGAGCAGGCGGTCTGCGAACATGCTTGCCGGATAGCGGTTGTGCGATTCCGTGAAGAGCGCGACCTGGCGGGCCATGCAGATGAGGGATGCAGCGTGCTCGACCGTATCCATATCGAGCATGGACTGGGTCTGGGCAAGCGTCTGCTCGAAGACGGAGCGTATGCTTGCAGCCACCTCCCCTGCCGTCCATCCTTCGCCGAACGGAAAGTTGATGTCGGCTGTGCCAGCAGCCTGGGCACGCTCCAGGGAGCGCGCCATCTCGATCTTGAGCTCCTTCATGCCTTCGAGGCCGAGCTTGCGGCAGAGGCGGTGGATCGTCGCGATCGAGCAGTGGGCAGCCTGTGCGAGCTCCTTGATCGAATAGTCCGAAATGGCTGAGTACCTCCGGCATAGTTAGGCTCCCTGAACTGCAAACGGCTTAGGCAAGCTCGCAGGAAGCTTCGGCTGGACCGTGGCCGTGGCTGCGATGCCGGAGAGCGGGACATGCAT
>NZ_JAZGJP010000034.1:0-3653 GCF_036408795.1 Olsenella kribbiana
AGGATGCAGTCCCGACAGGGAAGACGTTACAGCGTTATGTGCTCAGCGGATTGCCGATATGCCCCTCCGCCTGCCGTCCGGCACCCACTCGGCACATAATCGCATCCAGCGCATTAGAGGGGTTATGTGCTCAAGCACATAACCCCTCCGCCCGCGCGTTGTCCCCGCTCCTCGCCTTGCGCGACATCGACCTTACCACGTTTCCCTCCTCGCACGCCGACGCCCAGTCGCCGGTCATGCAGACCGCCCCTCCGTCGCTGTGCAGGACCAGGGGCCTCTCCTCGGTGGGCCCCACCTCCGCGATGAGGTCCGAGAGCATGCCGTGCGCCAGCTCCTTGTCCGGGTGCCTGGAGACCCTCCAGCACACCGGCCACCCGTCGAAGCAGCCGATCGCGGGCGACAGGCAGGCCTTGTACCCGTCGAGGCGGAACTCCGTGACGTCGGTCACGGCGAGCAGCCCGGGCTCGGGCGCGTGGAAGTCGTGGGAGCCGTCCTCGCCGAGCGGCAGGTTCGCCGGGCGCTCGGAGAGCTCGCCGGCGTAGCTCGAGCACCTCGCCCGGCGCGCCATCTGGGCGGCCTTGCGCGGAACGAGGCCCTCCTCGGCCATGATCGCGCGCACGACCTTCTCGGAGGCGATGACGGGCGTCGACGCGTCCCCGGGCTCGAGGTCGCGCCAGGAGACGGCCTCGCCCGCCCCGGAGCGCAGGTCGGCGGTCACCGACTCGGCGCCGTAAGCGCCCCCGCTCGCCTCGAAGGAGGCTCGCACCCGCGCGCGCAGGGCGGCCTTCGGGTCAGCCCTGGCGGCCCTCGCCGCCTGGTCGAGGTAGGTGCTCTTGGGGATCGAGAGCGTCTCCGTCACGTCCCTCAGCCTCGCGAGGGGGCAGCGCTCGCGGGCCAGCTCCCCGGCCCGCCACTTCTCCATGCTCGTCAAAGAGGCCGGGCCTGGTGCTTTTAGGACGTCCAACACCGCCAGCGCCTCCGCGAGCTTGACCTCCGCCATCCTCGCCCGCTCCGCCGGGTCCTCCGGCAGGTCGGCTCCCCAGTCGCGCCAGTCGGTCTGCTCGGGCTCCCCCAACTCGGCCTCCCCACGGTCCCGGCGGGCCCTCGCCGCGTACCTCGGGCTGCCCTCGCCGTGCGCGCAGTGCATGCGCGCGGCCCGGTCCGGCATCTCGGTCGCGGCGAGCTCGCCCGCCTCCTCCATCCTCAGCCAACGATACAGGTTCGCGCGGGTCGGGAAAAGGGACAGGCGCCGACATGCTTCGGCGACGCTCATGCCGCTGTCGTGGAACTCCCAGAGTATCCCCTCGCGCTCCTCCTTGGTGTACATCGGACTCCCTCCTGGACCGAACTTGGTCCGAGTTTTTGTCCGAGGTCCCCTATGGTCTCTTTGCCCAAGCAGGATGCCATGAGGCAGATGCAGAGAAGCAGAAATCTGCAGCTCACCAGAGCTATTACATGGCTGGACATCAGCCACTGCGGACCTGGGTGTGCGGCGGCGAGGAACTTGCGGCCGAGGTGGCATCTCTGGAATGTCTCTGGAATGCAGCATGCGCTGGGATTGGGCCAATATCTCCATGCGCCGATGTTGAGCAATCAGGCTGCAAAGAATCGCTTTCTGTCTGGTCGGCCTTTGATAGAACAGCAAACAAATATTCATTCCGAGAGTTTCGGAGCGTGCGGGTCGATAGGTTACCATGAGCTGCGGTAATGGGAATCGGACATGAGCAAATGGCGAAGCACCCTTGCAGCTTTGGGCCATTTTCCCTCGTCTCGGCGGACGCGGAAGAGATGCACGAACCAGTTCAGGCAGGAATGGAGGTTTGCCTTCTTCATGCCGGGGAACCTGAACAGGTATCGCCTGAGCCACGAGCAGAGGCTGTTCACGAGCTCCATGGCCTCGAGGTAAGCCGGGTCGGCCACGTCGGCCTTGTAGGACTCGTCGGTGCACTTGGCGGCCTTCACGAGTGCCGGATGCGACCTCTCTTTGTCGTGCACGATCACCGATCCCGGGGCTATGTGGGAGAGCAGGGCGTCCTTGATCCGCTTGGAGGAGGGCTTGCCGTGACCGCAGGTCACGGCGACGACGTTCCTGAAGGCGACGATGGCGACGGCGATGCAGATCTTGCTCTTGGACAGGCCCCTCTTCTGGACGAAGTCGGAGCCGCGCACGATGTCGGTGTCGGTGAGGTAGAGATCGTCGATTCAGACGCGGCCGCTCAGCACGAGCCTGTCCTGGCAGCCGTCGATAGTGGCGAACACGCGGCGGCGCCATTCGAAGGCGGTCCTGTGCCCGATCTCGCAGACCTCGGCGATGAGGTCGATCGGCGCGCTGTGGCACACGCACGTGACGAAGCGCTCCCAGGTCGGGAGCTCCTTCTTGCCGTATTCGAGCACCGTCCCGGTGAGCGCCGAGCAGGCGGATCCGCAGACGGGACAGCGCCAGCGCTGGTGGCCGGCGGGAGTCCTCCCGGCCCGTGCGCAGCCGGGAGACCCGCAAGATGGGCACGGCGGGTGCGGCCGCCAGAGAGCCACGGCCTCGCCGAGCGTTCCCGCACCGATCAGGCTCCTGCACTTCCGCGCAGCGGCTGCGGCGCAGAGTTCGTCGAATTCGTCGGTGTCGAGGGACGAGACCATGCCCTCGTAAGGGTTGACGGCAACCATGGCGGATTCCTATCCGCCCAAACGGCCATCCGGTCAGGAATGTCGCCAAACATAGGGCCAGATGGCCGCTTGGGCAATTCTATGTTTGGCAACGCCAATGGTATAACGCGGAGGTGCGGCAGTCAGCATTTGACCCGCACGCTCCGAAACTTTCGGAAAGAAAAAATTAGGCGGAGGCGCTCGTGCGTCCCCGCCACATAAACCCGCTTGGGTTTGCGATCTGTACTAACTATACCCGTTCAGAACTAGCGGTCGACCAGCCCGGCTAGGAATCCCATGGATGCCTCCGCGGAGGCGTCGGGGCGGGTGACGGAGAGCACGGCCTTCACGTCGTCTGCGAGAGGGCGGAGGCGCGCCGAGGCCTCGTCGTCGAGCGAGGTCCCCCCCGGCCATGCGCCTGTGGAGGAGCAGGAACGTTGCCATCTGTTGGAGGCAGGGGCTCCAATTCGCGCGACTTAGCTGAACGCCTCGTTTAACGCCTGGATACGCTCGTCCACGACGCGGCCCATCAGTTCGGCCTCCGCCGCCTTGCAACCGTTTCGCCTTGCAAGGCTTCTCCACGAATGTGCCGTGCCTACCACCCTTGCGACCGCAGATGCGCTCTTCTCGGCTGTTAGGCCACATGCTTCTGCCAGCTCCCGCAGTCCGTCGATCTCGGACCTGCCCGTCTCGCCAAAGACCGACGTGACGCGCTGTTTCCCTGGATCGGGATTGATGTTGACGTCAAATACGGGGGAGAGAACCCAGCTCCCTCCTTTTCGAAGGAGGCCCAAGTTCCGTAGGTGGTCGTCTGTGTTGTGCAAGGCAATGGACAAGGCGACGCGCGTGAACAGGGATTCGAGCTGGGGGAGGGGATCTCGACACCAATCCACTAGACGATATGGAGAAAGGCAGCTGGAACCTCATTCAAGAAACAAGGGCCCTCTGTGGGGCATCGTGGGTTAGGCTTCGGTTGTCCGACCGGCTTACCACATTTCGCAGGAGGTCCCAGC
>NZ_JAZGJP010000035.1:0-3454 GCF_036408795.1 Olsenella kribbiana
ATGCATGTCCCGCTCTCCGGCATCGCAGCCACGGCCACGGTCCAGCCGAAGCTTCCTGCGAGCTTGCCTAAGCCGTTTGCAGTTCAGGGAGCCTAACTATGCCGGAGGTACTCAGCCATTCCATCAGATTGGGAGCGATCTGTCGATCTCCTGGTTCCGCGCTATCGCGAGAAGGCGACCACGAAGGCGCCTGAGCATTCCAAAATCGGCGAGTTCGCAGCAGGACTGCTTCTCGCCGATATCCTCGGCATCTCCCAGGATGATGACCTTGCGATCGGCCCCGAGGGCAAGCCTGAGCTTTCCTCAGGCTCTCCCCATATCAGCATCAGCCACGACGATGGGATGGCCGTTCTTGCCACGGCAGCCACCCCGATCGGCGTCGACATCGAGGAGATTCCCGAAGCCTACACGAAGCTCACCCGCGATGCCTTGCGTGGCATCCTTTCTCACGAAGGGATAGCTGCTGTCGAAGCCTCATCCAATGTGCCACTTGCCTTCGCCTATGCCTGGACCCATGTCGAGAGCATCATCAAGGCTGATGGCCGCGGTTTCTCCTTCAATGTGCGGGGCGGGAGACTCCCAGAGAGCTGGGAGTGCTCCCGCTGCGTGGTATCCGACCACGCCATCGCTTGCGCCGCACATGAGGCTCCTGAGCTTGCCGTGCATATGCGGGATATGACCGAGGCGATCTCTCGCCTCAGGGGCTAAAGGTGCAGAAATCCCCCGGCTGCCTCTGCAGAAGCGAGCTGAGAAGCAGCCGGGGGATGAGATTGCAGAACCCTCGCTTATGAGCGCGCAGGGAGATTTGCCTCAGCCCAGCTAATGATGTGGGCACGCAGGATTCGGACGAGCTCGTTCAGGAGGAAGCCTTCCTTGAGATCAGGCATGATGTCGAGCGCATAGGCCCTCAAGGTATAGACATGGGCCGTGTCGGGTGGCTGCGGTCCGTTGTATCTGCACATCATAAGAGGATCCCTGCTTGACCCACCGAGACGCGATGCGGAGGAGTTCATTCCCTGGACCATGCCGAAAGCCTGCTGGTTCGAGGCGTCCTCCGGGAAAGCGAGCACGCCGTCCTTTGCAAAGGAGGCATCGATGCCCGCTGCCGTCCAGTGGATCCAGGTGAAGCCGCAGACGGGAATCGAATCATAGTCCGTGAATGTCACTGCGAGCGATTCTGCGTCTTCTGGTATGCCGGTCACCTCGAAGGGAAACGACGTCGTCGGCATCCCGTGATAGAGATGCTGGGCATCCGCATGCTTCGCATAGTGGTCGGGAATCAACTCGTCTCCGTCGAGCTGGACCTTGATTTCCATCGCTGTTTCCATCAATGCAGTTCCTGCCTCAGGGGTGCAATCGTCCTGATTGCTGCTCCTGTCGGTGCCAAAGCAGCGGCAAGGGCATGTCTGAATGGTATCAGGCTGAGAGCGGTGATGGCAGAGATATGGCCGTCAGCGGCTGGTTTTCCTGCGAGACGGGTGAGCGGCATATGATCGATGGACGATGCAACCTCATACACGTCACAGCCTCCCAGATCGATTGCGATGTCCACCTGCATCGTACAGTCGCTTGCTACCGGCCAGAAGCCATCGAGCGCCTCTGCCATGCCTCTCACCTCATGCACCCTGAGCACACGGGCACCCTGCGCGACAGCAGCCAAGGTGACGCCGATGGTAGCCTCGTCGCGCTCCTTTGCCTGGTCCGTCCCGCTGAGCGTCCCCACGAAGCGCTTCCTCGAGACAGCGCACATCACCGGATAGCCAAGATCTGCCAGATGTGCCGTATGGCGGAGGATCACGATATTGTCTTCGGGACTCTTCCCGAAGCCAGCGCCTGGATCGAGGCAGATGCGTTCGCGTGCGACGCCGTGGCGCTCCAGCTCATGGGCGCGGTCCAAGAGATACCCTTCAAGCGCATCAACCAAAGGGGCAGCTTCTGGCAGGAGCGGATGCGTCGCGGCCTCCTCCCAGCTGCGGCTGCCTGCAGAGGCGCTCTCCATCAGTGCAGCAAGGTCGTCTGCGCCCTCTTTTGCCTGGATGGCGGAATCCTTGGTGGCGGCACCGGAGACGGGGCCTGCATGCATTACGACGCAGCCACAGTCGCTTCCTTCCGCAACAGCGACCATCGCCGGATCCGAGAAGCCGGTCACATCATTCACGATCTGAGCGCCCAGATCGATGCAACGTGCAGCGACGGCAACATGGCGGGTATCGACCGACACGAGCACGCCTTCCTTGATCAGCCAGCTGACGACGGGCTCGAGACGACAGAATTCCTCTTCAGGATCGACAGGCTTGAAACCGGGACGGGTTGATTCGCCGCCCACGTCGATCAGGTCTGCACCCTCTGAGAGCATGGCAGAGGCGGCTGCTATAGCTGCTTCGGGCGTGTTGTGGTCTCCGCCATCGGAGAACGAATCCGGCGTGACATTCAAGATGCCCATGATACACGGCCGGGAGAGGTCGAGAGTTGTGGATGAGCATTGCCAGATGGGTGCTGCAGGCATGATGGTCCCTTCCAGTTGCGGACGGACCGCCCCGTGCCATGTATGCGCGGCTTCAGCCGGTCGGGCGCGGTAGACCCGACATATCGAGTATAGCGGGGACCGACCGGCATTGCAGCCGTGCATCTGGCTGCTGTCTGTTGCAATGGTGGCTCTGGTTGCGAAAGCACTGGCAAGGAGCAGAGACGGCGAAGACGCCATGCGGCCTTTCGGTCCCTTTTCCAACAGCAAAGGCCCCAGCACAGAATCTGCTTTGAACCTGTGCGGGGGCCTGCATCATTCGATGATGGGCGATGCTACTTGACGAGCTCGATGTGCTCGATATCGTCGCGCTTCGAGGGACGGCAGAGCACGAACTTGTGGCCGATGACCTGGACGAGCGCGGAATGCGTGATACGGGAGAGTGCGATTGCTGCCTCGCGGGTGTCAAGTCCCGAATTGCCGAGGATCGAGCCCTTTATGAGCTCATGCGCCTCGAGGGTGTTGTCTGCGAAATTGTCGACGGAGTCGACGATGCCTGCCTTGCCGATCGTGACGGTTGCCTCAAGATAGTTTGCAAGCCCGCGGAGCTGCCTGATCTGGCGTCCAGTTATCCCCATTTCTGTTCCTCCATGCCTCTAGGGACCTCGGACGTTTTTTCGGACTGTTCCGGCTACGCCCCCGCGAGCTCCTCGCGGGCCTGCCGGATCGTCCTCCATCCCAGCGCCTTCTTGAGCTTCCCGCCACGGTACCACTCGATGTAGCGGTCGAGCGCGGCGGCGAACTCCTCGAAGCCCACGCCCGTCCAGTCCCTTCCCTCGAAGAAGTCGCACTTGAGCGTGCCGAAGAACCCCTCTAATGCGCTGGATGCGATTATGTGCCGAGTGGGTGCCGGACGGCAGGCGGAGGGGCCCGGCCATCCGGCGCCCAGCACATAATGCATCGCGCTACAGGGATTCGAGGAAGCTGAGG
>NZ_JAZGJP010000036.1:0-3379 GCF_036408795.1 Olsenella kribbiana
GTCAAGGTCGCGCTCGACCCCACGCCCAGGCAGGCCCGCATGCTCCTGTCGCATGCGGGTGCCGCCCGGTTCGCATACAACGCAGGCCTTGCCCACGTCAAGGGGCAGCTTGAAGCAAAGGAAAGGCCCGACCTCTCGCACTACGCGCTCAGGCGCTGGTGGAATGCCAGCAAGGACGTCCTTGCCCCCTGGTGGGCCGAGAACTCCAAGGAGGCCTACTCCTACGGCCTCGAGTGCCTGTCCCGCGCGCTCAGGTCCTTCCTCGACTCAAAGCGCGGCAAGCGCAAAGGGAAGGCCGTCGGCTTTCCCAAGTTCAAGAGCAAGGCAAGTTCAACGCCTAAATTCGCCTACACGACCGGCTCGTTCGGCCTCATCGACGGCGACCCCAAGGCCCTCAGACTTCCGAGGATAGGGCGCGTCCACTGCATGGAGGACGTGGCACGCCGGGTCGGAGGTGCCCATGTGACGCGAATGACCGTTTCCTGTCATGCCGGTCGCTGGTTTGCCTCCCTCACGGTCGAGCGGGCGGACGTGACCTCTTCCCAGCCCAAGGGCCCCGCGGTGGGGGTGGACCTCGGCGTCTCCCACCTCGCCACGCTTTCCGACGGCACGGTCATCGGGAATCCCAGGCGCTACCAGGCATCGCTTCGCAGGCTCGCAAGGGCACAGCGCGGCCTCTCGCGCAGGCAGAGGGGGTCAGGGCGTCGCGCCAGGGCGAGGCACCGCGTCCAGCGCATCCAGGCCCGCGTCGCCAGCCAGCGCCGCGACGACCTCGAGAAGCTCACGACCCACCTTGCCAGGAGCTACTCGGAAATCTCAATCGAGGACCTCAACGTCGCGGGAATGGTGGCAAGCCACAACCTCGCCCAGGCCGTCGAGGACGCCTCGTTCGGCGAGTTCCGCCGCGAGCTCGAGTACAAGTGCGTACGCACGGGCACCACCTTGCACGTCATAGACCGTTGGTACCCAAGCAGCAAGACATGCTCGGGATGCGGGGCAGTGAAAGCCAAGCTGCCCCTCTCCGTGCGCACGTACCGCTGTGAGGCCTGCGGTCTCGTCATCGACCGCGACCTGAACGCCGCGATCAACATCATGGTCGCCGGGAGTGCCCCGGAGACCCTAAACGCGCGTGGAGGGGACGTGAGACCGGAGGGCCCCATGGTCCCGAGGCAGACCCCAGCGAAGCGCGAACCGGGCGGGCGCACAAGCGCCGCAAGGCCCGGAGCTGGCGGAGGCAACCCCGCCATGCAAGCTGGAACAAACTAGTTTGCAACGGATGCGGATGTAGTTCATGAGCTGTGTCACCATCATGATGCCGCCGATCGTGATGGCATGCTCTGAGACGCAGAGCCAGGCACCGAAGAAGAGGACTGTGATCTGCGAGATGGAGCCTGCGGCTTCTGCGATGACGGAGATGCCCTTCTCGCAGCGGCGCTTCGCCTGCTTGGCATCCTCGAGCTCCGTATTGGAGGCGAGGAAGCGCCTCTCTGCAGGCCCTTCTGCCTTGAAGCTCTTGATCTGGGCAAACCCTGCGATTATGTCATGCACTGCGGCGACGAAGTGCCCCATCTCGTCCGAGACGGCCTGCTGGCGGGGAGCCAGACGCTTGCCGGATACGACAGAGACCCAAAGCGACAGCAGGGCGCAGACGATGGTCCAGGTGGCCAGAGGCACGCTCTCCACGAAGAGCAGGATCACGGCAGAGAGGAACATCGGGATGTCTCTTGCCAGGGTCTCGATCTTCTCGAGATAGGTCGTCTCGATCGTCGTGATGTCGTTCGTGAAGGCAGATTCGTAGACAGAGGCACCTCCCCGATCGAAGGCGCCGATGCCCTTGTCGAGGAGCTTTGCGAAAGCATGCATCCGGTAGTTCGTGACAGCACGCCTCAGGAATGCGGGTGTGGCCTGCCTGAGGAGGAGGCAGATCGCTGCCTCGAAGACGATTGCGAAGGCTGCGAGTGCGGCTGAGAACCTCAAGCCCTCTATGGAAGCGGTGGCGATAGCGTCGAGGATGAGCTTCACGACCCAGGAGAAGAAGCTTCCCAAGAGTCCTTCGAGGATGCAGAGGATGGTGACAGCGGCAAGGAGCAGACGGTTGTGCTCGAGTATGGATGCCCAGAGCTCATCTTCGAGCCTGCTGCCTGCCGCAGAGGCTGCATGTTTCATGGCTATGCCTTTCTGATGAGAGCGAAGGGAATCTGGCTAATCGATCCAGATGCGGACGCGGTCTCCGCCATCTTCCACATCGACGAGCGTGCCTGCCTCGGAGAAGTCCATGGAGGAGGCGGCGCTCGAAAGGTCGACGCCGAGGCCTTCAAGGCCAGAGATGCTCGAGATGCCGCTCTTGAGGAATCCCTTTGCCAGGAAGAGCGGGATATTGAGGTTCACGACCTCGTCTGAATCGTCACCGTCGATGCACTGGATGTGCATGGTCTTGGGTCCCTTGCCAGATGTCTTCATCTCGCTGTCCTCAACTTTGTCCCTGCCGGAGAGGATGAGGGAGATGGGATGCTTGTGCTTCTTCGGGACAGCCTGGACCTCCACATGCTGGGGATCCTCTACGGATGATGCCTCTTCTGGAGCAGACTCTGTCTGGGCTTCCTCCTTCTCTTCCTCTGCCGGCTTGGCAGGAGCTGTCTTGGAAGGGGTGGTGCTGGCACCAAGGAGCTCATCTGTCGTCGTGCCGAGGAATGTTGCCAGAGGCACAAGCAGGCTGATATCGGGATAGTTCTGGTCATGTTCCCATTTGCTCACAGCCTGGGCGCTTACGCCCATCTCGCGTGCAAGCTTCTCCTGTGTCATGCCCTGCTCGATGCGCAGCCTTGCGATGCGCCTTCCCATGCTCTCTTTTGCGTCCATTGCTCTCTCCCTGCATGAAGGCCTGAGATTTCATTATCAGGCCGGATGAATGGTCTTTCGGGCGACGTCCTTTACGCTTTCCATTCTGCCCGCCTGGGGAGGCGAAACAATGACGGAAGAGTTGAGATGGGTGGAGATGTGCTCAACTGCGCCTCAACTCCAGGTTGAATCTGCAGGTCAGAGGCTTGATATGCCGAATCTTCCGCATA
Organism: Olsenella kribbiana; assembly: GCF_036408795.1. Taxonomy (NCBI): domain Bacteria; kingdom Bacillati; phylum Actinomycetota; class Coriobacteriia; order Coriobacteriales; family Atopobiaceae; genus Olsenella; species Olsenella kribbiana. The sequence goes on from NZ_JAZGJP010000036.1 coordinate 3,069, forward strand.
TCGGTGAATGCTGCATGCGGCAGGGGATGCCCTTGTGCCGCATGCAATCGCACAGCAGTTCCAGGGGCTCTGATGGAACGGGGCTCGGCAGCGCCGGCTCGGGTGGAACAAGGCTGGTGTCTTGAATGAGAGCAGGCCGAATGGCTTAGAATCCCCTTGCTCCTGGGGCCGCAGCGCTGCCAATAGATCTTAATGGCTGAGGACCTCCGGCATAACCGCAGGAATTCCTGTCGCCGCTCCGCTGCATCATATGGATGAACGGCTGATGCATCCGGAGGATCGGGGGACGAGATGGCGAAGGGTCATGCAGG
>NZ_JAZGJP010000037.1:0-1671 GCF_036408795.1 Olsenella kribbiana
ATCATAGGCGGATGACGCGGAAACGGCCCCTCCCGGGGCCGTTTCAGTTCCAGATCGTTGTTTTCGCCCGCTGAGCTGGGCCTATGCCGGAATCTCTCCCACAGAAACCACCGAAGAGCCAGATTTCTTCTGGGGCGGTTGACAAGGGCTGTCCTTCAGCCCTGCAATTAAGAGGATGATGAGCTGGCTGAGCTCATGAAGGGCCTTGGGAGCGAGGGGTGCCCACCAGCAATTCAGCCTCGATGGTGATGCTTTTCACACGCGATAGATTTAGGGACTCCGCGTCGATGCCGAACAGCAGCGGCGTCATCTCGGCGAACACGCGGACGTCCCTTTCGGACATCTCGAAGGTGCGCGTCACCTTGATGCGGTCGGTCATCTTGAAGTGCTTCTCAAAGCAATCGGTCACCAGCTGGTTTGAGTATTCCTTGCTGCGCAAAGATCCTTCAGCAAGGTGGCGCAGCTCCGTAAGATGATTGCTGCCTGGAACCACTTTGACCAGCACTCCTGGCGCGGAGGCGTTTCTGGTTGGGGTGAGAACGCGCTTGAATTCGTCGTAGTTCGAGGGAGCGAATACGTCCACCACGCAGTTGATGGAGCCTTTCAGCACGGGGATGTTCGTCAGGTCGCCAACCAGCCATTTGACCGCCTTTCTGGAATCGTGGCGGGCCGCCATCAGCATGGCGTCTTTTGAGAGGTCAAACGCCACCACGTCGACACAGAGGTTTTCTCGGATTGCACGTGCATAGAAGCCTTCTCCGCATCCCGCGTCGAGCACGCGGAATGGCGTCGCGTTCACAGCTGCAGGACCCTCGCTTGGGGAAAGGGCCCTTCCTACCGCGGTGAGGACGGCTTCTTTCACGTGGTCGTAATACCCTGCCTCCAGGATTGCCATGCGGCTCTCAAAGGATTCTTTGCTGTAGTGGGCTGACTGCCTGGAGGGCCCTAGAAGGTTTACGTACCCCTGCTTTGCGATATCGAAGCAGTGCCTCTTCGGACATACGAGGCTCCCTTCCTGCAGCTTCAGGGCGCTGTGGCAAAGGGGGCAAGAGAGCACGTCGGCGCTGTCAGCAAATCGCGCGTATCTGTCGAGTACCATTGCGTCTCCTTTCGTCCAAGCAATTCTAGCGGATGAGTCTTCCCCAGCAGTGCATGGCTAATCACAGCAGGCAGAACCGCACAGTGACAAATAGCTGAGCTATTTCAAGCTGGGATTTCGGTATTCTGCTGCCCTCTTTTGGGCCACTTCATTTCGCCACGCTTTTGACAGGAGCAACAGGGTCCTCGCGCGCAAAACGCATATGGGCAATGCAGCCGTCTGTCAGGGCATGCCTGCGCCCCCGAACCTGCCGAAAAGGCGCTGATCTGCCCGCCAGGGCATGCCTGCGACCCCGAACCAGCCGAAAGGGCGGTGGATCTGCCCGTCAGGGCATGCCTGTGCCCCCGAACCAGCCGAAAGGGGGGTGGATCTGCCCGCCAGGGCATTGGCAGAAGAAAGAATGCCGAGATACTCAATAAGAAGATTGATAACCTTCAGCAGGTGAAAAAAGGAGGCTTCGGTAGTTTGTGTGACAAGGGGCTAGCCTAGGCAGCAACGCTCTTCGCTCCCTTCACGCCCTTCTTCCTCGCCTTCACCGGGCGACCCGGGAGCTGGGGCTGGCAGTCGCCGCA
>NZ_JAZGJP010000038.1:0-1517 GCF_036408795.1 Olsenella kribbiana
CCTGCAGGCGCATGATTCAAGGGCCCTCCGGGGTGCTTCCGGCACTCATCCGAACGGCTGCAGATGGCGGTATCTGCTGTTCTCCGGAGGGCTACCTCAGTGCCGGCTTCCCCTCCTTCCTGTGCAGGTCAGCCAGGCATGCAGGCTCGAGGACGATCCTGTCGGGGCCTATGAGCTCGATATGGAATGCATCGAGGAGCGCCCTCGCATCGGGCCCGAAGGCCTCCAGAAGCCTGAGCGACGGGCATGACCAGCCGTCCTTGCCCCGGATCTCGGAATTGACCTCTCCCATGAGCAGGGAGCAGTCCTCCTCGTCGAGCCTGTCGAAAATGATGCCCTTCCCCTTGGGGAGGATCTTCCTGATCTCGGAGTGGTTCCTCTCGCATCCGCCCTTCTGCCAGGCGCTCATCGTGTCGCAGTAGTAGAGCCTCGTCTCTCCCGGCCGCTCTCCGAAGATGGCCGCCAGCGCGGCCTCGTCGGAGAACTCCTCGCCGTTGTCCGTGAGCACGGTGCCGAACACCCTGCGCATGCCTTCGGCTCCGCCGAGCGCGCGGCTGACGAGCCCGAGCCCTGCCTCTACGCATGCAGGCGTCTTCTCGGCGAGCAGCAGCGCAAGCTGGAAGCTCGTGGGGCGGTGGTACAGGGTGAGCAGGCACTGCCTGTCGAGCCCCTTCCTGCCTTCCACCGTGTCCATCTCCCAGGCGCCCTTCCGGATGCCCTCGGGAAGGGCGCAGAAGGCGCTGTGCGACCTGTCGGGGGAATGGCGGGAGGCATGCCTGCCTCCGCCTCCGCTGTGCTTCCTGGGCTTGTACGACACCTTGCTCCTGAGCTCCATGTTGGAGAGCCCGGCATAGCCCCGGTCTATCCATTCGTAGATCGTGGAGGCGCACCTGCCGAGCTCGGGATGCGCATGCGCGATCTGCTCGGGCGAGAGCCCTCGTGCGAGGCAGTCCTCTATCACCGCCACCTTCTCGAGGAAGCCGTCCTCGGTCTCGTCGACGCCCCTCCTGGCCTCCGAGAGGACGGCATCGGCCTCCTTCTGCGCGAGGCGGGCATCGTAGAACACGCGCGGCTTCCTGCTGCATCCGTAGCCCTTCCTGTGGCTGCATCCGTTGCAGCATCTGGGCCATGCGCCGAGCCTGGGGCATGCATCCCCGAGCCCCTCTTCGGGCGCATGCTCCCCTGCCTGCGCCTTCGGCGACGAGACGTAGCGGTGCCTCTCGACCTCGTCGTGCACGGTCGAGGGCGACCTTCCCAGCAGCTCCGCGATCTTCCTGCAGCTGTCGCCGCGGTCGAGGCCTTCCTCGACAAGCCTCCTCTCCGGCTTCGTCAGCCTCAGATATGCCCTGGACTGGGGCTTCCTCCCTTTCTTCCTGGATCTTCCGGACATGCGATGTCAGCTTCTTCCTGCACGTCGTCTGGCCGGCCTCTCCGGCCACCACCGCACAGGTTCCGCCATCCATCCGCACATGTACAGCTGACTTCCGGAACCGTTCGTATGAAGTCTGTAATTGAGC
>NZ_JAZGJP010000039.1:0-1351 GCF_036408795.1 Olsenella kribbiana
CGCTTCCAGGGGCATTCGGCAGCGGAAGGGATCTCCCTGCAGGTCCGGGAGGCTCAGGCCTTGCGGACATGGGATGCCGTGCCGCTTGACGGGGTTCGGGACATATGAGACCTTGATTGACGTGGCGGCCCGGTCCTTCCAGTAGCTCCAGAAGGGCTGCTCCATGTCTATCAGCTCGCGCCTTGTATGGACGTACCTCCCTCCCGCAAGCTGGCCGGAGAGGGTGTCCTTCCTCTCCCTCTCGGAATGCTTCGCCTGCTCCGTCCAGAGGAAGCATGCAAGGTAGTGGCCCAGCCGCTTGGTCGAGACCCCATGGAAGGGGAGCAGGAACTCGCGCAGCCTCTGGTGCATGGCATTGACGAGGCCGAGCTCTCCGTTCCTTGCCTCCCTGGCGACGGTCGCCGCATGCTCCTCCACGCCGAGCGCGGGCAGCACGCGCGCATATCCTGCATGGTCGTCGGTGGCGACCCATGAGCTGTCGACGATGCCGGAGAGGGCATCCTTCAGCTCGTCGTCGGTCGGACGCCCCCTGCCGCAGACGGCGGCATATTCGTCTCCCAGGTCGTTCACGCAGCACTCGACGCAGACCTTGAGGCTGGATATCCCGCGGGAATGCACGGCATGGCCATGCGCGTGCGCCTTCCTGGGCATCTGGATGTCCGACCTTCCCCTGTTGCCCGCCAGCGACTCGTCGAGATAGAGGCCGTCCGCCTGGCATGAGACGGAGGGTCCCTTCCTGAAGGGCGCAAGGGCGGACCCCATCACCTCGAAGAGCCTCATCCTCATGAACCACGACGTCCTGAGGCAGACGCTGCAGCTGTCCGCGAGCTCCCTAAGGGACATGCCCGCAAGCGTGCCTTCCGCATATGCAGCCCAGGTGGCCGCATCGAGCTTGGACATCGCGAGCACCGATCCCGTCTTGGCAGAGAAGGTCCTGCCGCATGACCTGCACCTCCATCTCTGGAAGCCATGGGCGTCATGGCCCTTGCGGCAGAAGTCCGCCGATCCGCATCTCGGACACCTGTCCGGCGTGCCCCTGAGGGCAGAGCCTGCCATCTCCTCGGCTATGAGCGCCTTCAGCCTCTCGAGGAGCCAGCGCTTCTCCGAGATGCCCATCTTCTCGACCTGCTGCAGTATCATGGAATCCATCCGGACCCTCCGCTCTATGTATGGTCTGTTTGGCGACAATCATCATAGGCGAGGGTCCGGATACTTTTGGACCCCTCTCAGGTCAATCAAGGTCTCATATGTCCCGAACCCCGTCAAGCGGCACGGCATCCCATGTCCGCAAGGCCTGAGCCTCCCGGACCTGCAGGGAGATCCCTTCCGCTGCCGAATGCCCCTGGAAGCG
>NZ_JAZGJP010000004.1:0-174783 GCF_036408795.1 Olsenella kribbiana
ATGCATGTCCCGCTCTCCGGCATCGCAGCCACGGCCACGGTCCAGCCGAAGCTTCCTGCGAGCTTGCCTAAGCCGTTTGCAGTTCAGGGAGCCTAACTATGCCGGAGGTACTCAGCCATTTGGCATATTTTGAAATCTTGGGAACCAAGCTCTTGGCGCGTTCGGCAGATACCACATTGAGCTTCAGCTGTACCAATACATCGCTGATGTCTATGCCGCTCTTTGATGCGGCGTAGATGGAGGCAGTCGTCTGGCCACCATTCACAATCTGGAAATTGTACAATCTCGCAATCTTGCAGTAAGGTCCATCTTCCATTACATCAGCGCGTTCGGCAGTCGCTGTGAGGCCATTGTTGTATGAGAAGAAGAGAGATGGCTCCTCTTCCAGCGTCTTCTTGATGCCTTTGTTGACATTGCTACGAGCCTGCAGGAAAACACGCACATTCTGTTCAAGGAGCCTCGTGCCCCACCAATCGTAGATGGCGGCCAGATCTTTGCCAGGCAATGCCGCAAGATAAACTGCACGTCCCGCGCTATCATCGCTCGCCTTGAGGGCAGTAAGCGGACCGCTAGGCAACTCGTCGAAATCGACGACAAGGTCTTCCCTCTCTCTGCCAGAGCTCACCAACTTGTACAGCCGTGACGTATCCCACACATCGAAAGAGGTTGACTTGCCCTCAATCTCGACGCTCTCTTTGCCCGTGGCCAAACTGCTTATGGCTCTGTTGCTGAATAGGTAGATCTTGATATCAGAGATAATTTTCCAGCGGCTCTTAATCAGATCAGCAAGCTCATATCCTGGCTCCTTCTTCTGCATCGCCTTGCGGAAACCAGTCTTCTGGGTTCTGGCGACGAAGTTTGTGGCACGTTTAAAGATTGCATTGATCTCAGTATTCGTAAGCGCTTTGGCAGATGGCTCATCCACAAAGTCAATGATGATGAGCCGCAGGCGACCAAAGCCGGTTCCATTGAATTTGGCATCGTCTTTGGGGTCTCCACCAAAGCCATCAATCCTGACTCCTCCTGTCACGGGAGCATAATGAGCATACTGCGCCTCTTCAAACTCCCCTGCATCGATAAGGTAATCAGCATATGTATCAAAGAGCGCCTCTTCCAATGCGATGTTCTCCGAAGATGACTTTTCCGAAATCTCGGCGTTCAGCTCTTCTGTAAAAGCGCTCAGGCCAGCATCATTTGACATATAGCCTCTCTAGATAAAGTAGGGGGATACCGGGAGCAGTTCAGACGGCAGAGCCGCATTCAGCTTTCGTTATCCATGGAGATGCGTTCTGCGAAGAAGCCTATTTCAGGCCTATCTAGAGTGCCGACCAGGGCAGCTCTGTCTAAGAAGCAGTTGCGCATCGTACAGCTTGTTTCCGGCAGCAACGTGCAAGCATGGCACGCAGCATAATTCAGAGAGTCAAGTCCTTGTCCCTCGGAATCGATGCAGATTGGATCAGAAGAGCACCATGTCGCATTCTCGAGCATGCTGTCCAGAGTAATCCCCAAGCGGTCCTTTTTCCCTTGCCGAACAAGCCCCCCCAAGCTTCCATCCGAATCAGATGAGGAGGTATAGACGAGAATGCCAGCCATATGGTTCTCTCTGACGGTATCGGGATAGGTGCTGTAGATTCGTTCCTTCAATGCGGATCCAGAATACCCACAGTCGAGAGCAAGCTGTCGTATCAGGAGATGCGCAAAAGTATGCAGCAGCACGAAGGCTGGAGAGAAGTTGAGGCATGACACGCTGCTCGTGCGTCTCCGCATGTCCATACTATCGTATCTGGCACCAACTTTGCTCTCCCACTCCCTGAGCTTTTCCCCATCCAGCTCGATAAAGATGCCCTCGCCCAACATTTCCATGGCAGGCAGCCAACTCGGGGTCTCCTCCGTGCCAGGCGGAACAAGTCTCACTTCTACTTCGTTGCCGTTCCCATTCACTATTTTCGGCTGGCCAACAACGCGCCGGAATCCTCTGAGGGCCATGACTTCCCTGAGCCGATTCACCAAAGTGACTTTGCTGATAAGTCCCTCATAGCCTTCAGGAATAGGCTCATGCTCTGTATCAAATTGTGCTTCTGACTGTTCTGGCCCCTTGAGAGCTCGGTATTCCGTCAAATAGAGATTTTCCTCGACATTGCCGCCCTCATCCAAGGCGCTCTGCACACCTTGAATCTGATCTACTACCTCCTCTACCGTGAGATTCGTATCGCTGCCTTTCAAGATTGTCTGGATGGCATCGTCCTTCCCAGCATTGACAAGTTTCTCAAGCACTTCATAGTTTTTCTCGACATAAGAATCCATCCTGAATGGTAGAGTCAGAGCACTGACGGTTTCGGGGAAATAGGTATTCGAAGCCCCTCTCTGCAGCGTGACCAAAGGAGCATCGCAGCTCTCTTTGATATAGTCAGGCTTCTTCAGCCAAGGCTTCATGCCTTGGCATCGACAATGAGCGGAAGTAGCCAAGGTCCCCTTGGTCATGCAACCTGCCATCGTTCTCTTGGCTCCGCAGGTCGTGCATTCAATCTCAATTCCCGCAAGACTACCAGTTTCCTGCTTGAAGCGTACCTTCAATTCGTGGCTATCACAAGATTCGCCTCTGTGCACCCAACGTATATAAGGGAAATCCTGTATATGGCCATTCGTGCATCCGGCAACAAAACGCGATGGGACGAGATCTGCATTGCATTTCGCGCATTTGCGTTGGGCCTTGTCCCCGCTGATTTGCCAATAAGGTCCCAAGCGCCCGCACTTTGGGCAATAGCACCACTCTGGAAACCTGAATGCCTGGACCGAGCAGTGCTTGTCCTGCCCGTCGTTCCCGTCAGCATGCGGTTGCCTGAATTTCCTCACACGCAGATAACTGGCTAAGCGGCTATCCGTAACCGTTTCAGCATCTTGCCAATAATCGCAGCTTCCCATGATGACGGAATAGTCCGGCATATCGACAATTGCCCCTGGGCCATAGTTAGTCAAGAGGTGAGTCCGGCGAAGCTGTCCGATTATCTTATTAGCGTCGCCATTCAAAGATTTTCTTCCCCCAAGCCTCAACGTAGTCACCTCGAAATGAAGACGTTTGAAGACGCCTCAACATTACGCATGCTGTTCATTGTTCTGAATCTGCTAGTATCCGTATCTTCTTTGAGCAGCGATCTCATCGGTTTCCTGCGGTCCTCATAGCACAAAGACTTGTTAGATTCAGCTTCTTGCTGCCAGACATCTGCAATCTCATCCAGCTCGGCTCGAACATCCGCAGCCTCTTCAGGGTCAATCCGTCCGGTATAAGCAACAATCTGATCAATTATGTCGCCGACACCAGGAAGGTCTTTCCTAAAGTTTCGCGCCTCATCATTTTCCGCAAGCTCTTGAATGGAATTCCTGCAGAGCGTGACAAATACTGCCTGCAAGGCACGGTCCCTTGCACGCTCAGAAAACGGCGTCAAGCTCGAAGCATCAACATTGCGGTAGAGTGCGGAGTGAAATCTGTAGAATTGCTCGAAGTGAGAGCGGTCACGAGATTTTGCAGCATTCTCAGCCACTACAACAAGTCCGGGATTGCTACGTCCTACTCGGCTCGTTGCTTGGATATATTCCGAATTCGACTTCGGTTGGCCATCGACCACCATCATGCCGAGTCGCGACACATCAACACCAACGGATATCATGTTCGTTGCAAGGACAAAATCGAATACATCACCAGAATTGTTCGGTTTATATGCCCGTTCGAGCTGCTTGATGGAGCTGCTGATTTCTGAACTCTTCTTGCGACTAGTCAGCTCCATCACCCCGTATTCCTCAATCCTTTCGGGATTCACCCCACGATACTTCTGCGCAAACTTCTTTCCTGCCAAGAATCGGAAACGGCCTTGGATGTCATCCCGAATCATGGTCAATGTCCCACCAAGCTCTCGGAGAGAGTTGAAGTATCCCACCAAGGTCCAATATGCATCTATCACCTCAGGCGAATAACCGGCTGCCTCCAGCCATCTTCCTGCGAAATAGAGACAGGCATAGAGTCTTATGATTGTTGTCGTCTGCGTGACACCAGAGCCCATCACCCCAACATACATGCGGCTTGGACGATCTTCCGGTTTCGCATCAACCGCGAAGAAGGAGTCACCCATCGAGATGCCTTGAGGCGGGAACTGGTTGAATCCTTCTGCATAGAGAGACTTAATCTGATTCGCAGCATTTCTGACCGTAGCGGTTGAGGCAACAATCTTGGGACGCCTGCCCGCGTTCTCACACAGCAATGCCATTGAGGATTCATAGAGTCCTGACATGGTACCAAGCGGGCCCGTAATCAGATGAAGCTCATCTTGGATGATCAGATCTGGTGGACGCTTATCCACCCCACAGCCAAAGAGCCGGGAAGATTCGAGCTTCTTGGGAAGCTGAGCAAACTTATCGATTGTAGAGACAATGAATGTCGGCAGCTTGCTGTAGATGTCATCATCCACCACATAGATGGGCAGTCCATCTCCCTCATGGAATTCGCAGTTCCCATTAGGGCATCTGATGGTCATCCTCGACAGGTCCTTTTCGACCCTATAGCAGGTTTCATCAAGCTCCGTCCCACACCATGGGCAGTATTGGACTTGGACCGGATCGCCCCTGTTTTTTTCGCCCCTGTGCTGCAGAGCGCTTTCTGCTTCCTCGAGCCTATTTGGCGTCAGGCCACCACCGACCCACAAACCAATCGAAATCTCAGTACCACCGAGACCATGCTCCTTCCTGATATGCTCGCAGGAAGCTATCAGGAACGATGCCCGCTCAAATTGCTGCAATGTCAGCATGCGCAACGTGTACCTCATGATGACCGTTACACCGTCGTCATCCGGATTTCTTAGGCGGCGATAGAAGATGCAGAATGCAGCGATGCCAAGATATGCCTCGGTCTTCCCGCCGCCTGTCGGAAACCAGAGAAGGTCGGTAAGATTTCGCTCTGCGCCGTTGGGCTCAACAAACGACGAGACCTCCTGCAGCAGGAAGGCAAGCTGGAAGGGGTACCACTTCGAAGAGCCAGCCTTTCCGCCTGCATGCTCAACAGACTTCTCTCGCTGCAGAAACATTGCTTCATTTGCAAGCTGGAACGCATGGAATGCATCCTGATCCGACATCAAAAGATCTATGCCGTGCTTCATACGGTCCAATGCATTGGCGCATTGTTTCAGATTCCTTTCTGCAACCATCTGCAGGCTCTGCATGACTTTGCTTGCCATTTCGTTGTGCTGTGTGTGAATCCATTGCTCATATTCATTGCACAGTGCACGAAGACCATGAATGATGAGCATCTTCTTTCCGGTCGCCAGATACTGCATGCTGAGAACGGAAGAATCCGCAAGCTGCCTCGGCTTCATCTGATGAACGGAATATGCTGGCAAATATGAAGTTGCTACCCATTTGGGTTCCGCATGCTCGACATCCCACACGGCTGCGCATCCATGTCCTTGTCCATAGCAGACATTGCTGCGGTAGAGCAGCTGCATCTCCTGCAGATCCTGATTCTTCGATATGTGCTTATGCAAATCCGTCGAGACAAAGGCGCCACCATCTGGACCGTCTGAGATAATCTTCAGTGAAACTTGGAAGAGCGTTGCTGCGGCAACCTGAAAAGCTCTATTTCTAGACGTATGCCTGTCAGGCCTCTCCAGATTGGCAAGAGTTGCCGTTATGATTCGGATGTCACCAGGAAGATGTTTCCTTACCAGCACATGAAGCTGAACTGATCCGAATACTTTCTTGAAGAAGCGACCACTGTCAGGATTCCAAGTGGCAGTATATGTATGTGGAATACGCTTCCATGCTCCGCCAGGCCTCTTCTCATCAGAAAGGTCCGTATTGGCTGATGCATTCTTTGCATCATCAGCAGCATAGAAATAAGTGGCATATCCAATTTGGATCGTGAAGCCGCCATCCCCTTGGACTGCGAACGTTATGCCCATGGATGCTGGCTCGTACTGATTCTCCATCGACACAGCCGAATCGTATTCATCCAGTATCTTGTCAACATCTACTGGCTCTTCCTCGCAAGTTGCGAAGTCATTGGTCCTCTGTGGATAGAGCTTCCCTGCAATGTAATAAGTCGTCGGCAGATCCTGTATGGCCTCATGTTCATCTACTGGGCCAATGAGGTCACGCTCCAAGATTTCAATGATCTCTTTCCGCGCTTGGTAGAACTCACTGTATTTGCCCACGGATATCCCACCTTAGTGTTCGAATTGATCATTGACGCACGCAAATCCACTGATAACAAAACCATACCAGATTGCACGTTTCCCAAATACTTTTGCAGATGCTGGAGCCAAGCCTTTCTTGCCAACACAAGAGATTGTCTCAACAATGTGCAGGTGATCGAATGCATCCGGCAATGGCTTACCGCGCCGGTTGGGTGGACAGCAAGCGTAATATGCATCGCCAAATGATCGTGTAGTCCGTCCTAGCACGATGTCCGGGCTGTCCTGCAAGACAATCTGATAGCGGCAATCTTTATCAGGATTGACAAGACACACTTCTTGCCCATTCAAACTGCCATTCGAAAGTAGCTGCTGCATCTCTAGTTCGGAACAGCAGCTCGAAAAATCGATGTCTTTCGAGCTGACGAATTCAAGGTGCGTAAGCCTCTTCATCGCCCTGCCTACTCTTCCCCTCGACCATTTGTAGCATCTGTCAATAACTTTATCGCGTCCTGAAGATGCTTTGCCCAAATCACAGGATTGCAGAGCCACTTGGTATCGCGCCCTGCTCAGCGCTACATAGGCAACTTTTTCTTCATCGAGATCAGGTGGTTCGGATGTTGCCCAGCTATTCATATCTTCGGCTATGAGCCAGACACAGTCGAACTCTCGACCTTTCGCCCCATGAACTGTCGATATATAGATATTCTCGCTGTCCTCGGGATGCGCGCACAACAGCGGAGGCAGCACGCCTTCCTCGCCAGCAAGAACATCCAGAATATCAGCAATTTCCATTCGGGTGCCTTCTCGATGCACAAGGTGGCTCCCATTCAATTCAGACCAAATGCCCTCAGCCTGGTCCTCAACTACCAGACCAGTCGATGTAGCCAGTTTGAGGAATCGGTCTTCAGTGATGGTCTCATTTGGATAGTCAGTAAAGATGTCGGCAAAAAGTCTTGAAGCAAACCTCTGCTTCTCGAAACGCTCAAGATGGGCTTTGACGTCCATTTTGTTGAGCGTATCGTCGACTTCAAGTGCCTCAGCATTTGTCCTCACCAAGATGCCCAGACTGGAGGCATGATGCTCCTTAATGTTTTGCTGCCGCAATGTCGTTTCGGGTTTGTCGAGTACATCAGTAATGGATTTAATGACCGTACGTGCCCCTTCAGCATCGCGATCCAGAATCTTTGAACGCAGTGTCTCAAGATCGAACGGCAGCTTTGCTTTCACGCGATAACTCTTATTGAGAGTCCTGAACTCGAAATCTCCCCTGCGTTTAATGGCGTCGAAGAAATCCTCCGATGTTAACTCGCAACCATGGGTTTGATAATCATACAGCGATTGGCAGCGGTCTCCCATCAAGGTAATGCCACATTCAGGCGGCAGTTCATCGATTATTGTCAGCGCGAGCTTTGCGCGGCATGAATTGAGATCTTGAGTTTCGTCAATCAGCAGATGGCTGCATGCGCCGATGATATCGGGAAATCTCTTTATGATGTTGGCTGCCCGAATGATCCTCTCATCATAGTTCAGAGCCCCAAGCTTCTTGTTGCCCCTATTAAGTTCTGGCTTTTCCTCCTGAACCCACATCAATACTCTTGTGCAGAACTTATCAAAGGTCGTCACATCAATAAGTTGCCAGCTGCTATGCAGCTCTCCGGCATTTGCTGCAACCCTGAGTCGCTCTTGGATAACGTTGACAGCAGCATTCGTGAAGCTCAGCACTAGAATCTCTTCAGGATTGACATGCTCCGTTTCCATAAGATATTTGAGACGCTCGATGAGGGTAAATGTCTTTCCTGTTCCTGGTCCCGCGTTCACATAGATGCGAGCGTTGCATTTCCCCTCAACAACCGCCGTTTGCTGTGGATCATATTTCTTTGCCCATCCTTCTGGATAGGACTCATCGCTGACAAGAGAAATTGAAGTGACGTCCTCTTCAGAGCTTATTTCATCTGGAGTCTGGAGTCCCGGCTGTGCATCCGGCAGATCGACCGCAACAACAGCAGAATCCTTGCTTGTGGATTCATGCGACTGCGACTCTTCTTTGCGGGTTTCCTGCTCAGACTCATCGGCAGCGGCATCAGGGATTATGGATGATTCCGCATCCACCTCTCTTTTGATATCAGGTCGGCATTCTGTATAGAAAAACGGGCAATCACGCTTCTCGCACCTGCAGACAACACGTGGTCCATCGTCAGCAAGCACGGTACCCCACGGATAATCGCCTTCATCCGCATAGCTGCAATGCACGCCCTTCTCAAATTGTTTGCGTTGCAGCTTGTTGAGCGAGATGCATTCAGAATGCATCTTTCTAAGTGCGAAAGGATCGCTTATCGCATCGAGAAACTTTCTGTCGCTGCGAATGCTCGATTCTGTGACCGGATAGATATTGCTCTTAAATTCCAGTGTGCTCTTGTCAGCCTGAGCCATATTATCGCCCACTGGTACCAAGCTCGTATGAGAGCTTAAGCTTGTCGTATTCCCAGACTACCGCGTCGCGATCAGGTCGCATCGAGCTCTTCATAGTCACGCGGAATATCATATTCTTGTCAATCTCAGCGATGAACCGCAAGCGCTCTTCCAAAAAGGCGTAGCCTGGAACCTTGATCGAATTAATGTGGCTCTCTGACTCCTCTATATCTTTGCTTCCAGCAAAGACGACACGAATCTCTTGCGACGTATCGACCAGACCGAATGTCAGCTCCTTTTTCCAGCCAATGACAGGGTCGCCTTCCGAGATCAGCGAGAAATACGAATCATCAGCCAAGCGTAGTCCGACATTCTGTGCGCAGAGATGCTTGCCAGGTATATAAGAGAGTTCTGCAGCACCATTGCTGATGCTCCAAACTGTTTCATCAGGAAAACAAAGCTTGTCACCGAAGCGTTCATCCAACCGCTCAAGAAGCGGTCCTATGTTGCTGGAGCCTCCGACCATAAGGATTGTATCGATATTCGCCTCCGGCTCGCCAGAATCTGCAATAGCCTTATCAAGGCAGTCGATTGCTTCATTGACAATCGAATCAACGATGGTAGAAAACTCTTCGTAGGTCAGACGCTGCCGGAAAGCCCCCAATTCACCATATTTATTGAGTGAAACAACCGTGTCGTCTTCATCGCTCAGATCGCGTTTTGCGCGTTCTGCACGCACAAGCATCCTGTCCTTGGATTGTGCTGGCATATCATCAAAAGAGATGGCCACGCCCTTCGCATCGGCCACTATTTTATGAATCTTGCGCGCAACGGCTTTATCTATATTGTCACCAGCAACAGGCATACCTGCTGTAGATAGCTCATAGATCCTTCCGCCGCTAATCTTCAGAACGGAAACATCCAATGTGCCTCCGCCCCAATCAAATACCACGACATGCTGCGAGCTGCGAAGCGCCTCATAATTTGCATAGAACGCAGCAGTGGGCTCACTGACAAATGCCTCGATTGCAATCCCGGCGCGTTCGGCCGCGCGTCTCAGCGTTGCACGTTTCTTTGCGCTGAACCCAATTGGAACAGCCACTGTAGCCGAATCCATCGGATATTGTTCATTTTCTCGGTTAGTGGCATCCTTGAGGTTCTTGAAGACCTCAGTTGCGACATCTTCTGCGGTCCAATGCTTCCCAGCTATATCTTTGGCCCAGCCATCTGTATCCAGCAGCGACTTGACTGATTGGATGCACTCGCAGGTATCGCTGAGTTCTCCTCGCTTGTTCCACGCGTCACGGCCTGTATATACCATGCCTGTCTCACGATCAATAGCAACAGTGGATGGAATTGGCCGTCCTTCTTCATCTCCGAAATGCAATGGATGCGGGAGGCCTTCGCCATCAGCAATTGGGATGAAAGAAACTGAACTATTGGTAGTACCGAAGTCGATTCCATAGTGATATTTGATGCTCATGAGATGTCCTCTAGAACTCCAGTCCATGTTTGCGCAGGATTTTGAAAATTGATTGAATCTGCAGGCGCATGTTTTCACCCAAATCTACATCCATCGGCAAATCCTCGGCATCCTTGAAGTCCTGATACTCTATCCGAAGTTCGCTCGATAGCCTCTTCAGCTGTTCATTGGACTGCCGTTCATGGTCACGATTCATCAAGGAAAGCATCTCTCGGGCAGAAGCGCTGTCTTCCTTCAAGCCCACTATCTGGCGGCCGAGCTCATCCTTCTCGGTCGCTAATGCTGAAACAGCAGCTTCAAGCTCCGCTACCCGTTCTTTTGCCTCCGCAAGCTGCACTCGAAGAGACATAACGTCAGCCTCGTTATGCTCATAGGTATTCTTTTCGGCTTCTAGCTGCTGGCGCAGCATTGAAGCCTCATTCTTTAGTCTCTCATGTTCTTCGCCATAGCTATGCAAGAAGCTGATCACAGAATCCAATGATTGCGCATCAAGCAAAGCCATAGAGCCGTCTTCGCTATTATGGCCTTCATAAAGATTGCCATCCTGCAGTGGCACCATCTGCATTGTTCTGGTAGCAGATTCTTGGCCATCAGCCTGGCGCTGCACCCCTGTCAAACTCTCCGAGGCTTGCGGCGTTGCTTCCCCGCACCCAGCTGAAGCAGCTTCTGAGCCAGAGCACAGGTTCTGCACCCATTTCATTAGACTGATAACTGCATCTCTCTCGCTGCTGCGTATATTGGACTTCATCCCCAATGATTTCAGAGGGCCATTCAGAATTGATGCTAATCTCGCCACCTCTTCAGGGGATAGCTTCAAATCAAGTTCCAGGCCAGGACAGACTTGGTTTGCCAAACGCTTGACAAGATATTTGTGTATGCTTTGACCTGCAAACCCATAGAGATTGCCATCTTTGTTATAAGCAACACTTGGAAGGCTGCGACAAAGCGATGCAAGGGAGGAAGACCCGGTAGGCTTAGAGATCTCCAGTCCCAAAAGGTCAAGAATGAGTTTGAACGAGCTGCCAGCTTCATTTTCCATGAACAGCTTGCTGGTTAAGAGATTTTGATATGTTTCTTCCGCATTTGTTTTCTGTGCATACAGATAGAATGGCCTCGATGCATCAATCGTGAAGCCGCGAAAGAGCCTCAGGATCACTTCCTCAGAAAGCCCCTCTTTGTTTGCGATTTCCAACCACGCATGCTCAAACTTCCTGCGGTCCGCTTCACTCGCAGAGCTCTTCTCCTTGGTGGCTGTTATCAATTCATCAATGTTGCTGAAGATGTCTTGCCTCATTGATGAATCGGCCGAGATCGCTGACATAGCAGTCTCTTCACGAGCAGAACTGTCAGACATAAGTATCCACCTTCAGCATTGCACGCATATACTATCAAGCCAATTTTAATTCTAGGTTTTATTGCTGACAGAAATAGAGTTGGGGCTGTCTTTTACCGAGTGCTGCAGGTTCCTCAGCATTGAACTCCCCAAAGGCAGGCAGCTCAAGGATGCGGGTTCAGTCTCTCCTCAGATGAAGACATCTCTTGAGTCTGCTTACGGCCGCTATCTCATCCAGAGAGGCTTTCCGGGCGTGCAGGCACTCGATGCTCCTGCACGCGCCATGATGCTCCAGTCCTACGTGCGCGATGTGATGGCGCGCGACGTCGTAGAACGCATCAGCAGGCTCGACGTGACAATAGCGACCCAGATGGCGCTCTTTGCCCTGAGGGATACCGCCTGCGATTTCTCGGTCAACCGGCTCCTCGAGATGCTTCGCCGTGTCGGCTATCGCACTTCCCGGGATACCGTCAATGAAGGAGTGCCTCTGCTCGAGCAGTCATACCTTATCAGCATGCTCAAGGAATACTCTGTCGCGCTTGCAGAGAAGACCACGGCTATCCCTAAGGTCTACGCTGCGATCAGAACATGGCATATGCCGTATCGCATGCCAGCCAGCAAGATATCGGGAAGAGGCTCGAAACCGCTGTCTATGTCGAGCTGATGCGGCGCAGCAGGGTCACAAGACCGGACGTGGTCACTTCCTATACAGCACCTACGACGGAGAAGATCGATTTCCTGGTGGGCAACTCGCTCGCTGCAGCGCCCTATCTTCCCATACAGGTCACGGCGGACATGACACGTCCCAAGACCCGCAAGCACGAGATCTCTTCGCTCGAACGTGCCATGAATCTTGCCCATCTCGAAAACGGTCTCATCATCACGCTCAGGGAGGAAGCAGAGATTCCAAGCGATGCGGGACACATCCGCGCCATCCCCGCATGGAAATGGTCCCTCATGAGAGCAGATGACGGCATAGCCTGGTATGAGATTGCCGTCCGGCGTCTCTGTGAGACAGGCAGCAGGGAGGTGCCCCCGAAGGACACCTCCCTGCTACTGCTCTTTTTCCTTGTCCTTCGGGCCGCCCTTCTTCGGCAGCCTTCCTGCCCTCTTCAGGGCATCGCGCAGAAGGTATTCGACCTGTCCGTTTGCGCTCCTCATGTCGTCGGCTGCCCACTTCTGTATGGCATCCCAGATGTCCGAATCGATGCGGAGCGGATACTGCTTGCGGCTCACGCCCAAGCCCTCTTTCCTTTATGCATAGAGGCTTCCCGTATTGAGCACCGGCTGTGCATCGGACTCGCCGCAGAGCACGACCATGAGGTTCTGTGCCATCGCTGCCTTGCGCTCATCGTCGAGCTCGATGGCGCCGCCTGCGGAAAGCCTGTCGACCGCCATCTCCACCATCGAGACAGCGCCCTCAACGATCTTCTTCCTCGCCGCAAGGATAGCGTCAGCCTGCTGGCGGCGAAGCATGGCCTGGGCGATCTCCGGTGCATAGGCAAGGTGCGTGAGGCGTGCGTCTTCGACGGCGACACCGGCTGGCGCGAGCCTCCTGTCAAGTTCTGCCTTGAGCGCATCGCTCACCTCTTCGATGTTCGAGCGCAGCGTGATCGAGGAGGCAGACTCGTCCTCATCCTCCATGTGGTCATAGGCATAGACGGACGCGACATGGCGAAGGGCGGTCTCGGTCTGCATGGAGACATAGGACTCATAGTCATCCACATCGAAGACAGCCTTGGCCGTATCGGAGACCCTCCACGACACGACCGTGGCGATTTCGATCGGGTTGCCCATCTTGTCGTTTACCTTGAGACGTTCGCCGTTCAAGGTCCTCAGGCGTGTCGAGATGACAGAACCGCGCACGCTCTTCAATCCTCCCTTGCCGCGCTCGGGCTTCTCGCTGTCAAGCCCTGCCTCGGCGAGCCCCAGGTTCTTTGCGTAGAGCGGGTTTGCCCACCTGAGCCCTTCGTCGGTGACCGTGCCGACATACTTGCCGAAGAGCACGCAGACGCGGGCCTGCCCCGGCTGGAGCGAGAAGAAGCCATTCGAGAGGAAGCAGGCGGTGGCGAAGAGGACGATTGTGAAGATCAAGAGGGGGATGCCGAAGGCAGGCTCAGGCAGCATCAGATCGTCTGCTCTTGCAAGAGATGTGACATCGAAGATGAAGAGTGCGACAGATACGACGAACATGGCAAGTACCACGAAGAACATGAGCCAGCCGCTTGCGGCATGGGCCTTCTTTTCGACACTCATGGCTGAGCATCCTTTCTCTCGGAGATCCTGCCTACCTGGCAGCCCGACCTCCGAATCTGATTGCATTGTGATATCACATAGATCTCATGTCAAGCTATTTGCACAGCAGCTGACGAAAGCCTTGCACATGCTGGCGGAAAGAATGGACAGACAGGCCAGAAGACCTTATACCGCGTCTGCCGGAAAGATTCCGTATGCCTGGTCCCCCGCATGGGCGAAGCGCACAGCCGAGATGCCGAGCGATGCGGCAAGGACAGAGCTCCCTGCAATCTCTTCCGGAGTGCCCTCTGCCAGAAGCTGGGTCGGACGGGCACTGCCGAGCACGCAGATGCCATCGGAAAAGCGCAGGGCCAGATCCACATCGTGGGTCACGCAGACGATGGTCGTCCCCTGCTCATCCGCAAGCCTTCTCACGAGCTGCATGAGATCCAGGGCAGCCCTGACATCGAGATAGGTCGTCGGCTCGTCGAGCAGGAGCGTACGCGCTCCCTGCGCGACCGTCATGGCAAGAAACGCGCGCTGGCGCTCCCCGCCCGAAAGCTTCCTGGCATTCCTGTCTCTGAGCCCTTCCAGTCCCATGAGCGAGATCGCTTCGTCGACCTTGTCCCAGTCCGCCTTCTTTAGCTGGCCGAAAGGTCCCATATGCACATAGCGCCCGCATGCCACGAGGTCTCTTACCTTCATGGACGGCGTCCTGTGCACCTGCGGAAGCATCGCCAGAAGCCCTGCCCGCTCCTTTGCAGAAAGGGAGAGCGTATCTGTGCCCGAGAGGAGCACCGCTCCGCAGGCAGGCTTCAGCATGCCCTCCGTCAGGGCAAGAAGCGTCGACTTGCCGCAGCCATTGGGGCCGAGCACGGCCGTGATACCACCTTCGGGAATGGCAAGGGAAAAGCCCTCGAAGAGCTTGCGCTCCCCGTAGCCGAACGAGATGTCCTGGAACGTGAGCACATCACTCATCGCGGTACCCCTTCCCCTTCATGAGGAGGAAGATGAAGAAGGGACCGCCGATGGCAGACATGAGGATGCCGACCGGCAGCTCATAGGGTGCGAAGAGCGTGCGCGCCAGAAGGTCTGCTGCAACCGTGAAGGCAGCGCCCCAGAGCGCGGAGACCGGAATCACGCATCTCAGGTCGTGCCCGACGAAGCGTCTTGCCACATGGGGCACCATGAGGCCAATGAAGCCGATGAGGCCCGAGAAGCTCACGGAGGCTCCTGCCAGAAGCGAGGCAATCGTGAGGCCTGCTGCACGAAGGAGAGCCACCGGCACGCCGACCGCATGCGCCGCCTGGCTGCCGAGCGAAAGCACATTGAGACGTGGCGCCAGAAGAGAGGCAAGCACGATGCCTGCGCAGATGAGGACGGCAGGCAGGCCGAGATCTGACATCACGATGCCGGAAAGCCCGCCCACAAGATAGGTGGAAGAGCCGATATAGGCATTGGGTGCGATGATGAGGACTGCGTTCATGCCGGCACTGAAGACGGCATTTACGGCGACCCCTGCAAGCACGACCGTGAGCCTGGAGACGCCTGTCCGCGATGACACAAGCAGTATGAGTCCCGAAGCAACAAGGGCGCCCAAGAAGGCAGCAGCCGGAAGAGGCAGCGGCAGTGCAATACCGACCGTTGCCAGCGCGCTCACCGTGAGCACGGCGAGTCCTGCGCCCGAGTTCGCGCCGATGATGTTCGGGCTTGCGAGCGGATTGTCGAGCACCTCCTGGATGAGGGCACCCGAGACCGAGAAGGCGGCGCCTGCAAGGACTCCTGCCAGGACGCGAGGAATGCGGATCGAGACGAGGATGCTTCTCGCCTTTGCCGCCATATCCTGTCCTGTTGCAAGCGCCCAAACGTCGCCGACGCCGACACCGGAAGCGCCAAAGACAAGGCCCAGAAGGATCGCTGCCAGAAGCGCCCCGACAGAAAGAAGGGCCAGGGTACCGAAGCGCCTGCCTCTGTGCCCTGTCCTCTTCATCTCTTTGTTCTCAGCTGCAGCCACGGCTTTCCTTACTTGCTGAGCGCCTGGCCCACGATCTCATAGGACTCGGCCCACTTGTCGAGCGGCTTGTAGAGGAAGTGCGCCGCATCGAGCATCGTGACGCGCCCTTCCCGCACCGCAGCCATATCTGCCCAGGCAGAATCGGAGCCGACCGCGTCCTCATAGTACTGCTGTGCCGTCGCCTCATCGTCGGACGCTGCAAGCACGAGGATGTAGTCGGGGTCTGCCTCGATGGCTGCCTCGAGGCTGAAATCGGAGAGAAGGCTTGGATTCTCGTCTGCCACATTCACGGCGCCGAGGTCACGCACAATCGCTCCGGTCATGCCCGAGGAGTCCTGCACGACAAGGCCCTTCGAATAGGCGCTCACGACAAGCACGGTCGGCGCCCTTCCGGCCACAGAATATGTCTGGATATCGTCGTCGATCTGGCTCTTCACGGCAGCGACATGCTGCTGGTAGAGATCGTCCCTGCCCGTGATCTGGCAGAAGATTCCCATGACGCGCTCATAGTCAGCAAATGTCGTGACCTTGAAGAAGGCAACGGGCACGCCTGCCTCGTCGAGCGAGGATTCCAGGTCCTCCTGCGAGACGCCGGTCGCGTGCTTGCCGTCAGAGATTCCGGTCATAATGACAAAATCGGGATCGAGGTCGAGGATGCTCTCGAGATTGAGCTCTGTCGACTTGCCGACACCAGAAACGGCCGAAGAATCAACCCCGTAGTGCGAAAACGCATCGTCCGAGGCACCGACAAGGGTACCTCCCGCGAGCTGCCAGGCGCCCGCAAAGGAGCCCATGCAGGCAACAACGCGCTGCGGATTCGAGACCGTGACTTCGCGGCCCAGATCGTCCGTGAAGGTCACGCTCTGCGTGTCGGAAGCAGCAGACGTGCTCTGTGCATCGGGCGAGGATGTGGTGGTCGAGGTCTGGCTGCAGGCAGGAAGCGCCACGAGGCTCGAGGCAAGCAGGAGCGTGGCTGTCACCGCGGCAGGACGCACAAGACGGCTGTCATTCAGCATGGAACGCTCTCTTTTCTGTCGATATCGGTATCAATGAAGATGCAGGCTGTCTGTCTCAACGGATAGCTTCGGCTTCCCGTGCATGGCGGACAAAGATGGCACTCACGCCCGGCAGGGAGCCAAGGCCCGCCAGCGTGCAATCCGTAGCAATGCCGGCTGCGTTCAAGCGCGATGTCCAGCTTGCTGCGCCCTCTCCCGCAAGCTGGCGGCGCACATGGCTTCCTGCCGTGAGCATGAGCGGGACAATTGTAGCCGAATGCGTACCATTGCGTACGAGCTTCTTCGCGACCTCATCTGCATCGGGTGTGCCTTCCATAAGGCCGAGGGCAAAGTCGGTGCGCCCTGCTGCATGAAGCGCTTCTACAACACCTGCATAGGCGGCATCTGCCACGCCCTTTGTCCCATGGCCTACAAGCACGAAGGAATGGATCGTACGCCCAGGAAACGCCTCGGCGAGAGCCTCAGCCATCTCTTCCTGGTCCTGCTTATTTGCCAGAAGCGGACGCCCAAGGAGAAGGCCATCCGGAAAGCGTTCAGCAAGAGCCTGCGCTTCTGCTGCAAGCTTGTCCCACGCATCGCCGCAGACGATGAGGCCTGGCTGGACGATGGCTCGCGTGACGCCTTCATCTGCAAGAGATGCAAGCGTCTCGCCGAGGCTTGTGGATGCAATGCCACGCTTTGCGAGATGCTCCCTCACCCAGGCACTTGTATAGGCCTCAGCAAAAGGCAGGCCGGCAAACGCATCCGCGAGTGCCTCTGCGACAGGCGCGATGTCGGTCCTGCGCGCTTCATCCACAAGCGTGCCATAGCTTGCAAAGACGATGCCCTCACGCATCATGGCTTACCAGCACTCTCGAGACAGCGCCGGATGCATCCTTCTGGTAGCCAACGATGGAAGGCCAGGCAGGCGTTTCGAGCGAGATGATGCAGTAGATGGCAGAAGGGTCCTGTGCAAGCCGCAGATCCTCCTCAGATGGTCTGGCAGGAGTCTCAGGGTGCGAGTGCCAGTTGCCCAAGATCTCCATGCCGGAGCTCCTGGCTTCCTTGAGGATCTTCAGCTGCTCTCTGGGTGAGATCGTGAAATGCTCTGCCGTATGGTCGGCATTCTCGCAGAAGAACACGTGCTCGACGAAGGCTTCGCCTTCCTCGTCGCGATAGCCAGCCAGAAGGCCGCAGGTCTCCTCGGGTGCATGCGAGCGTGCACGCTCTGCCATGCTGTAGAAATCGTCGCCGCTCAGATGGAGCATGCCTCTCCTCTCAGTCGAGCGCGGTGCCGTGCTGCGCCAAAGAGCAGGACGGCTGCTCGTAGTCGATGAGCTCGGTGATGGTCGGATGGTCTCCGCATACCGGGCAATTCGGATCTCTCGGCGGCAGCTTGATCGTGTGGAAGTCTCCCTTGAGCGCATCGAACGTGAGGAGCCTTCCTGTCAGAAGCTCACCTATGCCGCAGATGTATTTTATGGCTTCAAGCGCCTCGAGGCAGCCGATAACACCGGCAATGGCACCGATGACGCCCGCCTGCTTGCAGGTCGGCACGGCATCCTTCGGCGGCATGTCACGGAAGACGCACCGATAGCACGGTCCTTCACCTGGAACGTACGTCATGAGCTGGCCCTTGAAGCGGATGATGCCGGCATGCACGAAGGGCTTTCTGCCCATCACGCAGGCATCATTGATCAGGAACTTCGTCGGGAAATTGTCGACGCCGTCGATAACGAAGTCATAGCCGGCAATGAGGTCGGCGATGTTCGAGGAGTCGAGGAACTCGCGATACGTCACGACGTTCACGCCGGGATTGATATCGTGCAGGGTCTCTGCCGCGCTTTCCACCTTCGGCTTGCCGATGTCGGACGTCCCATGGATGACCTGGCGCTGGAGGTTCGAGAGCTCGACCTCATCTGCATCGACGATGCCGATCGTGCCCACGCCAGCCGCACCCAGATAGAGCGCAGCAGGAGCGCCGAGGCCACCAGCACCGATGATCAGGACCTTGGCAGCACAGAGCTTCTTCTGGCCCTTGACGCCGACCTCCTTGAGGATGATGTGGCGCGAATAGCGCTCGAGCTCGTCAGGCGAAAATGCCATATCAGCAGCCTCCGCCCATGAAATAGAGGAATTCGACCGTATCCCCCTCGTGGAGCGCCGTCGTGGCAAAGGCGGAATGGTCGACGAACCCCTCGTTCACCGCGACCGTCACATATTCCGCGTTCTCCACCTTTTCGTCTGCGATGAGCTGGGCAAGCGTCTCCCTCTCGGGCACGCTCTTCTTCTCTCCGCCTACCGTGATGTTCATGGCTGTCCTTCCTGCATATCCAGACATCAGCTATGCACTATTCGTCTTCGAGCTTCTTCACGTCGAGGTCGTAGGCGCCGTCCTCTGCTTCCTTGAGAGAGAGCACCTTCTGTCCGTCATCGGCAAAGCTCCTCGGCACGTTCTGCATCGGTTCGCCTGCCGCCAGATGCACCCTCAGCACCTTGCCGATCTCGAGCTCAGCAAGCGCTGCCTTCGCCGTCACGAATGTCATCGGGCACACCAGGTCCGTGATATCGACGGCATCTGCTATCTCGTAGGGTTCCTGTGCCATCGCTCTCTCCTTGCTGCTATGCCACCGGGGCTGGCGGCTCGACCTCTACCGAATCTGCCTTGGGGCATCCCTCAGGCGCTGCCTCGTCGTAGGCCTTCCTGATTACCGGCACGAAGCTCTCCCAGCCTTCGCGGTCGAGACAGAACTTGAAGCGGTCGCCGGGAATTGCATGGTCGTCGTACCACTGGATCGTCGCATCGGCCACGGCGAGCAGCTGCTCGTCGGACTCGACCGGCGGCAGGAGCTTCCTGCCCCTCGTGATGTGGTTGCCGAAGAGGCCGCCGAACGTGAGGTTGTAGACCGTCTGGTAGTTCCAGGAGGCGACCGGGCACTTCTGCGAGCACTTGCCGCAGGAGACGCACTTCGTGTAGTCGACGACGATTCTCTTCCCGTCATCCGTGATGGCGCCCGGCTTGCAGACCTTGGAGCAGATGCCGCAATGGATGCAGGCATCCGGCTTCCACTGGACCTTCCTGCCGCCCTTGATACCGAGATCGTTCTCCTCGGCCTTGAGGCAGTTGTTCTGGCAGCCCGTGACGCCGAACTTGAACTTGCCCGGAAGATCGCGTCCGAAGTAGCGCTCATCGAGCATCGTCGCGACCTTGTAGGAATCGATATTGCCGGAGGGGCAGACAGCAGATCCCTGGCAGCCTGTGACCGTGCGCACACGCGCACCGCAGCAGCCCGGCTCGACGCCGTATTCTGCGAGCAGGGCCTTCACGGCATCAGCGTCCTCAACCTTGATGAAGGGGATCTCGATGGCCTGGCGGCTCGTCAGATGGATGTAGCCATGGCCGAAGGCGTCAGCCACCTTGGAGATGCCGATAAGCTGGCGGGCATCCAGATGTCCTGCCGTGATATGGAGGCGCAGCGAGTAGAAGCCTTTCTGCTTCTGCGCCATGAAGCCGCCCTTCTTGAGCGCGGCATTGTCGATCTTTGCCATGTCCTCTCCCCTCTCCAGCCGGAGCTGGTCATAAATTTCAGCATAGGCGCCCAGATGGGCTCTCCCCTACTACCTCTTTTCTATGTTTGGCTATCGCTTTGGCAGATTGCAGAATTCATTGTTTCCTATATAGAGACCCCTGTCAGCCACGCCCCCCCGGAAGAGACAGGCCGAGAGCAGCTGCGGGATGTGCGACAGGGACAAAGGAGCTGCATCCCGGAGCGCCTCCAGATCCTGAGCATCCCAGCCTCGGGGCATCGCCTTCTTCCTGTGTCTGGGAGCGCCGTCTGCCAGCAGCTGGTACGGACTGCCGGGCCGTCCGCTACAATGCAGGAGATAACCGCCGTCTTGCCGAGGAGCTCCATGCGCGTCATCAAGAGCATCAACAACAATGCTGCCATCTGCGTAGATGGCAAGGGACGCGAGCTCATCGCGCTCGGAAATGGCATCGGCTTCGGCACGGTTCCCCGCGAGGTCCCACTCTCCGACATCAAGCGCACCTTCTACGGCGTCGACCCCAAATACCTGGGACTTGTGAGCGAGCTTCCCGAAGATGTGCTCGAATTCGCGGCACAGCTTGCAGACCTTGCCCGTTCGGGACTTTCCTACGAGCTCTCGCCGAACCTGCCTGTCACGCTTGCCGACCATGTCGCCTTTGCAATCAAGCGCGCCGAAGAGCATATGGTCGTCGAGATGCCGCTTGCCTTCGATGTGCAGCAGAGCTATCCGGCCGAGTACCGCATCGGCGAGATGGCAGTGCATGGCATCGAGCGCACCTTCAGCGTGCATCTTCCCCGTACGGAGGCTGTCGGCATCGCCCTCTCGATCGTGAACAGCGCCGTCTCTGCAAGCACCCACGATACGGAGCGCCAGCAGATGACGGAACGCCTGATCGAGGGCAGCACGAAGATAGTGGAGAGGCGGCTCGGGATCGAGGTCGAGCGCGATTCCTTCGACTATGCCCGCTTCGCGACCCATATGCGCTACCTGATAGGCCGGCTGATCTCTGGCGAGCATGCCTCTTCGGGCGCAGCCGCCCTGCTGCCGGAGCTTCTGGAGCGCTACCCGGAAGTGTCTTCCTGCGGCAATGCCGTCGCAGACTATCTCGGGCAGAATCTCATGAAGACGCTCGACGAGGAGGAGCGGGTCTATCTGATCCTGCATGTGAACCGCGTCTTTGAGCGCGCGACGGCAAAACGTCTCTAGCACCCACCGTTCACGGTAGAAATCCGACCGTTCGCCTCTCGGTGCCCTGCATCCTGCTTCCGACAGCCCTATTCTCTCCCATGCATTGGGTGCTACGCACTGGACTTCGCTCCACGAGGCATTACCAAGGCTGGGACGCACAGATTCTGTGTGCCCTGCTGCTCTGGTATGGCTCGGGGGGCATTTTTTGTATGCAGCTATCCTCCGAAGCCGGAGGATGGCGCCTCCTCCAGAAGCCAGAGCAGATGGAGTATCTGGTCACGCTCTGATCTGGGAGGCAAGAGATGGCAGACAACGAACGCATTGCCGCAGAGGTCCTCGACGCTGTCGGCGGCAAGGACAACATCACAAGCATCGCGCACTGCATGACAAGGCTGAGGATCAACCTGAAGGACGAATCGGTCCCCGACGACGAC
Source organism: Olsenella kribbiana (assembly GCF_036408795.1). NCBI lineage: Bacteria > Bacillati > Actinomycetota > Coriobacteriia > Coriobacteriales > Atopobiaceae > Olsenella > Olsenella kribbiana. The sequence goes on from NZ_JAZGJP010000004.1 coordinate 21,820, forward strand.
AGGATCAAGGCTATCAAGGGAGTGCTCGGCTGCCAGTGGTCGGGTGGCCAGTATCAGGTCATCATCGGCCAGAACGTACCCAAGGTCTACGATGCGATCGTGAAGCTCGGCGTCTCTGCCGGCGGCGCGATTGACGAGAACCTCGATGACGACAAGCAAAAGGAGCCCTGGTCGGCAAAGCGTGTCGGACAGGCAATCCTCAACTATCTCTCGAAGACCATGGTCGCTGCCATCCCTGTCATGATGGGCGCAGCAATGTTTCGCACCATCGCTGTCATCGCAGGCCCAGGCATGCTCAATGTGTGGTCTGCCGACTCCGAGATCTATAACCTGTTCTACAACTGGATCTACGACGCCGGCTTCTACTTCATGCCGATATACCTCGGATACTCGGCAGCACAGCAGCTTGGCGCCTCGAAGATGCTCGGCATGATGATGGGCGGCATCCTCATCGCGCCTGATTTCGTGAACATCGTCACGGCCGCAGCCGATACCGGCCAGGCCTTCACGTCGGTCTATGGCATACCCGCCATGCTCAATACCTACTCATCGACCGTGCTTCCGATCCTTCTCTGCATGCCTGTGCTCTGGCAGGTGGAAAAGCTCTTCAAGCGCGTGATTCCCGACATGCTCTCCACCGTCTTCGTGCCCTTCCTCACAATGTTCGTGATGGTTCCCGTCGGCCTCTGCGCACTCGCCCCGATCGGCTCCGTGCTCGGCAATGCATTCGGCAACCTCATGTTCTCGTTCGGCAACGCCGGCGGCATCGCGACCATCCTTGCTCTCACGATCATCGCTGCCCTCTGGGAGTTCTTGGTCATGACCGGCATGCATCAGGTGCTTCTCATGCTTGGCATCATGCAGCTTCTGACGCTCGGCTCCGATTCCTGTGTCATGGTTGCCGGCGGCATCGCCCAGTTCGCGACCTGGGGCATGGCATTCGGCGCCTTCCTGAGGCTCAGGGAGCCCGATGAGCGTGGCGCCAACCTCGGCTACTTCCTCTCGGGCATTCTCGGCGGCGTCACAGAGCCTGCGCTCTATGGCTGCGGCTTCAAGTACACGCACTGCTTTGCCGGCATGATCGCAGGCGGCGCTATCGGCGGCGCTATCGCAGGCATCTTCCATGTCACGACCTATGTCCTCGGCGCCACCAACATCCTGGGTGTTGTCGGATTCGTTGCCGGAGGCACGTTCAACATGGTGATGGGATGCATCGCCTCTGCTGTCGCCTTCATCGCTGCCGCTGCCATCTCCTACAGCTTCGGCTTCACGAAGGAGCAGCTTGCAGCTGACCGGCAGGCCGCAGAAGAAGCTGCTGCAAAGAAGGCAGCCCTCAAGGCATAAGATGGATGAGCAAGCGAACAGAGAGGATGGTTGCACATGAAGCGTCTGCTTCTGAGAGCTGACGATCTGGGATACAGCTACGCCGTGAATCTCGGCATCGTCCGTGCCGTGAAGGATGGGGTCATACGCTCCGTGGGGCTCATGCCGAACATGCCGGAGGCCAAACGCGGGCTCTCCTGGCTCAGAAACGAAGACATCGCGATTGGCCAGCACACGAATGTCTGCCTCGGCACGCCGTGCGCAGACCCTGCGACGATTCCGAGCCTCGTGGACGAGAACGGCCAGTTCAAGAGCAGCAGGACCTTCCGCCAGAGCTTCAGGGAGGGCATCGACTTCGTCGACTACGACGATGCGGTGCGCGAGATCGAGGCGCAGCATGCCCGCTTTGTCGAGCTTGTGGGCAGAGAGCCGGACTACTTCGAGGCACATGCCGTCATGTCGAAGACGCTGAACCAGGCAATCTCTGATGTGGCAGCAAAGCACCACCTGAAGGAGCAGAAGGCCTCCTTCGACCCCGCAAACCACGTGCTCTGCGGCACGACCGAGGTCCGCATGTTCTGCGAGGACATGCTGCCACCCGAGCAGTACCATCCCGCAGTCTTCATCCGGCGCACGGCAGAAGGTCTCAAGGACGGCGAGACCGGAGTCATAGTGCTGCATCCAGGATATCTCGATGCCTACATCCTGGAACATTCCTCCCTCACGCAGAACCGTACGAAAGAGGTCGATGCCCTGATCGATTCTGACCTCAGAGCCTGGCTCGAAGCGCAGGAAGACCTCGAGCTCATCGACTATCGGGATATCGCCTAGAGCGAGGCATCATCCTCAGCAGAAGGCAGCACTGCAGACAAGCAGGGCTGCCTTCTCGCTTTGTCCGAACATATCAATCAGACTGCCCTTTCTGCCTCAACGCGAGCATGTAGCGCGCAGAGCGTCTGTCGCTCTGCTTCGTCAGGACTCCGGCATCCGTCAGCTGCTGAAGTATTTCCCGTACGCGCCGGGCGCTCAGACCAAGGGCTCCGGCAACCAAGGAAGCACTAATTTCTTCATGCTCGCCGAAGAGTGCCCATATTGCAGCCATCCTATCGGCGGCTTATCGGCGGCTTATCGGAGATAGCCGCCGATAGACTGGCTTGGCGAATCCCCAGCCCCTGAAATGGCATGGTATACGGGCATTCACGCACCGGTGTCTGTCATGACATCGGCAGAGCTGCAGTGTCACTCCTGGCACCGAGGGGCGCAGAAACACGTTGCCGCCATCTTCCTCGAACCCCAGCACAGCACAGATTTTGAAAGCACATGCCGCATCGTCGCCGCCCAGGATGGATGGACGGCCAAAAAGGCATGCCCTGAATCGGCGGCAGACACTCGCCTTCCGGCCAGGCCGCAGAAAAGACCTCAAGAGAGGGCACGGATCCGTCCCGCTTCTGCCAGGAACGTTCTCCATCGCTGCTGCCTATCCATGAGGCTGCAGGAGGTCTGAAATCAGATGCCGGACTAGCCCTGCGCCCCGAAATCGCAGACCGCGCCGATTGTCCGAGCAACCTTCTCGAGGCCTTCGGCATCGGCAGCCGAGAAGCGGTTCTTGAATGTGCTGTCGATATCGAGCACGCCGACAAGCTGTCCTTTGCTGTGAATCGGCACAACGATCTCAGACTGGGATGCGCTGTCGCAGGCGATATGTCCCGGGAAGGCATGAACATCAGGCACGAGCTGGGTCTTGTCTGTCTGAACTGCCGTGCCGCAGACGCCTTTGCCAACAGGGATATGCACGCAGGCCACCTTGCCCTGGAAGGGGCCAAGCACGAGCTGGCCATCCTTCATCAGATAGAAGCCTGCCCAGCTGATGCGCTCCATTGTCTCGAAGATGAGTGCAGAGGCATTCGGAAGGAAGCAGTACCAGGCAGGATCTGCCTCGGCAATGGATGAGATCTGTTCGCACAGCAGTTCATAGTCGATCATGCCAGCTCCTTGGTATTGCGGGTTTTCGCCAGTATGCTGCCATGAGGCTGCATTGTCCATCGCAGGAGCAAAGGACCATAACTGGCTGGTTCCTGGACCCCCTATTCCGCGTGCCCCTTCCGCCATTCCGGCAGACTCCTGCCGCGCCAGGATGCAGAGGCCCTGAGGAAGCTGCTGAGCTCGAGATAGCCCAGAAGATAGGCAATCTCTCCAGTGTCCAAGGCGGCAGCAGACAGATAGTGCTTTGCAAGAAGCTCGCGTGCATGGTTGAGCTGCTTCTGGAACGTCGTGCCTTCGTCTGAGAGCCTGCGCTGAAGCGTGTGCCTGCTCACGCCGAGACGGCGCGCAATATCGTCCGCGCCGCACTCTCCTGCCGGCAAAGCCTCGATGAGAGCACTCCTGACATGTGCCGGGAACGACTCGTCCGTCTCGAGCTCTGCAAGCCTGCGTCCGAGCTCGGGCTCGAAATAGCTCCACATCGCATCGTCTGCGCTCACGAACGGCATATCCCTGTCGGACGAGGCAAAGGACAGGATATTCCTCGGTCCCACCTCAACGGCGCATCCCAGATAGGCTGCAGACGAGCTGTCTTCGGGCACTTCCTGCATCTCGGCTGCGACAGGCGAGATATCCTGCTTCGTGGCCTTGCCGATGAGGTTCACGAGGAAGGCGAATTCCACCTCGACAAGGAATGCTGGCATCCTGAGCTCTGCATCCCCGCAGATCATCTCGACCGAGAGCGTGCCTTCCCCTTCATGCACGATGAACTCCATAGGTCCGATGAGTCGCTTGCAGCGGGCAAGGCGCCCGATGCATGCCCTTCCATCGTGCGAGCAGTAGGCTGCACATATCGGAGGGCTGGACTGCTCGATCCCTTCCGCCGATGCCATCTTCACGGCAGCGTCCTCATCATCTGCCAGCCTGTCGACAGCCTCCATGAAGGCAAAGTACCCTGACACTGTCATGCTCGGCGTCTACGCGAAAACGTATCCTTGGGGACTCCTGCAGCCCCTCAGGGCTTCCTCTGCATTGATACCGAAAGAGGCAGGCATGCGCGGATATTCCCTGTCCAGGATATAGCGCTTCAGCCATAGCCCTGCATGATCCAGCTCAGAATCTTCTCGTAGCCCTCCCAGGCCGTATCCTGCACAATCACACCGTGCTCGGCCTCGGAAGCTTCTTTCGCGGCGAGACGCACGCAGTCGTCGTAGTTCAGGTCCTCGATCGTGACCTGGGCACCTTCCTTCGCGATGTTGTCGTAGCGCGTCTTCGTTGTGCCCTTCGGCATATACACGACCACCTTCTGGTGCAGGCGCTTCGCTGCCCAGGCGACGCCGCGGCCATGGTTGCCATCTGTTGCCGTGAAGAACGTGGCCTGGCCGAAGTCATGCTCGAGCTGCTCGCTCGTCAGATAGTCGAAGCTCATCTCGGAGACATCCTTGCCCGTCTCCTCTGCGATATAGCGTGCCATTGCAAAGGAGCCGCCGAGCGCCTTGAAGGCATTGAGGCCAAAGCGGTAGGACTCGTCCTTTACGAAGAGGCCGCCCAGGCCCAGGCGCTCTGCCATGCCGGAAAGATTGGCAAGCGGCGTCACAGACTACTGCGGGAAGCTCTGGTGGAAGGCGCTGGCCTTCGAGACATTCTCGAGCGACATGATCTCGAGATTTCTGTCCCCGCTCTTCGGCATCCTATTGGCAACCCACTTGATTTCAGGCTCCATCATGCATCATTCCATACATATTGTCTTGCAACAATACTTTTTGTTTGTCTCTTCTCATTAAAGCAGAGTACTAACTATTTGTAAGCATATCTGACACACATTTAGTTTCATCCGCGAACGGCAAAATCAGGGGTGCAGATGGAAAAGCCGGCTCCGGAGCATCCAGAGCCGGCGAAAAGGCTACTTCGTGTAGTCGTAGAAGCCCTTGCCCGCAGCGACACCGGTCTCGCCGGCATCGATCTTCTCCTTCAGGAGCGAGACGATCCTGTTCTCGGGCGTCCCCTCCTGCTGGGCTGCCGGATTCATCCGGCCGATGTTGTAGGCCGTGACGAGACCCACGATATCGAGGATGCGGAAGGGGCCGGCAGGAGCGCCCGTGCCGAGCCTCCAGGCAAGATCGATATCCTCTGGCGAGCCGACGCCTGTCGCCCAGAGCTTCTCCGCAGCATTGAGGAACGGCACAAGCATGCTGTTCAGAAGATATCCCGGCTGCTCCTTCATGACCTTCAAGGGGACCATGCGGATCGAGGCAGCAAAGGCACAGACGAGCTCGAAGTTCGCAGGGTCGGTCTTGCTCTGTGCCATGACTTCGGCAGAAGGGTTCTTCCAGATCTCGTTTGCGAAGTGAAGGGCCAGATACTTCTCAGGCCGCCCTGTCGCCTCGGCAAACTGGCTTGGCAGAAGCGTCGAGGAGTTTGTTGCCACGACGGTACGCTCGGGCAGGCGCTTCTTGAGCTCCTCGTAGAAGGCTGTCTTCTGTGCCGGGTCCTCTGCGACGGCCTCGATCACGAGGTCGGCATCCCCGAAGGCTTCATCCCAGTCGGTCGTGAGCTTGAGATTCTTGTAGGCATGCTCGACGGCAGCCTTCGCCTCGTCGATCTTCTCTGGCGACACTTCGTCTTTCCCCATGAATCCATAGGCGTAGACCGAAGGGTCGGTCCTCAATGCTTCGAGCGATGCGAGATATGTCTCATGCAGGCGGTCGATCTTCGGCTGGCAGCGGCCGATGGAGCCCTCCGAGCGCAGCCAGATCGTCACGTCGTAGCCCCGATAGGCGCTCTGGAAAGCGATCTGGCTTCCGAGCACGCCGCCACCGGCGACCGTGACCTTCTTCACGTCCTTGATATCCATGTCTGACCTCTTTTCTTCCGATTGGCGCCACAGCGTGCTTGCCTGGCTTCCCAATTGATGCGGCTGGAATCAGCGGCAGGGAGGCCGTGCCTCCCTGCCTTGAGCGGAGCATACCCGCAAATGATATCATTCTAACAATAGTTAGTATCGTTTATTAAAAAGTCTCGGATGCATCCTCAGCTGCTTCCTCCTGGAGAAGCGACAGGCGCTCGTCGCCTGCGATCTGCCCTCTTGCGTAGGGCGTGTCCTCAAGCGGCAGCCGCCAGCGGAGCTCGCCGTCGAGCTGGTGATGGGCATTTGCGACCGCAGGCGCGGTGCCGATTGTCGCGATCTCGCCGATGCCCTTGCCGCCGTAGCTTACCGGCAGGAGGTGCTCCTTCTCGACGTAGATGGCATGGATGTCAAGGATATCGGTTGCATGCAAAAGGCCGAGCGTGCCGTACTTGTACTTGACCTGGGGCACGCCGTCCTTCAAGGGGAAGCGCTCTGTCAGGGCATAGCCCATGCTCATGAGGACGGCGCCCTCAATCTGGCCCTGGATCGCGATGGGATTCACGACCTTGCCATGATCATGCGCAGCCCAGATCTCCTTGATGCGGCCCCGGTTCTTGCCCTTGTCCTCGAGCATGACGACCGTCGAGGAGAAGCCCTAGCAGATATGGCTCTTCGGATTCGTCTTGTCGGCACCGAGCTTGTCCGTCAGCTCGAAGTAGACATAGCCGAACTCGTGGCCTTCGAGGGCAGCAAGCGCGGCGACCGGTTCCTTCGGATGGATGCCGTGCCCTGCGACAAACACAGTTCCGTCTGCATAGCCGACCCCGTCATACGTTGTGCCGTCGTCGTACTCGATCGTCTTGCCGTCGCCGTGGGCACGTACCGGGCCTTCCGCGACAGGCTTTCCTGCTTCGACTGCAAGCATCGCATCACGCAGCAGGAGCGCGACGCCACGGGCTGCCTCGCCCGTGACGACCGTCTGGCGCGAGCCCGACGTTGTGCCGGAGTCGGGCGCCATCTCGGTCGAGCATTCGCCGTTCGCGAGCGCCGAGAGCGGAAGCCCTGTCGCCTCTGCCACATCCTGCAGAAACACCGTGTTGCAGCCCTGACCGATATCGGAGGTCACCGAGTAGACGACCGCACGGCCATGCTCGACCTTGATGTTGGCACGGCCGCATCGGGCAGGCCGACGCCCAGGTTCTTCATCGCGCAGGCAATGCCGGCATGCTCCTCGTTCTTCTCATAGACATCCTTCACGGCGAGAAGCGTCTCCTTCAGGGCTGTCGAGCAGTCTGCAATCTGGCCGTTCGGCAGGGCCTTGCCCGGCTCGATAGCATTGCGGTAGCGCATCTCCCAGGGGCTGATGCCTGCCTTCTCGGTGAGAAGGTCGATGCAGGTCACGAGCGCGAACTCCGTCTGGCAGACGCCGAAGCCGCGAAACGCTCCTGCAGGCGGGTTGTTCGTGTAATAGCCAAAGCCCCTGATATCCGTGTTCTGGTAGGTGTAGGGACCGACCGCATGCGTGCAGGCACGCTCGAGGACCGGGCCGCACAGGCTTGCATAGGCACCTATGTCGAAGTTCGCTTCGCAGTCGAGTCCCGTCAGCATGCCATCCTTGTCGCAGCCGAGCGTGAACGTCACATACATGCAGTGGCGCTTCGGATGGAAGTCGATCGACTCCTGGCGCGTGAAGCGGCACTTGATGGCGCGCTAGAAATGCACAGCTGCAAGAGCAGCAAGGTGCTGCGCCGAGACATCCTCCTTGCCTCCGAAGCCGACGCCGACGAGCATGGTCTCGACGACGACCTTCTCAGGCATCTTGTCCCAGCCGAACATGTGGGTGACTTCCTTGCGCGTATCGTAGGCACCCTGGTCGGTGCTCATGATCTTGACGCCACCCTTGTACGGGAAGGCGACTGCGCACTCAGGCTCGAGGAATGCATGCTCCGTGAACGGTCAATGCCCAGCCGCAGACGCACGGAGCTTCCTGTCTATCCCTTTCGGACGAGATTCCTTTCTGAATCTTTCTGCTATAATTCAATAACCCTATGTTTGTCTAACAAACTTTCTGTTTGTTTCAAGCCTGAGGAGCTCGGCAGGCAGATCGAGGAGCATCTCCCATGCATGCAAACGACATCGAATTCCTGAAGCGTCTCGCGAAGGGCATTGCAGCCCAGTTCGGCAAGAACTGCGAGGTCGTCGTCCACGATCTGAAGTCACCCGACCCGACAAGCACGATTGTCGCGATCGAGAATGGCCAGATCTCGGGCAGGAAGGTCGGAGACGGCCCGTCGAATGTCGTCCTGAAGGCACTCAGAAGCGACCCCTCGAAGCTCCATGACCACCTCGCCTACCTGACGAAGACGGAGAACGGCAAGGTGCTGCGCTCCTCGACGATCTTCTTCCGCGACGAGAACGGCGAGCCCGAAGCCATCTTCGCGATCAACTTCGACATGACGCTGTTCATGGCAATGAAGGACTTCCTGGAGGACTTCACGGCGCTCTCGAGCAGCATGTCGCAGGAGCCTGAGACCATCCCCCACAGCGTGACCGACCTGCTTGACGAGCTCATCGAGCAGAGCGTCCGCATCGTCGGCAAGCCCGTGGCGCTCATGACAAAGGAAGACAAGGTCAAGGCTATAGGCTTCCTCAATGACTCCGGCGCCTTCCTCGTCACGAAGGCAGGCCAGAAGGTCTGCACGTATTTCGGCATCTCCAAGTACACGCTCTACAGCTACATGGACGAGGCGAAGAGCCAGAAGGGCGACCAGTAGGCACATCCTTCCTGTTTCACATCAGCTCTACGACGAAGGGGACGGCCGAAGCCGTCCCCTTTCTCATGACATGCACTATGAAGGATGCCGCCTATTCCTTATTCTGCTTCTCCATCTTCTCCTGCTGGAGCTCGACGGCAGGCGTGCCCTTGGCTGCGCTCTCGTAGAGGGCAGAGATGCCTTCCTGGGCAATCTGCTGAGCACCCTTGACGGCCTCCACGACATCGGAATCCGGGCCGCCCTTCGGCAGGACGAGGTTCAGGATGATAGCGACGATAGCGGTGATGATCACGGCAGAGTCGCCGAAGACCGAAGAGATCCACTCTGGCATGCCGGGGCCGGCAAGGCAGCCGTCCGTCATCGCGATGCCCATGCCAAGAGCGACCGAGAGGCCAACAATCGAGGCATTGCGCGGCGTCAGGCCCCCTCTCGAAACGCATCCTGGCTCTCCCCTCCTCGCCGCCCTGAGCCAGGCCATTGAGACTGCCACCGGGACAGCACCGCAAATGGGCATCTTCACCGGCTATACGGATTCTGCCATCGTGGCAGGGCTCTGCTATAACAAGAACTGCATGTCCTATGGACCAGGCTCACTTGAGCTTGCCCACAAGCCGAACGAATATGTGCCGACAGAAGACCTGGCCCGTGTCCGTGCCGCGCTCTCGGAGCTCCTGAAAGCCTCCTCTATGCGCTGCGGCTGCTGAGCGCCTGTCCTCCCCGGGACTTCAGCATCTGGCCTTCTGCCACCTCGAGCACACCACCGACAAGCACATAGCGCATATTCGTGCCCGAGCCGCTCTTCGGCTTCTCGAAGATGCAGACATCGGCACGGTATCCCGGACGGAGCCTGCCACGGCCTCTGATCTGATAGCGCTGGCAGGGCTCGCCAGAAAGCCGGCAGATGCCCTCCTCGAGCGGCAGCTTCGTTCTGTCGCCGAGGCACTCTTCCATATCGGACACGCCTGTGCAGTCCAAAGGCGCCCGGTCGATCTGCACGCCTGCCGCATCCGCTGCCATCTCGAGGACTCCTGGTGCCATATCGTCCGTGCCATCGGTGCAGAGCGCAAGCATCCCGCCATACTTCTCGAGCACCTGGCAGAGCGCCTCTGCGCTCACCTCGTCGATGCCAGCTGTGACAGAGGCTGCCAGCCCGAAGGCGCCCTGCTCCAGCTCCTGCGCAAGGAGGCCTGCCATTGCAGCAAGGACGCTGCCATCTGTCATGCTCTCCCGTGTCCGCGCCTGCATCTCGAGCGATGCGAGCGGAATGAGGAGGCCCTTGTTGATGAGACGCTTGGCAAGCACCCCTGCTGCCACATCCTCGGACATCGCTGTTATCTCTGTCGTGATGCCCTGCAGGAGCCGCTCCTCGCGCGTCTGCCCCGCATCGGCAAAGACCGGTGCCGCAACGAATCCCGGCGACACGATGAGGCCATGGGCATCGAGCGCGGCATCTCCAGGATGCGATGCAAGGCCATAGCCCACATCCGCAATCCTGCCGCCTTCGATGCGGACATCGGCGCAGTAGCGCGGCTCCCCCGTGCCGTCGACCACAACGCCATCCCTTACAAGCAGAGATCCCATGGTGGGCCCCCTTTCCGGATTGCGGACAGGAAGCGCATTCCCGTCCATCTTCTGCTCCATCATTCCCAACTGCCATTTCCATGCCATTGCAGCATGGGTCTCACACCGTGAACAGCACGCACCCAGTCAATGACAGGAGCAGAGGGGGACGAAGGGAAGCAGCAGGTGATGGCAGCCTTATATAAGGCCTGTATGGCGGGAACGATGAACATATATTTTCATCGCTACTCGGACGAACCTATGCTCAGGATGCCGGCAGAAGATAGGCCAAGTTCCAAGAAAGGCAGGCACCCCATGAATCCTGAACATCTGCTCATTGCAGCCCTCGTCGCACTCCTTCTCATCTATGGTCCGAACAAGCTCCCGCAGCTCGGAAGCGCTCTGGGCAAGACCGTCAAGAATGTCCGTGATGGCATGGAAGGCACTAGCGAAGAGGCAGCAGAGCCTGAAATAGAAGATGCCGAGGACGAGAAGCAGGACACCGGCAACAAGGCCGCATAGGACAGCACCGCGTGCTGCCCTGCCCCGTTCGGCCCGCAGGGGGAAGCGCGAACCAGGCAGATTCCCTTCCACAGGCCCGTCCAGAGAACTGCCCTATGCGACAAGCTCCGCCAGGGTCGCGCCATCTCGGAAGTGCGTGCGGCAGATCTCTTCTACAGCATGCACTTCCTCGAAGCGTCTGCGCGCTGCCTTCTCGTCGCCGTACGCCAGCCAGGCGCCACGGCAGGTAGGGACCTGTCCTGTGCAGAATCCTTCGACATCTTCGAGCGGATAGCCGAAAAGGATGCCCATCTCATGCGGAAAGCGGCAGCTGGAGGCAGGCCCGCCGCTCCCTGGACCATGCATGCCATTGAAATACCGGGCAAGCTTCTGGCGCACAGAGCGCACCAGTGCAGCTGCATCCTGCACGCAGAAGCCGGAATGCTCGAGGAAGCGCCGCTTCTCGGCATCTGCCAGAATGTCCTGGACAAGGTCCGCGCGCCAGGCAAGCAGCATGGTGCGGCATGAGAGATCCTGGACGACAGCCAAGCCGATGCCGGCAGCTGCCAGGCCCTCGCGGTAGGCGCTCACGATGCAGCGGATCATCTGGCTTCTGAGCTTCCTGTCATCTGCGCTCCAGCAGAGCTTCGGCGCAAACGAGAACAGCGCCAGAGGCTTCGTCCCTTCGAGCACGCCGGCTGCACACTTCACGAGCGTCGTGGCGAAGTCATGGCAGAGGATGCTCTCCGCCGTGCTGCATCCCGGAATCTCCGCATAGCGTGCGCCTGCTTCCATCGCTTCTACACCGCACATGGACACCATCCCTTCCGACTCTCTCTGTTGCTTAAAATAGTATGCTCTGGTTAACTTATAGGCAAGCAGCATGGTATAGCTCAGCAATGTGTTGCCTATGGTTTACTTATTGAATCGCCCAGGCAGGAGCCTGCCTGCCCCTTGGAGCATGCTATGAGACATCGGCACACAGAAGAGCTTGTCCGGGGATGCTGGGGCGCGCATACCGGAGGCCATGGCGGCCTCGAAATACTCAGGCATATCGGTCCTGGCCTTCTCGTGACCGGAGGCTTCATCGGCCCAGGCAACTGGGCATCCAACATGGCAGCAGGATCCAAGTTCGGCTATGCGCTCCTCTGGGTCGTGACGCTCCCGACGCTCATGCTCAAGGTCGGCTGCATCCTTGTTGCCACCGTCTCGCTCGCCCTTCTTGCCACGAATTCCTACCGGCATATCGAGCGCTGGTCATCGGCTTCGTCTCGCTCATAGGCCTCGCCTTCCTGGCAGAGCTTGCGCTCGTCGCGGTGGCATGGCCTCAGGCCGCCCAGAGCTGGATTGCGCCTTCGCTTCCCGCTGGTTCCGGCCCCATTGTCATGAGCGTCCTCAGTGCTGTCGTTATGCCCCACAGCCTCTTCCTGCGCTCCGAGGTCATCCAGAGCCAGCACTTCAAAGGAAAGGGCGAGGCAGATATACAGGAGAGGCTCAGGTACGAGTTTGCCGATACCCTCTTCTCCATGATCGTGGGCTGGGCCATCAACTCCGAGATGGTCATCCTTGCTGCAATGACCTTTTTCCAGCAGGGCATCGTCGTGGACGACCTCGCCGCAGCTGACACGTTCTCCCCCATCCTCGGCCCGGGAGCACGGCTCATCTTCGCGCTGGCGCTCCTCTTCGCCGGCCTCTCGAGCAGCATCACGGCAGGCATGGCAGCAGGCACGATCTCGGCCGGCGCCTTCGGAGAGGAATACGACATCCATGACCGCCACTCGACAGGAGGCATCGCTCCCTGCTTCGTCTTCGCGCTCGTCGCCTGTCTGCTCGTCGAGGATTCCTTCCAGGGCCTGCTGATCAGCCAGGCGCTTCTGAGCCTCCAGCTTCCGATTGCGGTGTTCCTGCAGATCTATCTCACAAGCTCTTCTGAGATCATGGGCGCCTATGCGAACAGCCTGCCTCTGAAGCTCTGCCTTCTCGCTATCGGCATCTTCGTGACCGTGCTCGACGTGCTGCTCATGCTATGAAATCGGGTGCAGAAGAGCCCAGCCGGCACGGGTCAGGGCCTTCCGCAGAGAGATATTCCGGCATCCGGCTGCGCAGCCTTTCGATGCAGCCACCCAAGAGAGATGCATCCTTTCCGGACCGCTCCTTCCTGCCAAGGCGTCCGTGCGCAGGGACCGCCTCGCCGCAATCAGGAAATGCGAGCCAGACGCCGCGATCCAGAGACAAAGACGATCGGTCCCGGCACCCTGGCATCTCCCCACAGCATAGAATCATCTCGTCCCCAAGAGGAGCCAGGACTCAGGAGACACGACATCTTTCATACCAAGCAAAGGAGGCTGCCATGGCAGACTCGGACAGGCATATGGACGAACGTGCGGTGACCGAAGCCGGAAATCCCGGCAATCCGCAGGGCGCATACGGCGAAAAGATGCTGGAGCGCATGAACAGAAGCCACGCCGATGTCACGATGTGGGCACTGGACCAGCTCGCCTACAAGGCACAAGAGTGTGCCCTCGATATAGGCTGCGGCGGCGGAGCCACGATGGAAAGGCTCGCACGGCGCATCGCGGCAGCAGGCGGCGCAGGACACGTCAGCGGCATCGACCATTCGGAAGTGTCCTGCGAAGCATCGAGGCAGTACAACAGGGATGCCATCCAGGCAGGACAGATGGATGTGACCTGTGCCTCCGTCGAATCGCTGCCCTTCCCAGACGATTCGTTCGATATCGTGACGACGGTCGAGAGCTTCTATTTCTGGCCCGACCCTGAAGCATCGCTCAAGGAGGTTGCCCGCGTCGTGAAGCCAGGCGGACACTTTCTCCTGGTAGCAGATGTCTACCGCACGCCTGGCCTTGCCAAGAGCACGCTCGAAAACATCGAGCACTACCACCTCACGGTGCTCACGCCCGAAGAGTACGAGAAACTGCTCCTTGGAGCAGGCTTCTCCCGCGCAGAGACACATCTGAAGGCGGGCACCACCTGGATTGCCGTCGAAGGCGTGAAATAGCGGCTCTTCGCATCAGGATGCATCCCGGCCGCCCCCGGATAAGGCTCCGGGAGCGGCCTCTCTGTCCTGCGTCTGCCTTACGCCAGAAAGACATCGAGCGCTTCCAGCCCCTTCTGCCAGCGCTCCAGCTCATGCTGCGTATGGGTACCAGGACCGATCTCGTACCTGACCGTGCACCTGTGCACCTCGAGCGCCAGCCCCGTCATCGCAAGCCCTTCCACGACATGGCGGAGCTGGGGCTGCGGTGCCTTTGCCTCGCGGGCACCGACAGAGAGAAAGGCAGAGCGCCCTGCAAAGTCCACATCCCGCACAAGCGCCAGATGCTCCATCGCCTCTGCCCAGCCGGGATACCAGAGCGAACCCGAAAGCGAAGCGCAGGCATCCCAGAAGGGTTCGTGCAGGAAGGCGTAGAGCGCAAAGAGGCCGCCCAGCGAATAGCCAACAAGCGCACGCCGTGAGGGCTCCAGCCCCTTTTCAGCCTCGAATGCATGGCAGCAGCCGATCAGCTCGGCTGCAGTCTCGTCAGCCTTCCCCGCATAGTCCGGACGTCCCCGGAAGGGCGACTCGACTGTCCAGGGCGTCAGGTTCTCATCCCACGACGCCACCGGCACCTTCACGACCCGAGCCCCGATCCCCTCGCAGGCAGGCTCGATCGAGAACGGGAATTCGGGAGCATCGACCGCATAGATAATGGGAGCCGATATGTCCTCTCCCCCATGCACAGCCGCCATCTCGCTCTGAGCGATAGCCATCTTTCCCATGGATGTCCTCCTCCGCCATCTGCTTCAGGCTTCAAGCGTATCATGGGCCCGAAGCAGCCGGACAGAGCTTCTTTCCTCTGCATCGAAAGCCGCCCCTGCCCAAGGCCGACAGAAAGCTTCTGATGAAGCGTCCCTGTCAAGAAAAGCTCTGTGTACAGAGAGTCCGCCAATGCCTGAGGTCCCAAATCTGCCATCAGCATCTTTCCAGCCTGCAGCGGTTGCCCGGTCGGGAAGGAGCTGCCCATAGCCCGCATCTTCGTCCAAACGGTTCATGGCATGCCATGGGGTGCAGGCGCCGCTGCCACCTTCTCGGGCTTCCGGGATATGGGAGCTGAGATCGTGCCGCTCTCTGCAGACGAAGGCATCCCCGGAGGCACTCCCGAAGATATGACCGTAGACAGAGTCGAATGCGTACGGCGCCGTCTCCATGAGCTTGGCTGCACGGTTCCCTCGGCCAGCTATCCAGAATCCCTTCAGAGCCATCTCGGACGCAGGGTCTGGCGTTCCACCATCAATGCCGTATCCGGCCATCCTGAATCCTGGCCGGTCTTTGTGAAGCCAATCGAGGAGAAGCGCTTCGGCGGCAGGCTCGTGAAATCGGCCCATGGCCTGATTGGCTGTGGCACCTGCAGGGAGAATCCAGACACATTCTGCAGCGAGTCTGTGAGCTTTGTCGCCGAGTGGCGCTGCGTTGGCCTGCGTGGCCAGAATCTCGATGTGCGCCGCTGCCGCGGTCCCGGGGACCAGCTGCCCGATCCGGCTATTGTGCGCTTCTCCCTCTCGGCAGGCGCGAATTCCCTGTCAGCCACATGGAAGGAAGAGGCATCTTGAAGAGACCCTTAGAGCGTCCTCATCCAGTCGGCGGCAAGATCGGGCCAGCATTGCATGAGCGGCTGAGGCCTCTTCCCTTTCTGCACGGTATCGGCTGTCCCCAGCGACAGTCCATGCCCGCCATACGGGAAGATATGGAGCGTGAACGAGACGCCAGCATGCCTATACGCTTCAGCCAGAAGGAGGCTGTTCTCTACCGAAACCGATGTGTCCTCGAGCGTATGGAAGATGAAGGCAGGAGGCGTATCCTTTGTGATCCTGTTCTCGAGCGAGAGCTTCTGCTTCAGCTCTTCGTCGTCGCCGCAGAGGTTGTCGAAGGAACCTCTGTGCGCATATGCACCTGACGTAACGACGGGATAGCCGAGGACGAGGCCACAAGGACGCATCTCCTCTGCAGCGGCACCCACACGCCCAGAAAGCCAAGGCTCCTGCCACTTGCAGCCAAGATCCAGGGCCAGATGTGCTCCCGCAGAGAATCCCATAAGGAAGATATGGCCAGGGTCGATATGGAACGCCTCTGCATGGCGCTTGAGATAGGCAATCGCTCCTGCCACCTGGACGAGCGCCACAGGATAGCGCGCAGGCGCGCAGCTGTAGGCAATGACACAGGCAGCAAAGCCACGGGCAGCCATCTGGAGCGCTACCGGCTCTGCCTCACGTGCCGACACCCGCGCATAGGCACCGCCCGGAAGGATTGCGATACAGGGCCGTCTCACATCGGGATCGACCTTGTCGAGGACATCGGGGAAATAGGTCTCGATCCGTGCCGGCTCTCCCGCTTCGGGAAGTGCAATCTGGTCTGCATACGGCACCTTAAGCGCCACCTTGCCTTCTGCCGATATCGTCACATGGAGCATGTGATCTGCCTCCTGCATCGCTGCCTGTGCATGCCATACGTTCAGGCATTGTAAGCCACTGCTATTGCTGTCCTGTGATGTTCCTGGAAGCCTGACAAGAACAAAGCTGAAAGGAGCCGCCTTCGGACCGCAGCACGAGGCAGCGTCTTCGAATAGAAAGCCGTCCGGAAACCTTCAAGCCCCGCCTGCTTCATCGAGGCTGGGTGCGAAGGCTTAAGCAGAAGAGATGGCAGACACAGCCGCACCGGCAATGATGGGCCCATAGCCAAAGCATCCGGCAGCGCAGAACCAATCCCCTCGCTGCATCCATCCTGTATCCAGAAAAGGGCCGATGCTGGCCGAAAAGCATGGGCAGCAAGGCTGCTGTCCGAAAACAGACGCTCCCCCTAGTCACAAGAATTCGGATTTCTAGGTAGCGATTCGGTCCCAGAATGGCAATCCATACAATACGATCCATGGAAAAAGGCTGCTCAGGCAGCCTTTTTCCATGCCTGGGCCATTGACGCAGGTCTCCCTGATGAGCTCGAATTCTAGGTATGTTCTAGGTCTGCATGAGGAGGGGCGATGGCCGGGAGGTATGCGGTCCCCGCCGAGATCAGGGCCATGAAGCCGAAGGGCACGATGGTGAAGAGGATCCCGGGCGGATACTACGTCTACGAATACTCGACGGTGCGCGGCGAGGACGGGCGCCGCAGGACGAGGATGGGCAGCTGCATCGGCAAGATCGACCCCGCACGCGGCTTCGTCCCGAACTCCTCCGCCCTCAGGGCGCAGGAATGGCGGACCCTCGAGTTCGGCCAGTGGGCGGTGGCGGACGACCTCTCCCAGGGGACGCATGCCCTGCTCCGGGAGTTCTTCAATGCAGACGATGCGGACAGGATATACGTCGTGGCCCTGTGCCACTTCGTGGAGGGGCTCACCTACATGAAGGACGTGGAGGGGCTCTACGAGATGAGCGTGCTGTCGCTGCGCTATCCGGGGCTGCGGCTGGGAAGGGATGCGGTGTCGGCCCTCTACGACGACCTGGGACGCAGGGATGGCCCCGTGATGGCCATGCAGAGGGCCCTCGCGGAGCGCTGCTCGGGCGTGGTGGCGGTCGACGGCCATGCCGTGGGCTCGTGCCCGCGCCTGAACGGCCTCGCATCGAGGGGCTGCAGGTTCCCGAAGCTCGGGGAGCCGCAGGCCAACCTGCTCACGGCGCTCGATGCCAGGACCGGCATGCCCATCTGCTCGAGGTTCTACGAGGGCAGGGCCACCGACCGGATCGCGGTGAGGGACCTGCTGCGCCAGGTCCCCTTCTCCGGGGCCATCTTCCTCGCGGACAGGGGCTTCAGCGGCACCGGGAGCGAGGCCCTATTCACGGAGCGGGGCAACGACTACGTGTTCCCGCTCGACAGCTCCGACCCCAGGTGCAGAGAGGCGGTGTCGGACCTCTGCCTCCCCGGCCAGTTCTCCTGGCAGGGGGGGTCCAAGACGACGCTCGTGCAGTATGCCGAGCGCAGGCCGGACGGCAGGCGCGTCATCGTCTTCCGCGACCTCCTCGAGCAGCTCGAGACCCAGGCGAACTACCGCCGCCACCTGGACCGCGGCGACGGGGGATGCACCGAGGAGGGGCTCATGGAGATGTCGCCCTACATGGGCCTCTACGTGCTGCAGACGTCGCTTCCCGAGGAGGGGCACGGCGCGGCGTCCATCTTCTCCCTCTACAAGGAGCGCTGGACGGTGGAGACCTACTTCGACTACTTCAAGAACGGGCAGGACGGCCATGCGCTCTGCCAGCAGAGCTACTGCCGGCAGCAGGGCCTCGCGTTCGTGATGCTCGTGTCCGGGCTGGTCGAATGCGGGGTGAGGAAGTCCATCGCCTCGTCCGGGCTCGGGATGTCCGTCACCGACGTCCTCATGGATGCAAGGGCGGCAAAGGCGGACCGGCTCGGAGATGCCTGGGTCATCAACAACTGCCTGAAGAAGCGGGAGGCGCGCTTCAGGAAGCTGGGCGTCGCGCTCGAGGCGGTGCCGGACCGGAAGGGGCAGCGGCCGGCTACCTAGAAACCCGCATTATTGTGCCTAGAGTGGTCAGACTCCAGGCGGTTGATATACATCATGAGGTAGAGCATCTCCTCGCTCGTGAGATGCCAGCCGTAGTTCGCGGCGAGGTACTCCCCCACCGCGCTCGCCATATCAAACGACGCGGGAAAATCCTTCGCCACCTGATTCAGCAGGGTGGCGTCCTCCTGCATGACGGCGGTGTTAGTCGCCAAGCGCTTGATGAGATAGCGCAGATGCGCCACAAAGCGCAGGTAGCCGTGGGCGGTGCGGTCAAGCTCGCCCATGCGGCTCTCGATGAGCGCGATAATCTGGTCGATAATCTCGACGCTTTTCATCACACTCTGAAGATTGGTTGAGAAGGTGGCCCCGTCACCCTCGGCGTTGACGATGTGGAGGGCGATGGCGCAGGCCTCGACCTCAGGCAGATCGTAGCCGCTGTGCTGCTTCATGATGACGAGGCCCTGCTTGCCGAGAGCGTACTCGCGGGGGTACACAAAGGGAATCTCACCCGCGAGCGGGTTCTCAATCACCACACCCCGAGCGTAGCGCTCAGCGGGAAACTGCAGGTGGTCGGCGAGAGTAAGGTAAAGGTTGGGATTGAGCGTGCAAGACAGTTCCTGCTCGGCCATGTGCACGATATCCATGACGGCGGCGATGGTCTCCGCGGAAAGCGAGCCGATGGTCTTGAGTAGGTCGCTGCCCACGTGATGGAACACCCGCTGGATCTTGGACTCATCGTCAAGCACGTAGGGCGTCTTGGGGAATCCCACACCCGTGGCAAAGATCACCAGCTCGTTGCCCTGCTCATCTCGGGCGAGAGCAGCGTTGTGATTGATTGCCTTGGTAATGAGCATGAAAAAACTCCCCTGAGAACAGCTACGGCGATACGGAAACCTCCCCCTGAGGCCCCGACCGCACGTGATGTCTCCCGAGGAGTGACACCGTGCAAACACGGGGTAACTATAGCGAAACCACCCATGTCGCCGCTGTCGGTAAACGCATTATTCCGCTACCGGTCACTTTTCGCCGGTGAGCGCGCCCGGCGTCCCTATAACGCATCCGCCGCAGCGTCCGGCGCCTCTCCTGCCACCGAGACGAGTGCTTGGTCGAGCTCAGATGCCAAAGACGCTCCCGCGCGATGCACGACGAGCACCGCCTGCGGGCAGAGAAACGGCACTTGGAAGGAAAGGTCCCGTTGCCGTGCGGCCTCATCGCCGGCGCGCATGTCCACCACCAGGTGGCTGCCGTAGAGTGCGTGCGCCCCCTCCTCCTCCACATGGGCGAGGGCGGGATAGTATGCGGGACCCCAGATCATCTCTGCCGCAAAAGCTGCCGCCCGAGCAACGTCGCGCGCACGTGCGCCATCCTCCGGCTCAATAAGCACCTCAAACGCTGGGGCGCGCGCCTCCCGCGCTGCATCGCAGGAGAAGGAGAGGCACCATCTCGCGAACTCCTTGAGGGCATCGATGTCCTGACCGAGCACGGCCACACGGCACGTGCCCGAGGCGCCGAGCCGCTCTGGCAGCACGCGCCTCCCCTGATCGCTCTTCTCGACGGCATCCACGCTTTCCTCCGTCCGCCGCCCCTCGTCTCAACATGGCCCTAAGCATAGCGCGAACCCCGCGCCGATTCGCGCGCAAACCAGCCTCGCGAACCCATGTGACCAGAACACATGGAGGCGGATGCCCGAACCGAGGGCGCGGCACGCACACACGGCCTACGCGCCCAAGCAGGTGATGGGTATCACATACAGCCTGTCCTCGACCTTGCGCGCGTATTCGGAGACCCCCGTGAGTACCGCCTGCATGGGTTCCGGCCCATTATGGTTTTTCCGGCAATGTCGTTATAGATTTTCCGGCTTTCTCGTTATAGATTTTCCGGGCACTCAGAAAGCGGAGAAGCCTCAGGCGGACGGCTATACAGAGCAAGCGGAGCGCTGACCGCCGTGTTCCCGTGTGCGAGAATGCCCCTTTCTACCTTTCTCAGAAGCCTGAAAGTGGCGTTCCCGCACACGGGAATTCTAGGGGGCGTTGGTGTAGAACGGAAGCAGCCGGGGCCGGACGGAACGCCGGCGACGACCAGCGTCGGATGGTTGGAGAAGCGGCGCGCCCGGTTGCCCGAGCGCGCCGCCCCAAGGTTCTACGATGACGTGTTTCGAACCCGTCCCAAAACGTGACCAAAACGTGAAACGCTCGCTCCAGAGGTAAAATGCAGTCCACTCACCGAAACGGCGTGTAGCCTTAGCGGGTAAGGAAGCGATTGCCACGATGCGCGCAGAGCCGCCCCGCACCCGGCGCACCACGACCACAACCCCGCTCGCCGCCGTGAAGCGCTATGCTTGACATCTGTACCACCGTCCCGATCGGAATCCCATGACGTACCGCCCCTACCAGTCCAAGCGAAACCGCGCGACCCAGCAAGCCATCGGCGATGCGCTGCTCGACCTTCTGCGCAACCGGCAATTCAGCGACGTCACCATCACTGAGCTCTGCGAGGCGGCTGGCGTCTCGCGCCCCACGTTCTACCGACATTTTGACGCCATGGAGGACGTGCTGGAATACTACGCGCAGCGCCTCTTCGACGACTCGAACGCGCGAGTGCGGGGCATGGTTGGCCATGGCAACTCTGGCCGCGCCATCCTAGAGGCGTTCTTCGCGAGCTTCCTGCCCTATCGGGAGCTCTTCGAGGTGATACGCCGAAACGGGCTCTTCGGCCCGCTCATGGGACACTTGTGGATCCTCATGGGATACCCTATCTGGCAGGGGGACGCCGCCGATGCGCCACAGGGCGATATCGACCTCATCGTCTACAACGGCGGCGGCGCCTTCTCCCTCGCCATCGCTTGGGCCGCGGGCGGCATGCAGCGCACCCCCGGCGAGATGGCCGATACCGTCATCCGCGCCTCCGAGTTGGCACGCGGCACCTTCGCCCCGGGATACCATGCGTTCAGCACCCTTGTGCAGAACGCCGTCGCAGACCGCGCCGGGGCGCCAGCGGCCTGCGGCCGCGAAGAAGCCTGAAGCTGACGCGCTACACCACCGCAACCGGCTCCCCATGTGTGACGCCCGCCGCGTTGAAGGCATCGACGGCCACGTAGTACGTCGCGCCGGCGTTGAGCGTGGTGAGCACGAGGCTCCCCGCCGCTCCGTCCGCAACCTCCCAGCTACCGTAGAGCTTGTCCGGCGCGAGGCCGTAACGCACCAGATAGCCAGTCGCCCCCGCAACGGGATGCCACGCTATTTCAGCCGAGAGGCCACCCTCGGTGCGCGCCGCCGAGAACACCTCAACCGCTGCGGGACGGGCGAGCCCCTCGGGCGCCTCGCCGAAGACGCGCAGGCCGCTCACTGCCGCGCGCCCTCCCAGGGGCGCCTCGATGTGCGCGAGCCGCACGTAACGGACCCGGCGCGCCATTCCCAGGTCCACGTAGGCGTGCGGGCGGTCGCTCACGCCGTCGCGCGTGTCAAGCGCCGGCACCCACACCGTACCGTCCTCCGAGGTCTCCAGCAGAAATCGTGTCGGCTGGTCCTCGGTCACGATGATGCGCTTGAAAAACGCGCCCGAATCCGTGAACGCCTCCTCCCCAGCATCGAGCGGGCGGGGCGCCTCGTCGGCCAGGTTCACCTGAATCGCCCGAACCCGCTGGATGGAGCCTAGGTCGACCTGCACCCACGGGTCAGCGTCATCTGCGGCGGCAGCCCACCAGGTGCGGCAGTCCTCCGTGACGGCTAAGGCGCTCCCATGCCCCTCAGCCTCGCTCGAGGCGCTCGCCACGGCTCCCGGCTCGGCCGTGAGCAGCATCCATGCAGGCGCCGTATCTTCGTTCCAAGCGCGCGGCGCCTCGGGCACCTCCTGCGGATAGCAGGCGAGCCGCTGGTCGCAGTGGAGCGTCCCCTCGGCATCGAAGGAACACGGGAAGAGCCCGATCCGCCGCTCAAACTTCTCGTTCATCGAGATGCGCATGGTCGAGGCGTGCCACCAGTTGCCGTGCGCGTCCTCGAAGGTGCTGCCGTGGCCGGCCCCCTGCATGAAACCACCAGGGTTGGACGAGAACGGGTTCCATGCCTGATAGGTGAAGGGGCCGAGCGGGCCTTCGCCCACGTACACGCCATCCGCGTAGACGTTGCACTCGGTACCGGGCGCAGCGTACTGCAGGTAGTAGCGCCCCTCGTGCTTGGTCAGGTAGGCACCCTCAATAAAGGGCTTGGTGCCCGTATGCGCGCGGACCATGCGTTCCATCTCGGTCTTGGGCTCGTCCAGGTGATTGTTCTCGCCCTTGCGTTCCCAGCCATGCGCATCCTCATGCTCGGCGATGAGGGCCACGGGCTCACCTAGCGGCGCGAATGTTGCGCGGTCGAGCTCGACGCCCCACACGGGTTCGGTGCTGCTGCACCCCCAGTAGAGGTACACGCGCCCGTCGTCGTCCTGGAAGAGATCCGGATCCCAGAACTCCATGGTAGCCGCCACCGGCTTGAAGGGCTGGGTGAGCGGGTCGACGCTGCGGAAAAACGTGCAGGTGCTCCCGCGACGGCTCGCACAGAAGACCACGGCGCCGTCGATCACGCGTACATCAGGCGCATAGTCCTCGCAGGGGAGCTCCGGCGTGGGCGTGAAGCTCCATGTGACGAGGTCGACCGAGTGCCAGAACCCGCCGCTCATCGAAGCGAACAGCAGGTAGCGGCCGCGCCAGGGGATGACCGTGGGGTCGGCAGCCTCGCGAAACACCCACTCAGCCTGTTTGCCGGGGGCGATCTTGTCCTGGTAGCGATAGGGAAGGTCGAGCGGGTTGCAGAAGGTGCGGGTCATGAGGGCTTCTCCCTTCATTGTGAATCGTGGTCGGGTGCGCGGGGCCGCCTTGACGAGGGAACGCCGTAAGCGGCGTGAGGAACGGAGGCGGCTCCGCGCACCCGGCACATCTGTGGTGGATGTGGGACCGGCCGCCAAACGCGGCGACCGGTCCCGCCGGTTCGAGCGCGCGGTCAGACGCGCACCGGGGCGAAGGCGCCCAAGTGTGCGAGACTCGGTTTGGGTGCGCGCTCCTGCGTGGCGCGGTCGCACGCGATGAGGCCGAAGCGCATGGAATAGCCCTTCTGCCACTCGAAGTTGTCCATGAGCGACCAGTAGAAATATCCCTTCACGGGGATACCGTCATCCAGGCAGCGCCCCACGCCCGCGAGCGCCTCGTCGATGAAGGCGACGCGGCGGGCGTCGTCATCGGTGCCGACGCCGTTCTCCGTCACGATGATGTCACCCGGCCACGCGCTCGCCACCGCGCGGATCACGTGCTCGAGCGCCTGTGGGTAGAACTCGTAGCCCATCTGCGTGGTCTCGGCGCCCTCGGGTACAGGCAAGTCGCCCTCCGGCCCCACGAGCGTGCGCGTGTAGTTCTGCACGCCCAAGAAGTCATCGTCCTCGATCGTAGGCAGGTAATGCGTGAACTCGTCCTCCCACTCCTCAGCCGCGAGCGCCTCGCCGCCCGGCTGCGGCTGCAGGTCATGCAGGCTCAGCGTGAGCCCCACCTTCACATGCGGACAGAGCTCGCGGATGGCCGCACGGGCACGGCGGTGCGCCTCGCACACGATCTCGTCACTGTGGCGCGAGCGCGGGCTTTGGAAGGTCTGCGGGTTCTCGGTGCCAAACGCCTCCTTGTTCTCTGCCTTTTGGAGCTGCTGGTTCTCCATCATCTTCTGCAGGTTGAGGCCCATCTGAACCTGCGACTCGTCCGTCGCGGCACCTTCGGGCCCTGCCCCACGCGCAGCGGCCATCGCAGCGGCAGCTGCCTTTGCCTGCTGCGCGTAGCGCGCCGCGATACGGGCAATCTGCAGCCCCATGTTTGCCTCGTTGATGGTGCACACATAGGTAAGCTCACTGCCCAGGCGCTCCATGATGTGGCGCACGTAGTGCTCGAAATCGGTCGGCGTGGTCTCGGCGTCCCAACCGCCCTTGCGAATAAGCCAGATGGGACTGCTGAAATGGTGAAGCGTCACAATCGGCTCCACCCCATTCGTGCGACAGCAGCGAATGACGGCGCGATAGTGCTCGACCTCCGCCTCGTCAAAGAGTCCCTCCTCGGGCTCGATGCGACCCCACTCGATGGAGAAGCGATAGGCGTTGAGCCCCGCTGCTGCTGCGAGACGGATATCCTCCTCGTAACGGTGATAGTGGTCGCACGCATCGAGCGACGGCTCCGAGAACGTGGTGTGCGGCATCTGCTCCATGAGCCACAGGTCGCTATGGATGTTGTTGCCCTCCACCTGGTAGGCGGCCGAGGCCGCGCCGAGCATGAAGTTCTTGGGTAGCATGATTCCTCCTTCGTAAGCGGACTAAGCCGCGTTTATCCCCGGGACGCGTCGAGCCAACCCGCCCCGGCGCAGATCATTCGGCCTGCACGGGAGCCTGCGCTGCGGCCTGCTCCGCGTTCACCCGCTCGAGCAGGCCATCGAGCTGCTCCTCGCTGAGCATGCCGAAGCCCACGAGCGACGAGAGCTGAATGCCTCCGAGCATCGCCTGCGTGCTCGCGGCGTCACCACCGCCCGTAGCCTCGCGCGCACCGGCCATCATGCGGCCGAGCACCGGACCGAACACCTGCGCGCCCGCGGGCGTTTCCATAATATCGTCGAGCGTCGAGTAGATCGAGAACGCACGCGGCAGGCTGCGCTCGGCTGTGAAGGACACGGTGCCCCGCAAGCGGATATCGCGGCTCGACGCGCCAATCTCGATGCCATATGCCCCGCTCTCCGCGAAGAACGCGTGCAGGAGCGGCTCGTAGTAGGAGAGTGCGCGGACATCAAGCGTGAAAGCGACGCGCGCGCTCTCACCCGGCTCGAGCGCGACCTTTGCGAAGCGCTTGAGCTCACGCGTGGGGCGGCGGCGCATTCCGGCGGGTGGCGCAACGTAGAGCTGAACGATCTCTTCACCCGCACGCGGTCCCGTATTGGTGACGGTGAGCGCACAGGAAAGCTCCTCGTCCTCGGTGAAAGCGTCCGCGCCAAGCTCAAGATCGCTGTAGGCAAACCTCGTGTAGGAGAGACCGTGACCAAACGGGAAGAGCACGGGCAGCTCCTTAGAATCGTAGTAGCGGTAGCCAACGAACACGCCCTCATGGTATTCCGTGCGGTTGTCCTCACCGGGGAAGTTGAGATATGACGGGTTGTCCGAGAGTTTCATGGGGAAGGTCTCGGCAAGCTTGCCCGACGGGTTCGCGCGGCCATAAAGCAGATTCACCATAGCCTCACCCGCACCGTCACCCGGCAAGTACATCTCGAGAATCGCCGCGACATCCCCTGCCCAGGGCATCGTAACGGGCGCGCCGTTCATGAGCACCACGGCGGTGCGGGGCTGAGCCGCCGCCACGGCCGAGATGAGCGCGTTCTGCGCGGCGGGCATGTCGAGCGCAGCGCGGTCGTAGCCCTCGCTTTCATAGCGCTCGGGCAGGCCGGCGAATATGACGGCGGCACCGGCAGCACGCGCCGCGGCAACCGCCTCGTCGATGAGGGCGGCATCGGGCTCATCGTCCTCCACGCGATAGCCCTGCGCGAACACGACGCCCGCAGGAGCCTCTTCGAGCGGGCACGAACGCTTCGCGCTGTTCACGTGGCTGCTGCCACCGCCCTGGTAACGGGGATCGCGCGCGAAGCCGCCGATGAACGCCACCGGCGCGCCCTCCGCGAGCGGCAAGGTAGCATCATTGTTTTTGAGCAGCACCGCCGAGCGCTCCGCCACCCGCGCCGCAAGGCGGTACCCGCGCTCGAGGTCGGGCGCGACCGCACGATGACCTGCCACGGCTTTCTGCACGAACGTGAGCACGTTCTCCACCGCGAGGTCGAGGTCCTCTTGCGAAAGACTGCCGTCCTCGATCGCGGCAATAATCTGCTTCGTGCCGCGATCGGTGCCGCCAGGCATCTCGAGGTCGAGCCCCGCACGGATGCCGAGTGCACGGTTCTTCACCGCACCCCAATCCGTCACCACCATGCCCTCAAAACCCCAATCATCGCGGAGGATTTCCGTGAGCAGCTGGCGGCTCTCCGAACAGTAGGTGCCGTTCACCTTGTTGTAGGCGCACATGACCGACCAGGGCTTCGCCTGCTTCACCACCGTCTCGAAGGGCGCCAGGTAAATCTCATGCAGAGTGCGCTCGTCCACCACACTATCGCTCACCATGCGCCCGGTTTCCTGATTGTTGCAGGCAAAGTGCTTGATGCAGCTGCCCACGCCGGCGCTCTGCACACCGCGGACGAGGGCGGCGCCCATTTCACCGGCGAGCACCGGATCCTCGCTGAAGTACTCAAAGTTGCGACCGCACAGCGGACTCCGCTTGATGTTGAGACCCGGTCCCAGCAACAACGCCACATTCTCCGCCTGGCACTCCTCCCCTAGCTCCGCACCGAGTTCGGCGGCAAGTCCCGTATCGAAACTCGCGGCGACGGCAGCCGAGGACGGAAAGCACACCGCCCGGACGCTTTCGTTGATACCCAGATGGTCGCCCGCTCCACCCTGCTTGCGCAGGCCACTCGGGCCGTCGGTCATCATGACGGCGGGCACATCCAAGCGCTCGAAGGCGCGCGTATGCCAGAAACCGCCTCCCGAACAGACCTCTGCCTTTTCCGCGAGCGTCATCCGATCCACGATGCTCTTGATGTCCATGGGGTCCTCCTATTCGGCAGCGGTGCGGTTTTTGATGGCAGAAAGCGCCTGCTCCAGCCGCTCGATCTCATCGACCGGAATGCGTGCGTAACGCAGAATGGTACGGAGCGATACGCGCGATGCGAGCCCTGTACCCGCACGCGCCTCAGCTGCACCGCTCGGAGCGTCACCAACCAAGGCGAGCAACGAAGCAAACATCGGCTCGCCCTCGAGGAGCTCGCGCGCCTCGGGACAGCCAAGCACGTGGCCCACCGTACAGTCGAGCGAAAGGGTCGGGGCATCGTCGACCGTAAGCCATCGGTTACAGCGGGGCTCACCCATCCCCTCCTCACCCGGCAGTCCCAACACGTCGCCGAGCCATGCCACGCTATCTGCGACCCAGTGCAGCGCGCGAGAACACAGCCCGTCGGGGTCTTCGAGTGCATCGACACCGGTCGAGAAACCGTGCGGGGCAAACGCATAGATATGCGACTCAAAGGAGATGCCCGCCTGCGCGAGGGCGCCGATGAACTCAATCGAGTTTGTCACCGGAACGAGCACGTCGGATGCGCTCGCAAAGACGAAGCACGGTGGCGTGAGGTCATCGACCGCGGACGCGACCGCTGGGGCTCCGGTGTTTGCTGGGGTCCCGCAGCCGCCGAGCGCGGCATAGCCGAGCACTGCGGCGTTCGGGCGCTCGCGCGCGCTCGTGGCGGCGACGCCGGCAAGATGGCCTCCCGCTGAGAAGCCCACCACCGCAACTTTGTCCCGGTAGATACCCCAATCGTCAGCACGGGAGCGGATGAGGGCCATCGCCTGCTCGTAATCGTCGAGCGGATTCGGCCACGCCGCGTGCTTCCCTACGGAATAGCGCAAGACGAACGCCTGGAACCCTGCCGCGAGGTACGCGAATGCAACCGGATCCGCTTCGCGCTCGGAGCACATGGCGTACCCGCCGCCCGGCAGGATCAGCACAGCGGGTCGTCGGGGAGCGCGGCGGAACTCTCCGCCCGCGCGCTGCGTGTAGGTCGTCAACGTCACATCACGCTCCCCGTTGAGCGTGATGACCTCTCGTTCCATGCAAGCCTCCTTAACGTCCCTCCGACGATGACCGCGGCGGTAGGTCCTTGATAACGCGACAACCCGCCCCGGATGAATCATCTGTTGAGCGCAAAGCGGTGGACGCCCTTCTCAACCATGTGCTCTGCGCCGTCCGGTAAACGAATGATGCCAGGAACAGGCAGCGTCGCCTCCACCGCAAGTTCGTCACCCTTGAGCGCCCACGCCACGCGAATCTCGCCGGCACGCGAGCGGTAAGAACCCTCGGCATGCCCCAACCGCACGTCGACGTGCGGTTCCACAAGCACGCGGGCAAAGCCGGGCTCGAGCGGGCGGATTCCCAGCACGTAACGGTAGAGGAACGCCCCCACGCTGCCGAAGGCGTAGTGGTTGAACGAGACCATGTTCTCGCTCGACTGGTCGCTCGTGCGCTCCTCGTTCACGGTACCGTCGGGGCGGATAGCATCCCAGCGCTCCCAGATGGTGGTCGCACCCTGGTTGACCTCGAAGATCCAACCCGGGCAGTCCTCGGTAAGCAGCAGGTCGAAGGCGAGCCGCTCCTCGCCTCCCTCCACGAGCACGGGCAGCAGGTGCTCGGTGGCGTAGAAGCCGGTCTGGATGCCCCTGGCGCGCAGGCTCTCCACGAGCTGGGCGAAGACGGCGCTCCAAGCCCCGGCGTCGTCCGCGCGATCGAGCACGAGGGCGAGCGCCATCACCGCGGCGCCCTGGTAAAAGTCCTTGAGGCGCCCGTCTTCCTCCAAGAAGGCGGCGCGGTACGCCGCTTGGGCGCGCGCCATGGCCTCGCGATAACGCGCCGCATCATCCCCGTACCCCAAGTAGGCGGCGACGCGCGCCACGATGCGGAGGTCGTTCACCATGAAGGCGCCGGAGACGGGCGCGTTGTGCTGAGCTGCCCAGGCGATATCATGTCCGGGAGCAAGCCAGTCGCCCAGGTTGGCGCCGAACCACAGCCCCTTTTCGCCCGCCTGGCGCAGCTTGCAGTCCACCATGGCGCACATGCTCTCGTACTGCTCGACGAGCGCGCGGCGGTCGCCGTAGTGCTCGAACAGGAGAGCGGGCAGGATGGTGTCAGCGCTCGCCCACTCCTGCATCCCGATGAACCCGACGCCCGCCGGCCCCGTAGCCGGCACGCTAGCCGCAACGTAACCCTCGGTGTTGTCGCGCTGGCTCATGCGGATATCCTTTAAGAACTTTTCCATGAAGGCGCACGTGTCATAATTGTACGCCGCCGTCTGCGCGAAGGCATGGCCGTCGCCGGTGTAGCCCTGGCGCTCGTCGCGCTGGGGGCAGTCGGTGGGCACCTCGACGTAGTTGCTGCGGCAGGTCCAGAGCTGGTTCTCGAAGACACGGTTCACACGCTCGTCGCCGCAAGTGAAGAACCCGGTGCGTTGCATGGCGGTGTGCACGGGGCGCGCCCGCAGCAAGCCCGACCGCCACGGACAGCCTGTGAGTTCCACGTAGCGGAAGCCCATGTAGGTGAAGCGCGGCCGCCAGATTCCATGCTCGGAGCCTTTGTGGTACTCCACCGCGGCCTTTGCCGTGCGCAGATTCGCCGTGTAGAGGCTGCCGTCCGCGTTCAGAATCTCACCGTGGCGCAGGCGCAGGTGCGTACCCTCGATGAGGGAGGGATCGATCTCCACGACACCCGCCATGTTCTGGCCGAAGTCGATGATTGTGGTGCCGTCCGAACGCTCAGTCACCGCCACAGGCTCCCTGACCTCGTGGAGCACCGTCTTGATGGGCGCGGGCTCCAGCGTCTCGGACACGAGGCCCTCAAAAGGCACGGGCGGCAGAGGCTCGGGTACGGCGGGACGCCCGTCAGCGGCGTCTGCTGCCCAGTAGATTTCGCCGTCGTAAAGACCCGCGTAATCGTACGGGCTCAGCACGCCCCGAACGCCCGCGTCCGCAGATGTGGCCCGCCGCGTGGTGCCGTCGGCAAGTTCGAGCTCCAGCACCCACGAGACCGCCGGGCGCTCCCCCCAAATCTGAGTCTTGTTCTCACAGGTGAAGCGCCCGCAGTACCACCCCTGCGCCAGGTAGACGCGCAGCACCGGCACCTCTGCGCACCCGGTATCGGGTGCACCCTGCGCGGCAAGCGCCTCCGTCACGTCGTACACTTGGTAGTGCAGGTCGTATGGATAGTAGGTAAATCCCGGCGTGAGTAGCGCGTCGCCTACGCGCGCACCATTGATTTCCGCTGCATAGAGGCCAAGCGCCGTGATGGCGAGCGTCGCGCGGCGCGGCGCGGCACCACCCGTGTTGAGCAGCTGCTCGAACACCTCGACGGTACCCTCCCGATAGCACCTCTCGGTGGTGATGAAGGCGCCGCGCAGGGCTGCAGCCGTCTCTTGCTCCGTCATGTCGTCCCTCGTTTCTCCTCGTCGCGTCCGTACGGGCGGCACCGGCGCGCCCCTACGCGCCGACCTTCTTGAACCGCTGCAGCACCTTGTTCATTGCCTGAATCTCCTCTGGAGTGGTGCCTCCGCGCTTCATCATGCTCTCCAGCGTCATCCGACCGAGCATTCGCTGCAGGTCGGGATTGTCCTTCACAGCCTCGGCAACGTCGCCGCGCGCCTTGGCGCCCTCGGCCATCATGCGGTCGAGCACCGCGCCTGCCTCGGGGCTCTGATGAATCTCGTTCAGCGTATCCTTCACCGAGTAACAGGTGGGATCGATGGGGTCCTCGTCGAACCAGTTGTCCACCGGGCCGGCCTCACCCAACGCGTAGTCCGGGTTGGGCTCGGTAACGTGGCGCAGGCTGATTCGGTCGGAAAGCTCGCCGGCGCGCGCCTCGATTGCGTGCTCGGAGCCCACCGCACCGAGCGGCACCGAAAAGATGAACGCGTGCGTACCAGCCTGCTCGGCCAGAAGCTCGCCGTCCACATAGAGCGCCACGCCCGGCTGGTTGCTGTAGACCTTCACCTCGGCTGCCTCGCCGGTGCGATCGCGGAAGCGCCGGCCGCACACGTGCACGAACGGCTCACGGCTCCAATGGGCTTTGTAGAGATAGAAGGCGTCCTTCTTGGTCGAGCGGTCGAAGGTGACGAGACCCTTCTGGTTCTCGCCCATCTTGCCGCCCTCCTCGCGCCCGTCGGCTCCGAAGTCGAACATGTTCCACACGTGCGTCGCCCACAGCCACGGGCGCGCCTCGATCATCGCGAGCATGTGCTCGTGGAAAACGCACTGATACTCCTCGGAGTAGTCGCCTCCGGCGGGCGCGGCAGCGTGCAGCGCCGGGTTGGCGTCGGCGCCGTACTCGGAGAAGCCGATGGCTCGTTCAGGATAGGCGGCGTGATAGGTGTCGAAGAACTCGTCCGTGTCGCCCATCTCGCCCACGTACCATCCGAAGTAGAGGTTGTAGCTGTTCACATCCGGGATCTCCAGGATGGGAGAGTCGATGCCCAACATGAAGACGTTGGCCATCGTGGTGGGACGCGTGGGGTCGAGCTCGTGGCAAAGCGTGTTGAGCTCGCGGTGAATCTGGTAGAGGTCCTCCCCCACCGCCGAGGCGGCCGTGATCTCGTTGGAGAGCCCCCAGACTACGATCGAGGGGTGGTTGAAGTTCTGCGTCACAAGCTCGCGCATCTGCGTGAGCGCGTTAGCGTCGCCTTGAGGCAGGCGCATGGTGATGAAGGGAATCTCGGCCCAAACGCAGATTCCCGCCTCGTCGCAGAGATCATAGAACACCTGAGCGTGCTGATAGTGCGCGAGGCGGATGGTGTTGGCCCCCATCTCGCGGATCATCGCCATGTCCTCGGCCATCATCTCGGGCGTGAGGGCGTTGCCCACGCCCGCGCGGTCTTGGTGGCGCGACACGCCGCGCAGCGGGTAGCTCCGGCCGTTGAGGATGAAGCCGCGCTGCGGATCGATCTGGTAGCTGCGGCAGCCGAAGCGCTGCGTCACGGCATCGCCCGAGGCGAGCGAGACGGTCGCGGTGTAGAGGTACGGGTCGTCCACACCATCCCACAGGCGCGCATCTATGATCTGGAAGACGGCCTCGGCATGCCCCGCCTCCACGGGAACGGTTACCCGCCACGTGAGCTCCTGGCCGCCCGATGCACCCGCGATCGCGATGGTCGCCTCGGCCGGCGCACCCTCGAACCATGCCTCGACCGTCACCTCGGCGCTGGCGCCCTCGGCGCCCCCCGCGGGGCCGAGCGTCACTTGCGGCGTCACGCGCACCCCAGGCGCCCCGCAGTGCCCGAGCGCCACGTGCTCGGCGGACACAGTGATGAGCCGTACGGGGCGGTAGATGCCGCCGTAGAAGGTGAAGTCGGCGTACTGCGGGTACACATGGTCGCTTGACCCGTTGTCCACCGCGACCGCGAGGGTGAGCGAGGCGCCCTCAGCCGCGGCGAGTGCAGGTGCGAGGTTGACGCGGAAGGTCGAGAACCCATCCTCGTGACGCGCGAGCTCGGTGCCGTCGGCGTAAACCGTCGCAGTGAGCGCGGCGCCCTCGAACTCGAGCCACGCCTCCTCGCCCTCGGCCAGCTCCGGCACGGCGAGCTCGCGCACGTACCAGCAGGTTCCGCGATAGTAGTCGTTGCCGCCGTCGGCACCGTCCTCGGCGTTCCAGGTGTGCGGCAGCCGCACGAGCTCACCTGCGCCCGTCCGCGCCGCCTCGGCTGCGGACGTCGCATCCTCGACCTCCGGCGAGCCCTTCAGAAAAATCCAGCCCTCGTTGAGCGATGTCGTGCTTCGCATCGCTTCCCTCCTTATCTCATCCACCCCATCTGCACGGGCGCGCCGCGCCCCGCGCGGGGTCTCTGGGGCACCAGGCGATCTGGCCCCCACCCGTTCGTTGCACCAGGCGGCGTCCGGAGCCCCGCCGAGGGCCCCGGGCGCCTACGGAACGCACCCCTTCGGATGCGCTCCGTTCGAGCTATGCGGCTGCTTCCTCAGCCTCGAGCTCGGCCTTCTTCTCGTTGATATCCTTCTGGACCTCGATCATCTTCTCGCGGGTGAGCGTGTAGAACTTCATGGAGATGAGGCCGATGATCCAGCCCAGCAGCGGGATGCCGAAGTAGAGGAAGAGCCCCACAGCCTTGATCTCCGGCGTGGGCGCGTCGGTGGGCTGCGGCGCGGTGTTCACGTACCCGATGACACTCACGCCCACGGCGGCGATGGTGGAGCCGAGCGAGGTGATGAACTGGTCGATGAAGTTGTAGGTGGCCGTCACCACACCGGGCAGGTACTTGCCGGAGCGCGAGAGCTCATAGTCCACCACGTCGGCGCGCATGGCGTTATCGGCGGTGGTGATGCACATCTTGGCCCCGTTGATGAGAAACAGCAGGCTGAAGAAGATCACCATGGGCACCGTTGACTGCGAGATGGAAAGCATGTCGATGGAGTAGCAGTAGCCGATGGCCAGCACGGACAGCACCGAACCCACGAGCATCGATACGATGGCGATCTTACGGCTGCCGTAGGTGCCGCTGAGCTTGCCCGCGAGCACCGCGAAGATGATGGACGGCAGCGAGGTCACCGCGGAGACGATGGTCGAGAGGCCGATGTTGCCGATGAGGATGCCGAACACGAGCGTGGTGACGATGGCCTGGCTCATGGTCTGCTGCGAGAGCTTGGCCGACACGCAATGCAGGATGTACATCTGGAACGGACGGTTGTCCTTCAGCAGGTGCAACATGTCGCGCACGCCCACCTTCTCGTCCGAGGCGGTGAGGTTCTCGAAGTTCTCGGTCTTATCCACGTCCTTCAAGCCGATAAACGAGAGCAGCATGAACACGAGTGAGATGGGAATGTACACGAGGGCGCACGTGGAGAGCATCGCGCTGTTGTACTCGCCGCCGAACATGGGCAGAAGCACCACGTTGGAGACGATCATGAGGACCATGGGCACGAGGTAGCTATAGAGCGTGCCCCACACGCCCACGATGGGGCGCTGGCGCGGGTCGGTGGAGATGATGGGGGGAGCCATGTTGCCCGCGATGTCGCACACCGAGTTACCCACGATGTAGATGAGGTAGAGCACCACGAAGAGCACCACGCCGCCGCCATTCGCCCACACGAAGAGCAGGAGCGCCGCGATGGAGCGGATGACCCAGCCGACAGCGGTAAAGAGCCGGATCTTGCCGTGCTTGCCCGTGTAGCGATCGATCATGAGCGCGATGGCCGGGTCGATTAGGCCATCGAATACGCGCGAGGCGGTGAGCAGCACGCCCGCGAGGCCCATCGCGATACCGTAATTCACGTTTGCGACATAGCTGACGAGCGTGATCAGCGAGTAGAACGTCATGCTCATGCCGTTCGACATCATGGTGAGCGCGATCTGCCACCACTTGGCGCGACGGTACTGCACACCGTCGACCTCGCTCGCCGTTACCTTCTTGTGTGCCATAGGAACCCCCTAGCGACTTACCATTCCGTCTGCTTGATATTTCATTACATTCGTAATGTTTATCAGTAACTGGTATACTACTTGTACTCTTTACAGACGTAACGCTGAGGCCGTGTCAACTCCGCAAACGGTAGACTCTGGCCGCTGAACGTCAGGTTGAGAGCTACGCGGCGTCCGTTTGCGCGCCGCCACCGCTTGCCATGGAAGCAACGAAGCATCCGTTTCACTCATGCCCCATTCACGATTCCAGCAAATAAACCCTGACCACCGCCATGCTCCATCATGACAAACTCTGAGAACGACGGAGCATCTCGCGTCCGAACGAGCAGTCCCCATCGATGCCTCAACAGGGGGCGCAGCCTCGCGATCAACCGCTGAGGCCATCTTCACTGTACTCACAGGCGCCACGCGACACGATAATCCAATGACAGAACAACCTTATCATTACATTTGTCAAGTTATCTGATATATCATTTGAACGTAACGGGATGCAACCATGATGCTGAGAAGGGCGCAAGCACCCAAAGGAGGCTTTTATGACTAAGACGGCGGTGCAG
Organism: Olsenella kribbiana; assembly: GCF_036408795.1. NCBI lineage: Bacteria > Bacillati > Actinomycetota > Coriobacteriia > Coriobacteriales > Atopobiaceae > Olsenella > Olsenella kribbiana. The sequence goes on from NZ_JAZGJP010000004.1 coordinate 56,928, forward strand.
CAAATCATGATCGGCGGCGTCTGCAAAACGGAGGCCAAGGCAGCCACAGCGCTCGGCGCCATCAAAGCGGCGGGCTACGACGGCATCGAACTCAATGACTTCATGATTACCTCGAGCCCGCTTATCGTGCGCATGCTCACCCGCGCGGCGGGCATGCCCGTGGGCAGCGCCGGCAAGCTCGATTGGAAGCGCCTCGTGCGCGAGGCCGGGCTCGAGGTGACGAGCCTGCACACCAACCTCGGCTGCCTCATGGAGCGCCCGGAGGGCACGATTGCGCTCGCCCGGGAGCTCGACACCTCCACCGTGGTGATCACGGGGATGTACCGGTTCGACTATTCCGACCGGGATGCCGTGGAGACGCTCGCCTGCGACCTCGACGCCTGCGGCGAGCGTTTGGCAGCCGAGGGCATCAAACTGCTCTACCACAACCACAACTCCGAGTTCCGCAAGGTCGCACCCGGCGTCACCGCCTACGAACTGCTGCTCGAGCAGACGGATCCCGCTAAGGTAAACTTCGAGCTCGACACGTACTGGCCCGCCGAGGCCGGCGTGGACGTGCTCGGCCTCATGCGCCGCGTGGGCAGCCGGCTGCGTCTCTGGCACATAAACGACCGCGGAGCGCGTGTCAAGGGACCCTCTATGACGCCGATCCTCGCCTCGGACAGCATGGAGCTCGGATGCGGCAACATGCCGCTCGAAGAACTCTGGGCATTGGCGCAAGCCTCGAACGTCGAAGGCATCGTGCTCGAGACGCACAAGAACTGGATCGACAAGTCCCCGGTGAAAAGCCTGGAGGTCAGCGCCGCTTGGCTGCGCGATCACGTGCGTTAAACGGTATCGGTCGGCGAGCCCCAGAACCCTCTCGAACACACCCTTCCGGACCCCTATCACACGGCTCAGGCATGAAGCTTTCCGTACCAGCTCCTTCGCATGCGCGGACCTCCCCTGTTCATACCCGAGAGGTAACTGCCTCGGAACCCCGATACGCCTGCGTGTGCGGATCTGCCGCTTCTGTATCTTTCAAAACGCCCATAAGTGGCAGATTCGCGCACGGGAACATTTCCGAGGGTCGATCGGCGCCGAGCCGGTCGGCCACACCGCCGCAAGTGGCCAATTGAAGCTGGGACGGTGCGGCCGCGCCGACGGACGAGCCGCACAAAAGACGCGGGGCGTCGCACCCGATGGCGCAACGCCCCGCGCAGCGTCCCCCTGCTGCGCCAGTGCCCTACGCGCGCACACTGGAAGCAAGCTCCATGGCTTCGCGACACGCAGCCGTCACCGGTGAGAAGTCACCGCCTGCAAAGAGCGCCGGCTTGACCATCCAGGTGCCGCCGCAGGCGATAATCTCAGGCGAGGCCAGGTACTCGGCCACGTTCGCCGGCGACACGCCGCCGGTGGGCATGAAGCGATGTCCTACGAACGGCGCGCAGAGGGCCTTGATGGTCGAAAGGCCACCGTATTGTGCCGCCGGGAAGAACTTGGTGACCGTGAGACCGAGGGCGCGCGCCGCCGCGACCTCGCTGGGGGTCACCGTGCCGGGCAGCACGGGCACGCCGCGCTCGATCGCGTGGCGCACCACAGCCTCGGAGAACCTGGGCGACACAATGAACTCCGCACCGGCGTCGACCGCGTCGTCTACCTGTTCCGGCGTGAGCACCGTACCAGCACCGATGCACATTTCGGGGTGGGCAGCGCGCATGGCGCGGATGCAGGCGGCGGCGCACGGGGTGCGGAACGTCACCTCTGCGGAGGGCATACCGCCGGCGATGAGGGCGTCCGCGAGGGGCTCAGCGTCCTCCTCGCGCTCGAGCACAACCACAGACACGATCTTGAGCTCAGCAAGCTCATCGTAAAACGCTTCGAACATGGGGCTTCCTTTCGGAGTTGATACGGATTAAGGGGCCGACGCAGGCTCGCTACCGGGCGACGCACGTGCCGCCGCCGGCAGAAACTGCGACAGAGGCAATCTCTGCCTCGGTCACGAGGTTGGAATCGCCATGGATGGTGAGCTTGAGCACCGAGCCGGCGATGGCGTAGTCGACGGCACGCTGGGGGGCGTAGCTGTGGAGCAGCGCGTGCAGGTAGGCGCCCGAGAATGCATCGCCCGCAGCCACGCCCTCGAGCACGTGCATGTCGTAGACGGAGCTGAACCACCACGAGCCGGCCGCATCCGTCCCGGCGGGCTCACCCGGGGCGCCGTGCGGCAGCAGGTCATCGGTCGCCGAACAGAAGAGCATCCCCATCCAACGGGAATCCTCAACCGAGCGAATGTCGCGAATCACCGAGAGAACCTGCTTGCACCCGAACTCGGCGCAGATCTGACGAGCCATCTCCACGTAGCCGTCGCGCTCGGCGATACCGGCCTCGAGCGAGCCGGAAACGCAGGTCATACCAAGGCCGGCAGGCGCGTCCTCGTCGTTGGCAATCACGATATCGACCATTGGCAGAAGCTCGCGCATCACCTTTTGCGAGCGCTCGGGCGACCACATCTTTCCACGATAGTTGACATCGCACACCGTAACGATGCCGCGCTCGCGGCAGGCGACCAATGCCTCCTTGCAAGCACGTGCCATCTCGTCGGAGATGGCCGGTGTCACACCCGAGAAGTAGAAGAGCCCGACGCCCTCAAGGATGCTGTCCCAATCGAAGGCGTCCGCCGACGCGAGGTTGATGGCGGAGTACTTGCGGTCGTACACGCAGCCGTTGCCGCGCACCGACGCCCCCACCTCAAAGACGTAAGACCCCAGGCGATCGCCCGCGCGCACCACGCGCGACGTGTCCACACCATAGGCGCGCAGATGGCGCAGGGCGCACTCCCCCAAGCGGTTCTCGGGCACCACTGAGACATACGCGGCACGGTCATTCTGATATGACAGTGAGAGGGCAACATTGGCCTCTGCACCGCCGTATGCAACGTCAAACGACTGTGCTTGCTCGATGCGCCGCTGGTTGGGCGGAGAGAGGCGCATCATGATTTCCCCAAAGATCAAAACAGTTTCTGACAGTCAAGAAGCCGGGTGATGGTTGCTTCACGTCGAGCTGCGGAAACGTGCATCGGCAAGCATGAGATGGCGGACCACCCTTGCAGTCTCGAGCCACCTCTCGCTGGCCTGCTTGACGCGGAATAGATAGACGTACCAGTTCAGGTATGACTGCAGATACTTCATCTCCATACCGGTGAACCGCCAGAGATAGCGCTTGATCCAGGAGCAGAGGTTGTTCACCATCGCGACCCGCTCGAGATACACCGGATCGTTCACGTCCGCCTTGTAGGCTTCATGGGTGCCCTTGATCGCCTTGACGAGGGCATTGTGGGCACGCTCCCTGTCCCCTACGATGGTCGAGCCATCCGCGATATGCGGCTCGAGGCTCTCCCTGATCCTCCTGGAGGAAGGCTTGCCGTGGCCGCATACGACGGCGACGGGATTCTTGTGGATGTCGATTGCCACTGCGATGCATACCTGCTGCCTGGAGAGCCCGCGCTTCCTGGCCTGCCCGAATCCGTGGGAGAGATCCGTGTCCACGATATATGTCTCGTCGATTCACACCCTGTCCTTCAGGACGATCCGGTCCTGGTAGCCATCCACGGTCGCGAACACCCTGTGACGCCATTCCCATGCCACCTGGTGGGAGACCCCGCAGATCTCGGCCGAAGCGTCGAGCGGCACGCTGAAGCGCATGAGCCGCACGAACTGGATCCATGCGGCCATATCCGCCTTGCTGTGCTCGAGGACCGTGCCCGTGAGGGAGTTGTATCTCCTGCCGCAGCTGCGGCACCGGAACCTCTGCAGCCCGCTCTCCTCGTGCCCGTCCCGCCACGCCCCCTTCGCCCCGCAGGACGGGCAGGCTGGCTGCGAACGGTAGAGGCTGGCGGCATCGGCGAAGGTCCCGAATCCGACGGCTTCCCAGCATTCCCTCTCGTGCACGGCAGACGACAGCAGTGCGAAGTCGCCGGAATCCAGGCCGGCGACCATCTCTGCGAAGGCATTCCCCTTCGGCATGGCGGCATCCCATCTGCAGCCTGGAGCCTGCCCGGTGGGATTGTCGCCAAACAAAGAGCCAGGCAGGCTCCAGGTCGCATTCTCTGTTTGGCAGCGCCATCATACCATGCATGCCGGGCACAGGCACATATGTTCGTCACCCGGGTTCTTGACTGTTAGAAAACGGAAACGAAGCGCGGACGAAGCGTGGAGATGTGGCGTTCTGGGAGCCTGAGGACGCCGAGGAAATGGCGGCGCTGGGGGGGCATACTCGACACCATCGGCGGCGGTTCGGTGGTCTCCCATGACGGGCGATTGAAGAGTTCGTAGACCATTCGTAGACTAAACGCCGGTCCCGAGGTATCGCACGAAAAAAGGTCATGGGCAAACAATGCCCATGACCTGCTGTTTTATATGGAGCCAGCTATCAGACTCGAACTGATGACCCCCGCTTTACGAGAGCGTGGACATCAGGATTATCAGGGTAAATGAGAGAAAATTGAGAATAATATATTCGCAGTTAAATAGCCGTTTTTCACGATTCCTCAGGTAAAGCCTAGAAAAATCTTTCACCCCTATTTCAACCCTAGCATGCTTGCAGGGTTGAAATTTTTCCATTAGGCTCTGTGGCAAAAGCCTACAAAGCTTTTGCCACAGAGCCTAATGGAAAACCTCCACCGACTGGAACGAACTCATGAAGCTGCAAATCAAGGACAGTGCTCAGGGGTACGCCGAGCCTGTCAAAGGAAAGCCAGGCACGTTCCGTCTCTATTTCTCTCTTGGGAAGGATCCTGCCACAGGAAAATATCGCAGGAGCCCCAAGAAGACAATCCACTGCAAAAGCGGCAACCCAAAGAACTGGCACAAGGAGTGCATTAATCAGCTTCGCGAATATCGCAAGGTGCTCGAAGGCGAAGCTGACGAGGACAAGAACAAGGAGTTCACAGTAGCCGACTATGCAGAAAGCTTCCATGAGCTCCGAAAAGATGCATTCAAATCGCCTCTTGCATTCCAGCGTGAGGGGGATTACATACGTCACATCTCTTCGCTTTTCGGAGAAATCCGCCTTTCGGACCTGCATCCAGACGACGTTCGACGTGTCTATGCCAAAGCGCTAGAAAATGGAATGTCCGAATCAGAGCTGCATGGCATGCATATCAAGTTGCGTCAAATACTGCAGGATGCTGTCGACAACGAACTCATAGACCGCAATCCTTGTTCTTCAATCAGGCTGCCAAGGCCTGTCTATCAGGAACGTAAGCCCCTGACTGCTGAAGAAGCATCACGTTTGCTTGACTGCCTTCTGCAAGAGCATGAAGACGCAAGAGCCATTGGGACCGTAATATTGCTCGAATGCGGACTGCGCAAAGGTGAGATGCTGGGCCTCAAGTGGATTGATTATGATCGTGAAAAGCGCACTCTCAGCATTGCTCGTCAGTACTCAAATGACCACATGCTCAGGCCACCGAAATCGAAGACGAGCCAGCGCACCATTGCGATAAGCACAAGACTCATGGTTGTTCTCGATATATGGAAGAGGGCGCAGCAGCAGCTGCTGCAGGAGTTCGGCCTAAAACAAACAGAAGATACTCCCATTGTTCATTCGCTGAACATCCGGACGGCCGATTCGAAAAAGCACGTCGAAGCTACGCATATGGATGGCCACAACTTCGATCGATGGTTCCGGGATTTCTGTGTTGACAATGGGTTCGGGACATACCAGAACGTGAAGAAGCGCTTTGTCCGGAACGGCAAGCTTCATATCAGGGGCGATCACTATCTCGGATTAGTACCCCATGCGCTGCGCCATACACAGGCAACGCTCCTGATTGGTGAGGGAATGGACGTCAAGACCGTTCAGGCACGTCTTGGCCACGCATCGCCCAACATAACTCTGGGCATTTACAGCCATGCCATCGAGACAAACGACAAAAAGGCCGCGAAAATGCTAGACAGCATCATCTCCTCATGACAGTCCGCCAGCAATCTCTTGCATTGAAATAGAGCGAATTTGTCTACTATCTATCGACAAATACGAGTACAATAGTTTTAAGGAGGTGATTAGAATGCGAACGTCCTGGAAAAAGACTGCGCTTGTTCTGGACGAAAACTCGATGACAACTTTCAAGGGGCTTGGCGGAGACCTTTCCGATATGAGCGGACAATCCATCTCTTATTCAGTGCTTAGCTGCATGGTCAGCAATGTAGCCAGGTCTCGGAAAGGCCAGCAGGTCGTTAGGTCGACCTATCTCGACGAACGGCCAACATGCCTGAAGGCCTATGCTGCATTTTTCACCGACCTGTGGTCAGACAGGAGAGATGGGATCAATGCTGACAAGATCGTATATAGCTTCCTGCAGTATTCGATCAGGTTTGAATTGCAGATAGATCTTAAGGATATCCTTGCATTCCACCTGCGCGAGCAATGGGGGTCCATTGCAAGAGCGTTCAAGCGTCCGGCGGCAGAAGATGCTGAAGCAGCAGAGGCGATGGAAGAGGCTGCTCTTCTTGGAAAATATCTAAATCCCGGCGAAGGCAACGCCGCCAAATGCGACGCCAGCAAATTCATAGCTTTCATCTCGGAACATTGGAAGCTGCTGAGCGATTGCGGACCTACCTATGCCGCCCTTGTGGACATGGCACAGATGAGCCATGCGTCCAGCAAGTCCACAGAAGAAGATGCGTCTATGCGGATTTCCCTGCTCATGCAAATCGACCGATGTTACCTGAACTACTACAGAGAGTGATGCGCAGCATCATGAAGCAGCAAAGACATTGTGAAAAAAAAACTGTGAAAGGAGATGCCCACCACAAATTTAGCAATGCAAACCAGCCCGCTCCCCCCTTCCATCCTGCCAGATTGTAGAGGAGGAGCAGACCAGTCGTAAGAAGAATTATATGACACATTGTGATTTTATCCACGCGGAACATATCCCCGTGGATCTCGATGCCTGCTCTCTTGGCATCGAGTACAGCTCTCGTCCGAACGAGAGCATGGACGCCGAAGCTCTCCTCGACGTCAGCGACATACAGGAGCTCACCGGATTGTGCAAGCCCGTTGCGAGAAGGCTGATGAGGGAATCCGGGCACTGCTTCACCCTCCACCGCCATCTCTATGTCCTCAAATCGAGCTTCTTCGACTACCTCCGCTTGCTGGAGGTGAGCGATTCATGCAGCCGCTAGGCACAAGACGTCATGAAGACCCCATATCAGAAGACCTGCTCCTCGACAGCGACATCGAGGGCATGAGGCTTCCAAGCCCACGCATAACGACCGGCTTCGAGCCGCTGGACCAGCTGGTCAACGTCGCGCATTGCGGGCTCATGTACACGATAGGCGCTCAGCCCGGCATGGGGAAGACGACGCTGGCAGTCGAGATTGCAGACAACGTCGCCGCCCAGGGACACCCAGTCCTCTTCATCACGCAGGAACTGCCTCGGCCGAGGCTGGTGGCCAAGAGCCTTGTGCGCCTGAGCGACGGCGTCCTGACCCTGGCGAACATATCCGATGCACTGCCGGTTGGCAGCGACCTTCATGCGGATCTCCTGAACGCGAAGGAACAGTACCGGAAGGCCATCGCTCCGAATATCTATTTCGCGACAGTCGAGGATATCGCAGAGGTCGACCGGCTGGTCAGCGACATCCGCAGCTGCCATGGCGAAGCGCCAATCATCTTCATCGACTACCTGCAGATTCTCGCTGCATGCAGCGACACGCCATACATGGACGAGCGGCTTGCCATCGCAGGATGCGTGAAGCATCTCCGCTCCACCTGCAATGCATACGAGACGACCATCTTCGCGATCAGCTCAATAACACGCGGAGCATACGAAGGCAGGAGCTCGAAGAAGGCTGGCACGTCTCTAGACATATATGCCGGGACCTCAGCGGTTGAATACAGCTTCGACGGCGCCCTCTGTCTCACCGCCGACAGCGAAAGGATAGCCCCCGCAGGCATGTGTGCCGTGAGCATCTCCGCCCTCAAGAACCGCTACGGAGAGCTCGGATCCGTCAGCCTGGATTTCGATGGGGCACACGCTGCCTTTCATCTCGCCGAATAGCCCATCGTGCGGCATGGCCTCCGCCATGCCGCACACTCGGCGCATCACGTAAAAATTTTCCTGCACAATGCCCGATCCACCATATCCAGCGCCTGTCAGGAGATGGACAGGGCATTTCAGTCCAGCTATCCAGTACAGAGGAGAAAGGCATGGATTCAAGAGAGCTCAGACATTGGTTCAAGCCGCTTTATCGAGTCAGCGAGGTCGCAGAGCTTCTTGGTGTTTCCAGAGCCGAGGCATACCGCCTTGCAAAGACCGTCGATGCAATCAAGCTCGGCTCGTCGATACGAATCCCGTACACGGAAGTAATCAAGCTAATCGAGAAGAGGGGGCGGAAAAGCAATGGAAAGAAGGCTGCTCGCTGAAGCCATCCCGAACCTGGAAAGCTCATTGGAGGCATCGGGACCTTGGAAGCCGAAGCCGCTCAGCGAGATATACAAGAACAATTGCATGACACCGGAAGAGATTGCAAGCCTCTGGAGCCCGGCACAGACCTGCAGAGTAGAGGGGGCAACACCCTTCATCGAGAAGCTGGCCGAGGACGACAAGTCTCCCCTGCCGGATTCAGCAGAAGCGTGGCTCAAGACAGCGGGGAGGCGGCACTGGCTCGTTCTTCGGTGTAGCAACCATGAAGAGGCCGATGCTCTCTGTCTACGAGTCCTCAGGCGTACGCATAGCTGCAAGGCTGTGCTCTGCCGTCCTGAGGAGCTGCTAAAGGACTGCAATGAAGCTCCCAAGTATGGGCCAGGCAACAAGGCAAGCATCGTGAGGCACCTGAGCAGGCAGCAGATGCTTGGCATCTCCTGCATCGGGCCTGAAATGCCCGCGAGTGCCGCGGGCTTTGTAGCAGACCTTCTGGAAGAGCGCCTGCAGCAGATGCTAACGACCGTCATCGCTGAAGATGCTTTGAGCACAGCATGGCGGCGGTGCCTCGTGGAACGCGGTGCCACACGCCGCGATGTCGAGCGCATCTTCCAGGCAATCTACAGAGGCATCTCGCTGTAGGCAAACAAAGATCATCGTCCCAAAAACGGGACGATGATCCCGACGGAAATGAGGAATCCCATGATCAGCGAAGACGAGTACGAGGAACTGCTTTTCAGCACACTACAGACTGGAACAGCATACATGCTCGACAACGGCGATGAGACAAATATCACAAGCATCATGCTCAAGAATGACAATCTGCCTGTCTGGGCTGGGTATGGAATCGTCACCATGAAGGCTACCGGCTTTAACATGAAAGATATTCCGGAAGGAGCAACGGGAACCTATTACATCTCCAGCATGATGAGCGACGCCGGAAATGTCTCAGTCATCACCTGTGCCTTCGGCATCGAAAACGGACATCACTGCTCATGGGCAATTGCTCCTGGGATGGAGAGGCCACAGCTCCTGGAAGACGGAAAAGGACTCGAAAGCACTCTTCTCGATATGCCTGAGCGAGTTCCAACGGAAATGACACTAGCAGCATATGTATCCATAGCAGCAATGACGGAAGTCTTGAAATCAGGCTTCCAGTCCTTTGCTGAAGCGGGCAACAGCAACAGATAAGAGATGCATGGAAGCATGGCCAAGCGCGAGGCCTTCCATGCCATACGAAATATGGAGATGGTTCTTCATAAGCAAGACCGGTACGGCACAGGCAGTCAAAATTTGTGAGGCAGAAAGAAGGCGGTAATTCGTGAGACTCACTTACCTGATTGACGCAGGACCAAAGATGACCATATGGCAAGATCGCATACTGCGCGGATGCTGCGATGCATGCATCTACAGTGACGAACGATGCAGGGGCTTCGCATTCCGATTCCCGAAACCAAAGATCATGGATAGGTGGCTCAATTTTCGAAATGTGAGGGACAACATCGACTGCGGGTTCGCAGAAGGTAGAACAGAAGAACTCGGAGAGTTCGAAATCATCGTATTTCTTGGCGGCAGCAGTAGCGTGAAGAAAGGTGGACCCAGTACATATGCAGTACTAATCGAAATCGGAGGCGAAATAGACGGCTCCAAAATCGGAATCCTTGACGAGGGCATTGCCGATGAGGTGAATGACAGACGCAGGAACTGGATGTTCTTCTGCTATGACAAGGCACTGGAATACTGCGACGCCATCGTCGATGGAACCGCATCAATCGATGATGTACTCTTCATCGACACAAGCATCATCTAGCTGCAATTCTTCGCTGAAGGCGGTACCGACAATCGCGGCGGGCCACGGAATATGAAATCCGTGGCCCGCCGCTTTGCATGCGTCGTATGATGCACCCTATCTCCTCGCACCTGTTCCGTCGTCGAGAACCCTGTCCAGGAGCCTCCCTGCATGCCCGAGAGCCCTTGTCATGCCGACCGCATCCTCGATGCCGCCTCGGGAGAGCGAAAGCCTCCTTCCTCCCGGAATGCCGACGTCTCCCAGCGTCCTGGCATTTACCCTGCGAATTCCGCCTGGCACAGAATCATCCCGATACCTGAACTGCAGATCGTCGCGCCTTGCGCTCCACGTCATGACGATCCCGTCCTTCTCCAGGAGCTCCGCAAGCCGGCGCATCCTGTTGAAGGACCCCGGCATGCACGAGACCTCATGCGCCCGCTTCGCGATCCTCCTTCTCAGATGCTCCAGGGAGCTCCGGTTGCCATGGCGCCTCTCGGCACGGGAGGGCTGGCGTGCATGCGTCCGGCTGTTCCTGCCACGCTCAAGCTGGCGGAGTCCATGCTCTCGGTCGAGCTCGCGGACCGCCGCCACTCGTGCATCCCTCGCCTGGCGCCAGTTGCCTTCGTCAAATCTTCGGCCGGACCTGAGGTCGGTGACATTTACGAACATATGGACTGCGTAGCGCTCCGTGCCGTCACGCCTGCAGCCTTCCTTGTGGAGCACGTAGACCGCCTCATGCGCCGGATAGCGGCGCTCAAGGTATTCGCGTGCGTATGCAAGGCAGCCTTCAGGCGTGAGCTTCCCGCCGTTGATATCGCACTCGTCGGGAAGGAAGCCGAGGATCTGGTGGTATCCAAGCACGGGCTCTGTGCCACGCGATGCCCTGTCATGTCCATATGCTGCCCGCGTGGCCGACATCTCTTCCGCCCAGCCCTCCTCGTCAGAGACATTCATCGTGCCGTGTCCGAGGGCCTTCTCCCTGTCGAACGAGAAGTACCTGCCAAGGGAGCGCATGTGTCTGGTGCCCCTGATCGTCACCTGCTTGATCGCGGTCATGGCCCCTCCCCTCAGTCGTAGGCCGCCCATTCGTCCTCGTCGGCAGTTTCCTCTGCTTCGGCCTTCATTGCCGGAAGATCCTTCCAGTCCGGGGCCCATCCGGAGGGCGCAGGCGCTGGCAGGCGGGCAGAGAGCTCTTTCTGTGCATGCATCCTGAATGCAGCCTCCTCATCCCTCGTGCCGAAGCCATAACGGGCGCATGATGGCGTCTGTGTGATGTCTGCCGTCGGGGCGCAGATGACGCCCGCATGGCTCGCAGGCGCGCCCTCCTCTGCCATCTTCACGACGATGGATCCATCCCTCGATGCGAGGCGCGTCTGCCACTCCCAGGTATGGATGAGATCGTCTGCGATCTCGCCCGCGCCTGCCGTGGTGGATTGCCCGGAGGCAGATCTGGAGCTGCCCTTCGACCTGGGATGCCTCGTCGTCTTTCCGCAGAGCGCCGTGAACAAGGCGCAGTCCTCCTGGCTTCCGAGCCTGAGGGCCACCTTGACGGCACAGTTCGCGAGTATCTTCTGCTTGCCATCGCGTCCGTACTTGTCGAGCTGCCCCGTATCCTGGACGAAGCCATGCCATCTTATGCCGAGGCTGCGTCCCAGGGAGCAGAGTGCAGGAAGGCAGGCCACGCGGGGAAGGTTGCCCCACTCGTCGCCCACGATCGTCACAGAACGGGGAAGCCTTCCGCCATTGCCGTCTGCGGCCAGGAAAGCCGCCTGCCAGATCTGGGCAAAGAGCATGGCGAAGACGCCGTTGTAGGGGCTGCCTTCATCCTGGATCCGGAGGAAGAGAGCACATTTGCTCCTTCCCTCAACGATCTCCGCAGGATCGATGCCGCTGCCAGACATGACGCGCCGCACGGCATCGGATCCATACGGGCGGAGGGCCACCTTGAGCGTCGACATGATGGATGCAAGCTCGTTGCCTTCTGCGGAGAGTATCTGCGACCCGAGGGCACGGACCGGGCTGCCATCCGGAAGCGACGCAATGAGCGCCTTGAGGCCTTGGGCGCCTCTCTCAGAGCCCTCGTCCACGATGCGGCAGACGGAAGGCATGGTGCGCATGGCATCGGGGCACTCAGGAGCAGATGCCACATAGGCAATGGCAGCAGCGAGGATGCCTCGCGCGGACTTGACCCAATGGCTTGCTGAGCCCGGACGATCGTCTGGAACGATTGACGCTGCGATATCCTCTGCAGCCTGCTGCATGCCAGAAAGATCCCCTGCAGACGCACGGGTAACGCAGAGCTTCAAAGGATCATAGGTATCGGAGAACGCAGGATGCATGAGGTCGAGCAGGAGCGTCTGATATCCCTGCTGCCGGAGCCCCTCTCCCATGAGCTCGAAGAGCTCGCCCTTGGGATCGCTTATGACAAGCGTCTCGCCTGCTGCGGCGCATAGGTCTACCGTCTCGGCAACAAGGCGGCGCGTCTTGCCAGCGCCGCTCGTCGCAACCGTGATGCTGTGGGGCGATCTCGCCTCGAAGAGATACTTTCCTCGCGAGAACCCATATACGAGCCCCGTGCCCTTGGGAACAGATCTCCCATTCCACGTATCCGATGCACGGACTGCTTCGCTCCCCTGCTTGATGCGTGCATCCCCCAGGCCGGCCGAGGCAGCTTCCGCATTTCCGTGCGAGACGGCATGCACGGCTGCTGCAGAGAGCGGGATGCCGAGAATGCAGCCAATGGGCTCCTGCATGAACATCCCCGAGAGCCACCAGGAGGATGCACCCGAAAGAGCCTCGACTGCATTCTTGGGGATATATCCATGTCCAAGAGCGCCAGCAGCCAGAGGGCAGGCTGCCGCAGCGAGAGCCGCGGCAGCGAAGATCCTGGCGCCTATATGTCCCTGGCGCTCAGGCAAGCGCATCCTCCAAGCAATCGGCAAGAAGGCGCTCCGCATCCATGCTCTTGGAATAGATGTCTGCATCGTCGCAGACTGCCTGGCAAACGTTCACCAACCGAACAGGATGCCCCTTCTGCACCTCATCCGCCAGAAGGCCGACTACGGTGAGCTTGCACGCATCCTCAAGCTCGTCACGGGAGATGCCAGTACGGGCTGCCATGGCATCGAGGCGCTTCTTAGCCAGCTTCGAAATCCCTTCTGCCACGGCTTTCGCCCCGCATGCAGCATCGGGAACCGAAAGCGAGAGCTTCCTTGCCTGCAAATAGAGATACACGCGTGTACTTGCAGATCGCCTGCCGCCCGCCCTGAGCTGATCGATCAGCTTAGCGGCTTCCTTGCGGACCTCTTCCTTCTCCATGACGTTTTCCTTTCTGGATGCTATGCATCCCTCGAAATCCTCACTGCCTCGGCCACCTTTGCCGTTGCAGCAGCCAGCTCCCTGAGACAGGCATCCGCTTCAGGCGAGCCGAGGCCAGCATTGAGCTTGCGCGCAATCTGATTGGCGTTATTGCCGCAGCGCTTGAGCTCGACGAGCGCCTCCCTGAGGCCTTCTGCCGTGACAGCTGGCACGGCAGAACCCTCAGCTTTCTCAAGCCGATGCCTCACATAGTCTGAGCGAGACCTTCCGGAGGCATGGACCCTCTCGTCCAGCGCAGCCATCTCTTCGTCAGTAAGCCGCACTTCGAGTCGAGAGCTTCGCTTCTGCATAAAGGCCTCCTCTGCAAGGCCCGACGCCTTCTGTACCTGATTCTCATTGGATATGCCGTACAGCAGAACGAGATGGAGGAGATGAGACGCATGAGACGGAATTCATCAGTCCCACACTGACATCCGAGATGCAGACAGGCTGCAGGATGCCGAACGAGAATGCTTGGCCTCCAATGAAGGCAGACAGAGCATGCACCGACGAGAGCAGGCTGAAAGGCACAAGCAGAGCCCAGGGGGACATCTCCGAGCTGGCGGACAGATAATCTGTACGGCAGCTCGCACATCTTGCAATCCCCCTGGGCTGCTCTTCATAGCCGATAGCCATCATGGCTGTGACGCTTTCTGCCACAGCCATGATGGCAACACTGTTTCGCTATTTGCCCAGCGCTAGGTGTTCCTGCTGGGCAAATAGGCAGGCGCGGGAGGGCTTGGCTGCGCCCGTGCGCGACAAAATTCGGGCCGCTGGACATACATCCCAGCGGCCCTATATTGCCGACGAGCGGTACTATTTGACGCCTAGCAGGTGCCGTCCCAGCGGCATACAGCGACAAGGTGCCTTATACGTGCATGGTTCTTTCCGACGATAGAAACAGCGCAGACGTCATGACGTATGGAATCCGTATCTTCATGGTCGAGGAGGTAGCTGAGGCATGCCCTTCGCATCGTCCGAATATCATGTTCGGAGATGTGAAGCTCCGGCACAGCTTCGGAGCCTTCCGCTTCGGCAGCACGGACGTCGATAAGCACTGTCTCTCCGTCATCCTCGGCAACAATGACAGGAGCGGCCTCAGAGCTGTGCCACATATTATCTTCGACCTTCAAGCCCCTATGAACAAAGTAGCTCCTGCAGAGAAAGATTGCCTGCTCCTGGGCGGCTCCTGTTGAGTTCTCAGCACCGAATATCTTGCTTGCCATAGTTGAATATCCTCCCGGAATAATTGGGGCCCTCTGCCCCGCTGCTGCCTGTCAAGCAAGCCCTGTCGCATCGAAGGACGCGCCCTTGCGGGCGTGGCGCTGCGTACTGCGATACGACAGGGCGCCGGCGATCGGGAAGAGGTGCTTGATCGCCGTGCTTTACTGGCTGCAGCGGGGCAGAGGGTCCCAACCACTAATATGGACCCGGAGACTGGAATGCCTTCAGGCCGGTGCTCCGAGGCACAAAACTTCACTCATTTCTACATGTATAGGTGCGTTGTACACACTGACGAGTCATCTACCTACAGAAACTATCTAACAATGTGTCTTCAGCTGACATCTGATTCTGCGCCTTGCCTGCCCACCGAGCTAGGTATCCTTTCTGCAGCCAATGCAAGAAGCAAAAGACACGATATGGATACCTGCCCGGATATGAACTTGGCGAGATCTTTATCAGGTCATGCAAGCACGGTACCGAATTAATCTATCCAGCATCATGCAGTGCGTGGTACATGTCGTCGACAAGCACCCCCATGAGCTGCCGCCGCGCCTCCTCGTTGCTGAGGAGGAACCCATACCATTCCTCGTTCTGGTCGTATCCGCGCACCAGGGCATCCTCGCTACGGTCATCGACAGTGTTCTTGAAGTCCGTCTTGCTGTTGACCTTCGCGGATTGCTGGACACGCTCATCGGCTTTGAGGATGTTGTCAAGCGCCATCGCCGACGGCACCACGACCTTCTTGTCAAAGTGGGTGCCCCAACGGGCATTCCACTCGTCGATGATCCGGCTGAGCCTGTCGTAGGTCTTCTCCGTGAAGCCGGAGCCAGTGCCTCTCGGCGCAGTTACCGCAGGCGCCGCAGTAGCGCCTTCGTCTTCATGCTCCTCACCCTTCCTGACCTCGAACTCGTCGAGCCTGACCTTGTCGGCGATGTCGAAGTCGTTGGCGCCGTGCGTGCCCGCCTCGAGGGAACGCAGAAGCGGCACGCAGAAGTTGTACTCCATGTGCATGCGCTCGTCGACGAAGGGCGCCGCTTGGAGCAGGAATGCGTACTGTCTGACGAAGTTCCTCACTGTGCGGCGAATCTCGTCTGCAGTCTCCTCGTCTCTCGATTTCACCCCGCTGGCCGCAGCCTCGACAAGCGCGAACATGCGCGCCTTCTCCTTGGTCGTGCGGGAGTCCTTGGCGAGAAGCACATTGAACTCGCGGACGTCGTCGGCGTCGAGGACGCCATACTCGAGCATGCGCCTCTCGGTCTCGCGGACATCTGCAATGGTCAGCGGCTCCTCGAGCACTGTCGTCTTGTAGAACGGAGCGAACGAGTCGCGTATGGATTGGAAGTCGTTCACGAAGTCGAGCACAAACGTGCGCTTGTCGTATGGCTTGCAGATGCGGTTGAGGCGCGACAGCGTCTGCACCGCGGCGATGCCGTGGAGCGGCTTGTCGACGTACATCGCCGCCAGGAACTTCTGGTCGAAGCCTGTCTGGTACTTGTCGGCGACAATGAGCAGCTTGTAGCTGTCGGTGTCGAAGGCATCCGCCGTCTTTTCTTCGGGAAGTCCATTGAGGCCTGCCTCGGTGTACGTCTCCCCGTCGATGCAGACCTTGTCGGTGAAGGCCACAAGCGCCCGGACGTCGCTGAGCGTCCTCATGTTTTCCTTCCTGAGCGACTCATAGGCAAGGAAGTAGCGGACCGCCGCCTCGCGGGAGCTCGTGACAATCATAGCCTTGGCATGTCCGCCGAGGGTCTGTTTCACGGTGCCGGTGAAGTGCTCGACCATGACCTCGAGCTTGCCAGAGATCGTCCTTGCGTCTACGTTGATGAGATGCTGGAGCGCACGCTTCGCGGGCGCGCTCTCGAGCTTCGGATCGTCAGCGATCGACTTCACGACGTGGCAGTAGGCCTCGTAGGTCGTGTAGTTTGACAGCACATCGAGGATGAACCCCTCCTTTATGGCCTGGTTCATCGAGTAGAGGTCGAACGCCTGGCGATGCCCCTGCTGGTCGATGCTCCCGAACTGCTGGAGCGTCTTCCAGGTGGGGGTCGCCGTGAAGCCGACGATGGTGACATTCGCCTGCTTGCCGGACCTCTTGATGTCCCGCCTCAGGAATTCCTGGACGTCGTCGAGAGTGGAGTCGTCCGCATCTGCCTCGCCTCCGCCTGCAAGCACGCCATCGACCGCGGACATCGACTTGCCCGACGTCGATCCGTGTGCCTCGTCGATGAGGACAGCGAAGCTCTTGCCCGAGCCCTCGAACGTGCCGGGCTTGAGGTAGAGGAACTTCTGTGTCGTGGAGACGACTATGCGGTAGGAGCTGTCGAGGGCCCTTCCGAGATCTGAGGAGGTCTTCCCCTCATCCATCACGCGGACAACGCCAGAGTCTTTCGCCATGTCGAGCATCGCACCCTGAAGCTGGTCGTCGACGACCCTCCTGTCGGTGATCACGATCACCTTGTCGAAGAGGGGCGTGTCCGAGCCTGACTGGTACATGCCCGAGAGCTTGTGCGCGAGCCAGCATATCGTGTTGGTCTTGCCCGAGCCGGCCGAGTGCTCGATGAGGTAGTCGCGGGCGGTGCCGTTCTTCATGATGTCCTCGGAGACACGCCTCACAGCCCTGAGCTGCTGGTAGCGCGGGAAGATGACCGTCTCGTCGACGACCTTCTTCCTCTTGTCTCGCCTCTTCGAGACGAACATGAAATCGTACACGAGGTCGAAGATGCTGTCCTTGGTGAGGATGTCTTCCCATACATACGCCGTATCGGGACCGTCCGGGTTGTGGGGGTTTCCAGGCTCGGTCGCATGGACATCCTCCGGTTCGGCAACGCCCTGATTGAACGGCAGGAACGTCGACGCTTTCCCCTTCAGGGTAGTGCAGACGTAGGCGTTCTCGAGGTCCATCGCGAAGTGGGCGAGCGCGCCAATCTTGGGCACGAGGAGCCTTGTCGTGCAGTCCCGTTCCATATACTGCTCGATAGCGTCGCGGTAGTCCCATCCGGTACCCGACGTATTGCACTTTAGCTCGAATGTGAAGAGCGCGAGGCCGTTCAGGAACACGACGAGATCGAGCCTCTCCCCTGGCTTGTGATAGACCTCCTCCATCACGGAGAGCCTGTTGCCGGCGTAGAGGTCAGAAGCCTTCTTGTCGAAGAGCGCGGATGGTCTGGGCTCCACCAGGTCGAGCGTGACGCCTCCCTCGAGGGGCACGCCGTCCCATATCGCCTGGAGGAGTCCATGCCTCTTGATCTCCCGGTCGATCACATTCAGGACTGTCGCCTTGTAGCCACCGTCGTAGATCGAGCGGAGACGCTCCATGGAGTCGTGCTGCGTCTGCTCCAGGAACTCGAAAAGGAGCTCCGTGTCCATCGCGTAGGCTGGGTCGTAGTCGTGCTTCGAGTCCCGCTCGACGTACTCCCCGCTCTCGACGAGGGAGTCAATAATCAGTCTCTGGAAATCGTGCTCGGTAAGAGGATTGCCACCATGTCGCACGGTATGGACGGACTCGGTGTACGCCTTCACTTCCATGACTTATGCCTCCTGGTCCACGCGGCGCTTGCCGGTGACGTACTCGTAGATGAGTGACTGCCTGCGGCGTCTCAGGACGTCGACCTGCCTGCGCTTGAGATCGAGTATGCGATCAATGCGGGAGCATCTGTCGTCGAGGAAGGAAGCAATCTCGAATTGTTCATGGATTGGGGGGACAGGCGTACGCACCAAAGATAGATTGCCCTGGGATAGCTTCGGCTGTGCGGACCCCGTTATGTACTGTGAATAGTCACACGCCTCCAACGCGTAGAAGAAGAAGCGCATGCACCCACCCTTTGGTCTGAGGATATGCGCATGATTGTTTACCCAATACTTTCCATCCGCGAAATAGACCAATGGTAGATGTCTTAGAACCAAATTCGCTCCATCTTCGCCTATCAAGAGCGCTGGTCCCTCAACGTTATAGTCGTCGATTTCATCAATGATGCCCGATGCACCATAATATGGATATAGAGTTTTGCCGTCTTTTGACCTCTGTGACGCCTCAATAGGTGCCCTTAAATAGTCAAGGAAGTCAAGGACGTACTTCACTCGCTTGGTCTTCCAATGTTCTGGAATTTCGCCGATCCATTCGACGCCGCTCGGCCTCGTCGGCACGTCCCGGTCGAGCCCCTTGGTCACGGCCTCGTGGATGAGGGACGACTTGTAGCGCTCGAGAAGAGCAATCTGTCGATCAAGCAATTCATAAGCTTTGTTTGCCTCGTTTATTGTGCAGTCGAGATAGGTTGCGATGCTCTCCTGCTCGCGCCTTGGAGGCACCGGGAATGAGACTTGCCCTAGCCCGTCGGAAGAGAGTTCCATAAACGTCGTCCCACGACCACTGCGGATGAATTCGGATTTTGCCGCAATAGCGGCATAGTAGGTATAGCGGTGATTTAGGATATGTCCCACCAAGGTCTTGCATCCCTGGTTCGTGCAAATGGGGATCGACACATAGCCAATCTTTCCAATTGGAGCACGCGATGAGATGACGACGCTACCTACTGGAACCATCGTAGTGGTGCAAGAGTCGTATCCCTTCTTGGTAATGAATTTAGACGGTGCATGCAGTTCGCCCTCGTCGCTCATGTCCGCGGGGGTCACCCACGGGATCTCTCCATCCCAATAATCCAGGCTGCTGGTATCAGGCGTTGCCCCTTGAACGATTGAACACAGGTACTTGATTGGCTTCGTACCCCACTCGTCTGGAATGTCACCAATCCACTCGATCCCGCTCGGTTTCATCTACACCAGCCCCTTCAGCTCTTCGTCGAGCTGGTCCTCGAGCTGCATGAACTCCTCCAGGAGCTCGTCGGAGCTCTCGGGTGCCTCATACTTGTAGAAGTAGCGCGTGAACGGAATCTCGGCGCCGATGGGTGCCTCCTTTGCAGCAGCGAGCGTGGGGCCCGAGAGCATCTTGCCGCTGCTGTATATGGCTACCTGTGAGTCCTCGTCGACCCAGCGTGCGTCTGGCACGTACGGCAGGACCTCGCGCTCCATGTAGTCTGCGACAGGCTCGGAGAGCTTGACGAGCTCCTTGTCCTTCGTGCCGTTGTCGAGGACCAGGTAGCCCTCCCTGTTTTTGCGGAGCGGCGCGCCCTTGTCAGGGCGCGAGAGCCTGTCGACGAGCGTCGCCAGCATGCCGGCGTCGGGCGCCACGCCGGCATCCGCAAGTGTCTTCTTGAGTCGCTTCTTGAAGGTACCCTCGTCGTAGGTCACATCGTCCGATGCGTTGTCCCTCAGGACGGCAACCATCCGTTCGAACACGGGCTCGTTGGCGACGAGCCTCTCGAGGTCGGCTTCCTGCTTCTTGGTGCGGTCGGCGGCGTCTATTGCCTGGAGCTTCTCGAGCTTGTCGGGGTTGTGCATGTTCTCCATGAACCTGCCCGTACAGATGTCATCGATCCTCTCGTCCGTCACGGCGTAATCTCGCTGCAGAGGCTGGAACACGGAGTACTCGCGGTAGAGGAACTCCTCGTTGGGGAGGATGTGGGAGCGGTCGGACTCCTCGAACGCCTTGTATATGCCGACAATCTGTTCTATCTGCTCGTCCGAGAGCATCTTGCGCTTGTTGCCCATGGAGCGCCTCATCGGCGTCCAGATGTCGGTCGCGTTGATGAGCTGCACCTTGCCCCGGCGCTCGGGTCGCTTGTTCTTGGAGATGACCCACACATAGATGCCGATGCCGGTATTGTAGAAGAGGTCCGTGGGAAGGCCGATAATCGCCTCGACGAGGTCGTTCTCGAGGAGACCGCGCCTGATCTGGGACTCGCCTGACTTGGTCGATCCTGAGAAGAGCGGCGAGCCGTTAGAGATGACGCAGGCACGGCCGCGCTTGTCGTCGAGCTTGTACACGACGTGCTGCATGAAGAGGAGCTGCATGTCCGACGTCGCCGGGAGCCCCCATGGGAAGCGGCCGTGGTAGCGCTCGTGTTCCCTCTTGACGGCTGCCTCGACGCCGTCGTGGGCGTCCTTGCCACCCCACGGCTGTCCGAAGGGCGGGTTGATGAGCTCTATGCGGAACTTGTCGTCAGGGAAGCAGTCCTCCTTCATCGTGTCGGCATTTCTGATGTTGTCCGCCCTCTGCCCCTTGATGAGCATGTCGGCAAGGCAGATGGAATAGGATTCGGGAAGGATCTCCTGGCCGTAGAGATAGACGTCCGCCTTGGGCGCGAGCTTGGCGAGCTCCGCCTGCGCAGTCGAGAGCATGCCGCCCGTTCCGCAGGCGACGTCGGCCACCTTGATGACCTTGCCAGGCTCGAGGAGGTCCTCCGACCCCCCCGCGAGGGCGAGCTTGGTCATGAGGCGGATCACCTCGCGTGGCGTGTAGTGGTCGCCGGCCTCTGCGTTCTCGGAGAAGCGGCGGATGATCTCCTCGAACATGTAGCCCATCGCATGGTTGTTGACGCGTGCTGGATCGAGGTCGAGGTCTGCAAACTTGCGCACGACGCCCGTAAGGCAGGAGCCATCCTTCATCTTCTTGATCTGCGTCTTGAACTCGAGGCCCTGGATGATCTCCTTGATGTTCGGCGAGAACGCGTCGAGGTACGTGACGAGGTTGCGGTCGAGGTGCTGCGGGTCGGCCAGGAGCGAGCGCAGCGAGTAGCGGCTCGTGTTGTAGAAGGGCAGGTTCCCCGCCTTGCGCCTGAGGATGGCGTCCGGCACCTTGGGATTCGCTTCGAAGGCGGAGCACACGTTGTCCTTGGTCGCCTCGAGCGCGCACTCGAGGCGCCTGATGATCGTCATGGGGATGATCACGTCGCGGTACTTCTCGGGCTGATAGGTCCCCCGCAGGCTGTTCGCGATGCTGAAGACCATATCTATCTGCTTCTTCACGTCAAGTTCGTCGGCCATTTCCCTTGCTCCTGCCGTTCTTGGTATGTGCTGAACATTCTATCAATCGACCGTAAGATGCGAGAGAGACGGACCATCACTGCCTTGAAGAAGAAAGGCGTCGAGACTTGAAAGCACCTATTTCCTGACTTAAACAGGATGTAGACCGATAGAACAAATTCATCTGAACAGCAGCATGCCATTCGGCTTCAGTGAAATAGCCAATTCGCTGAAAGCAGATCCAATCGCAGAGCACATATTGCAGCGCAGTATTGTCATAATCCCGTTGTGGAAACGTCTCCACATTTCTCCATAGAAAAAATTTTCACCCTAATTTCACCCCTGCGGGAGACTTCAGGGGTGCCAGAAAGCAAAACAGCTCAGAAGCTTTCATAGCCTCTAAGCTGCTAAAATTCAATGGAGCCAGCTATCAGACTCGAACTGATGACCCCCGCTTTACGAGAGCGGTGCTCTACCAACTGAGCTAAGCTGGCCTCGCATGCGCGCAAGACGTTGTCTCAAAGCGTGCTGTTTAATAATACGGATGTGAAAACGAAGATGCAAGCATTATTTTGTTCATTCTCAAATTTCTTCGCTCTAGATACGGCACATCCTGTTTCATTCATTAATCCGTGCATTGCAGGCAATCGCTACTTTGCAGCAGCATCCTTCTCGAGCGTCTCCCAGATGCCATTGATGTAGGTGCAGCCGAGCGCGCGGTCGAAGAGGCCATAGCCCGGACGCCCGGTCTCGCCCCGGATCATGCGGCCATGGTCGGGACGCATGTAGCCGTCGAACCCGTTCTCGAAGAGCGCCCGGCACATGCGCCAGATAGAAGCTGGACAGAATAGCGCCTGGGATGCTGAGATGCACCCAGGCGCTCTTCGTATCTCCCGAAGCCGGAATCCTCCTCCTGATATATCGGCTATTCCAGGAAAGCTTCGATGAATGGATGGCTGTCCATGAGCCTCAATCAAGCAGCCCCTTTTCGCGCAGCCTCATATCCTTTGCCTCCTTGAGCGTGAGCCCCTCCATCTCCTTTGCGACCTCTATCTCGGAGAGGCTTTCTGCCCAGGCCTTCGCTGCAGCAAGGCGCTTCCCGCTGCCTCTGCCAGCCTCTCTGTGCCCCTGCGCCTTGGCAGGGCGCTATTCCATCTGCTCTCTCCTCAGCATCTGATCTTTGTATCAGGAAAGAGGCCTGGAATGCAGCTTCATCCCAGGCCCCAGCATCAGTGCTCTATACAGCTGTCTGTATCTACAGCAGGCGCAGCACGCCTCTCACGAGACGCTCGAAGTCGTCTGCATGGAGCTTCGCCTCTTCGAGGACCTTGTCGTGGCCGAAGCCTGCGCTTCCGCTCTGGTTGGCAGCAAGCGTGAGGCCCAAGACATTCATGCCCAGAGCGTGCGCCATGATGACCTCATTCACGGTCGACATGCCGACATAGGATACACCCATCGTCCTCATCATCTGCACCTCTGCAGGCGTCTCTGTGCAGGGACCGATGACACCTGCAAGGACACCCTCCTCGACCGCAATGCCGAGATCGTCTGCGACGCCCCTTGCAAGGGTCCTGAGGTAGGGCGTATAGGCATCCGCCATATCGACGAAGGGAGACTCCACATCGCGGAGTCCTTCATCCTCGGCAAGCGGATTTCTGCCCGTGAGGTTGATCTGGTCCGTGATGATGCCGAGGCCGATGTTTGCCATGCCGGAGACGGCACCCGTTGCGCAGGCAAAGACGATGTCGCGGCAGCCGAGGCGGTGGGCATGGCGGACAAGGGCGCAGATCTCGGAGGCGCTGTAGCCCTGATAGAGATGGATGCGGCCCGGATAGACGATCACCGGGACATTGTCGATCGTGCCGATCGTTGCCTCGAACGTGTGGCCCGGCATCGGCTGTGCCTCATCCGGGAATCCCTCGATATCGTGATAGTCGATGCGGCGCACCGGATGCACGAGGCTTTTGAGATGTCCCAGACCGGTGCCCAGGATGATTGCCACAGGATGCTCTACAGACGGATGCACGGATTCGACAGTCGTTTCGCTTACCACGGTGATTCCTTCCTCTTCGAGGAGGCGGGCAAAGACCCCGTCCCCCTCTATGGTCCTTCCGCTATAGCTACCATCGTAGATGAGACCGGCGCCACATGATGGGCTCTTTGCCTTCAGGACGGCAAGCGGCACGGGCTGCTCCCTCACGCGGGCAAGCGCACACTTCGCCCCTGTCTCGAACTCTTCGGTCACATCCCGCCCGTCCCTGAGATAGACATGCCCATCCCTGATCTCTGCAGGAGGGCGCGGTATGGGCAGTCCCGAGAGCCTCTCCGGGCAGATGGGCACAGGCTCCGTCTTGCCTGAGAGCCGGATGACGGCCTCATCCGGCTTCGTGCCGCCGTCGTATCTGCACCGCTCCCCCAGAAGGCATGCGCTCACCGCAATATGCATGAGGGACACCTCTTTCCGCTATAGAAAAGGACGGACAGGCAAAGATGCCCGTCCGTCCATCGTAGCGCTTGTATCTGCCTCTTAGGCTTCCATCGTGTAGATCTCGATGCTTGCCTTCGAGAGCCGGTCATTCACGTAGTTCGTCCACTGCTGCGATGCAGTCTGGGAAGCCGTGGAGTACTGCTGGTAGGCCACATAGTAGGCAGCCTGTGCTGCAGCGTAGGTCGCAGAGTCGTTCGTGATCTGGTAGTCGGCAAGAGCGGAGGCGTAGGTCGAGGAGGAGTCCTTCCAGGTGCCGGTCTCGGAGTCCCACTCATCGCCTGCGAGGTTGATGATGTAGGTCGCGTAGTCGGCCGTCGGCGTATCCTCGGCGCCGTCAGCAGGCTTCGAAGGAGCCGTCGGCTGGGACGGAATCTCGGCCGTCACGACCTGGCTGCGGAGCTTGGAAAGAGCGCAGGACTGGCGGACAAGGTTCCTCACGGAGTCCTCGTCCATGTTGTAGTTCGAAGCGATTGTCGCGTAGTCGGTGGAGCCGAGATACTGCTGCGCGTAGGCATCCATATCGTCGTCGGAGACCGTGATACCCTGGGCATCGACGACCTTCTGCATGATCTGGTTGCGGGCAAGGTCGATGATGTTGTCAGCGGTCGGCACCGTGTAGCTGCCATCGTCGTTTGCTGCGCTGTCGAGCGAGGAGGACTGCGTGATCACGTCCTTGGCCGTGATCTCATAGGTCTGGCCGTTGTACGTATAGCGTGCGACAACCGTGTCGAGATCGGCTTCCTGCAGGGTCTGGGAGCCGAGCGAGCTCGTGCCATTGAAGCAGAAGTGTCCTACGACACCGCCCAGGACGAGGCAGACGACAGCCGCGACGATGGTTGCGACAAGCGGCACCGTGCGTGCAGGCTTGGAAGGCTTCTTCTCGGCCTTCTCATCCTTTGCAGCATCGGCCTTCTTCGTGTCCAGTTCGGTTTCCGGCTTCTTTTCTGCCATGCTCAATGAACCTTTCCTTTGAGTTCCTTTGCAATGTTTTCGGAGAGCGCCTGGATGTAGCTGGCTCCACTCTTCGTGTCGAAGGCAATCCGGTCGAGAAGCTCATGAGCGCACTTCTCCGATATCGGACCCTGTGCCATATCATAGAGGGCAACAAGCATGTCCCTGTATTCGGCATCCCCATGGTAGCACTGTATGGCTTCGTCCAAGAGAGGCCACACCTCATCCGAGCGAGCTTCAGAAGTCGACCCATATGCTGCGAGGAATCTGAAGGCCGCCAGGCGCACCGGAGCGGAATCCTCATCAAAGAGCGACGTCTCCGCTGCATCGATGCCTGGCTGCACCTCCTGGGGATGTGCCTGGGCGACGAGCGTCAGCGTATCGAGCACTTCCCAGCGCGTCTGCGCCTCGGGACGTCCCAGGGCATCGAGAAGGTCGTTCAGATACGGCAGGATCGCAGAAGGATCCTCCTTTGCGATGCTGTAGACCTTCTGTGCCGCAGCCTGGCGCTGGCGGCGTGAATGGGCAGCAAGGCCGCCTACGAGCGCAGGCAGGGCGCTTGCCAGAGAGCTATCCATCGACTACCTCCATGTATATATCTGTGCTGTGTCAAGAATCCGCCTGCCGCGGACATGCCTGTCAGTGGTGGGACCTCAGGTACGGGCTTTCCTCTGCCGCCTCGACATCCTTCTTCGAGACTTCGGGCGCTGCATGCACGGCAGCCTCATCGTCTGGATCTCCCGAATCGTCGGCCTGGTCAAGAAGCGACCAGTCGAGGCCTGCCTTCTGCGTCTGCGTATCATCCTCGAAGAGCAGCTGCAGGGCCTGCGTGCCCATCTGCGCGCCGCCGATGTTGCAGAGCACGTCGAAGAGGTTGAAGACGGTATCCGTGCCCGGAAGCGTCAGGTCCTCC
This sequence comes from Olsenella kribbiana, assembly GCF_036408795.1. Classification (NCBI taxonomy): domain Bacteria; kingdom Bacillati; phylum Actinomycetota; class Coriobacteriia; order Coriobacteriales; family Atopobiaceae; genus Olsenella; species Olsenella kribbiana. The sequence continues at coordinate 82,912 of NZ_JAZGJP010000004.1, forward strand.
TCCTCGGCAAGCCTGAGCGCAAGCGCGAGGTCCTTCCTCAGATGCACGGCCTTGAAGCCCGGCTTGAAGTCTCCGGCAAGCGCCTTCGGCGTAAGCTCCTCGAGCTGGCGGGAAGACCCCATGCCATGAGAGATCATATCGAGGACCTCATTGCGGTCGAGCTCGCCCTGCTCTGCCAGCGCCATGGCCTCGCTTGCACCAAGAAGCGCCGATGCCAGCGCGACCTGGTTTGCAAGCTTTGCAATCTGGCCCTTGCCGGCACCGCCGAAGCAGTAGATCTTGCTCGAGAATGTCTCGAGGACAGGACGGATCGGCGCGATATCCTTCTCCGTCGCGCCGGCAATGAGCGTCAAGGTGCCTGCCTGGGCACCAGCCTGGCCGCCTGTCACCGGGATATCGAAGGCATGCTTGTCCTCGATCTCGGCAGAGTCATGCAGGTCGCGCGCCAGCTGGGGCGACGACGTCGTGAGGTCGATGAGGTAGGCGCCCTTCTTCGTGGCACGGATGAGGCCGTCGGTCGTGAGATAGACCTCTTCCACCTCGTCGGGATAGCCGAGCATCGTGAACACGACATCGGCGTCACGCGCAGCATCGGACGGAGACTTCGCCCACTTCGCGCCCTTTGCCAGAAGGTCTTCTGCCTTCGACTTCGTGCGCGTATAGACCGTGAGGCGATAGCCCGCCTCGAGGATATGCGCTGCAATCGGCGCTCCCATGATGCCCGTGCCGATGAAGGCGACCGAGCGAATTGTTCCCAAGGCCATATACCTTGCCTTTCTGTCTTACCTGCTGCGCACCTTGCGTGCGATGCGATCCGTGAGCGAGAGCTTCTCGCGGCGGTCAGAGCCCCAGAATACGAGCGCGACCATGCCCGGGCCGACGTGGGAGCCAATGACCGGCGAGATGGAGCTGTGGATGACCGTCAGGTCCTCGCAGCCATCCATCTTGCGGATCTCCTTCTCGAGCCACTCGGCGTCCTTCGGCGCGTCAGCGTCCATGATGCCGATAGGAAGAGACGTATCGTGGGCGTAGTTGTCCTTGAACTCCTGGAGGATCGCACGCAGCGCCTTCTTGCGGCCACGGCACATGCCCTTGAGCGTAAGCGACCCGTTGAGGTCGTAGGAAAGCTCCGGCTTCACATCGAGCTTGCCACCTACCTGTGCTGCTGTCGGAGGGATGCGTCCTCCTGCTGCAAGCCAGTGGAGGGAATCGAGCGTGAAATAGCCCTGGATGAAGTAGCGGGCATCCTTGGCCCAGGCAACGAGCTCCTCTGCTGCGAGGCCATTTGCTGCCTGGCGCACGACCTCGATTGCAAGAAGCTCTGCTGCCGCAGACGGGCACAGATTGTCGATCACATAGATCTCTGCATCGGGATGCTCGTCACGCACGAGCTGGGCGCCCTGCTCTGCCGCATCGATAGAGGAGGAGAGGCCGCCGGTGAGCCCGAGATAGATGATCGGCTGGTGGCGTTCCTCGAAGAGCCGCTCGAAGACCTCCATGTAGGTGCCCGGCGTCACCGCCATCGTCCTGAAGCGGGCTTCCGGGTTCTTGCGCATGTATTCGTAGAACTCGTGGGGCGTCCGGCTCTGCCACATGTCGTCTGCATGCTCGCCGTCCGGTCCCACGTAGTGGAACGGAATGACCTCGATGCCGAGCTGGTGGGCTACGGACGGATTGAAGTCGGCTGCCGTATCGGCCACGATCGTGACGCCGAGACGCTTCTGATAGGCCTTGACGTAAGAATTAAGCGCCGCGGCGCCGGTCACATTGGGGACTGGCGTCGCGACGGTGTCTGTATCTGTCTGGAGAGATGCAGCTTCTGCATCGTCTTTCGGCTGCTGTGCGCGCTTACTGCTCATCCAGCTCCTCTATCTTCGGTTTGATGATGCCATACCCGCCATTCTTTCTATGGTAGATGACATTCACCAGGCCGGTCTCCGCATTCAGGAACACATAGAAATCATGGCCGAGGAGGTCGGTCTCGACGAGCGCCTGCTCTTCTGTCATAGGCTTGAGGTCGATATACTTCTCGCGCACCAGGAGGTCGTCATCCTCTTCCGGCAGGGGCTCGAGCAGCTTTTCGAGCTCTTCTGCGGTCTGGGCAGGAGGGGCTGCCTTCTGGGCATGCTGCCTCTTGTCGACGATGCGCGTCTTGTACTTCCTGAGCTGACGCTCCACCTTGTCTGCAGCAAGATCGATTGCCGCATACATGTCATCGGCGCTCTCGGAGACACGCACGACAGAATCGCGCACGAAGACCGTAACCTCGCAGGTCCTGCGGTCAGGATTGGAGCGGTTGTAGTCTACCCTGAGCACGACGTCGCAGTTCATGGGCTGGATATCGAATACCTTGAGGGCATTCCCGATCTTTTCGTCCACGTAGCTCCTGAGGGCATCGGTAATCTGGATCTTGCGGCCCGAAAGCTTGATATCGACCATAAATGCCTCCCATCAGAACCCGGAGCGCGCTCCACGCTCCGCTTGTACAGGACTCATACCCATTCGTCGGCCCGAGCCGACGCTCGTGCCGTTCATATCTGCGAATGGACGCAAAGGAGGCGCATTCCTAGGCAGCATCTGCAAGGGCAGGCGGGGACTGCTTTGCCGCAAAGCCTGAGATGGCGGTGGTTCCATCGAGATGGGGCAGGCCGTCAAGCCACTTGTCGCGGATGAGCTCATAGGTCCCATCCTGCTCGGCCTCCGCCTCGGCGTCACCCACAGCTGCGGCAAGCTCGGTGTTCGCAGCTTCCACGCCGATGCCGATCTTCGAGATGTCGCCAATCGTCCCGCAGTAGGAGATCTTCTGGATATAGCGAGAGAGGAGGGCTCCCTGATAGGCCGAGCAGACTGCATAGTCCGCCTCTCCCGCCTCGAGCATGTGGAAGCAGTCGTTCAGATTCGTCGCATAGGCAAAGGTGACCGAAGGCGTGACACGGGAGAGCTCGGAATGCGCCTCGGAGCCCATCTGGACTGCCACCCGCCTGCCGCTCATATCGTCGGCTGTGACCGTGCCATCAACATTCCTGCCGAAGACGCCAAGTGCCGACTCCGCATACGTGCCGACGATCGTGATGCCGTCCTCTTCGCCGTCTGTCATGTCCATCACGATATCGCAGCCCTGGGAAAAGCCATCGGCTGCATCCTCGACGCTCATATAGCGGATCTTGAGGCCGAGATGCTCTGCGATATCTGCGGCAAGGTCGATATCGAGGCCCTGGAAGCTGCCCGAATCGTCCACGGTGCTCATAGGCAGCTGCACGTCCTGCTTGATGCCGACCGTGAGCGTGCCTTCCTCGTGGAGGGCAGAGGCGCTGACCTTGGGCTCCATCTTCGCCTGGGCAGAAGACGTAGCCTCAGCCACCGACTCCTCATCGCTGCCGAAGGCATGCTCCAGGGAGGAGACGAAGGGCAATCCAGAAGCAGCTGCCAGAACGGCACATGCGAGCGCTGCAACGGCAGCGCAGATCGCGATACGTAGCTTCATGGGTCCATCCTTCGCTCAGCCGACAATATGGCCGTCTCTTCCAGCTGACCTGGTCTTTGGCCCCACACCCGCGCACCGGGGCCTCCGCTTCGGATGCTCAGGCACCCCCACTCAAAGCCCTCTTGCCTGTGGGGCTCTTTGCCCCAAAGCCAATCAGGCAGTGCGACTTGCTTCTAGGACGAGCCATGATCGCCAGCATGCCCACACGCTGGCTTACGTGGATCCCTTTGACCTCGTCTGTCATGGACTAGGAGGCAGATCGGTGCCTCCGCAACCACAGACCTGGAAGAGACAGAGAGATTATACGGCTTCCACTCTCGATTCACGCGAGAAATAGGCTCTACGCTGCAGAAATGTCCATGTCTGGCAATAAACTATGCAGCCGCCTGAATGAATAGCCGGCACTTAGCCGTAATTTGCTGCATATTGCAGCAGCATCGGGCAGGAACTTACACATGTCGGAACGCCGTGAATGCATGCGCTGCAGCCACAGAGGGCATGACTGCCGGAAGCGGAAGCTCGAGGCCCTCCGCAAGCGTCTCGAGCGCCGTGCTCGCGAGCAGGAGCCCCTGGGCGCCCTCTTCCCTGCCCTTCGAGACGATCTCCAGAAGATGCTCCTGCATCTCCTCTCTTTCGCCAGTTCCGCCCTGCACAGCATCCACAGCATGCTGGAGCCACAGCTTCTCTTCCTCGTTCGGTGTGATCACGATCGTGTGCGAGAGGATGAGCGGACGCTTCAGGAAGCCATCCTTCATGGTCCGGTAGCTTCCAAGAAGAAATACGCTTCTCCAGCCCTGGGCAAGGACATCCTGCCTGAGCGCCTCGGCGAGGCCCAGTAGTGGAAGCGTGCCTGCATCTGCCAGAGCCTTCTGCACGCAGTGCGCGCTCACCGATGCCAGAAGCGCACAATCTGCTCCAGCTTGCGCCAGATCTTCGAGCGGTGAGGCAAGCTCGCGCACGAGCTCCTCGTCCCTGCCTTCGAAGGCAAGCTGGTGCATAGGCACGCCTGCCTCGGCAGCAGCGATATCTGCCACATCCTCTCCCAGGAGCTGCTCCAGCCGCTCCACGAATGCATCTTTTGGACCTCCGGAAGAGATGATGCCTAGACGTGCCATATGCCCTCTTTTCTGCCAGACCGTATCCAGCAGAGCCTACCAGACCCGGGCAAATGCTGCAGCTGTGACAGCACGGGCGCCGCGCCGCAGGAGCGCCTCTGCCGAGGCCTCGATCGAGGCTCCTGTCGTCACGACGTCGTCCACAAGCAGAAGATGCATGTCCGAGACATCCTCGATCGCCTCGACGGTGCCTTCGAGGTTTTCCCTTCTCGCTTCACGCCCGAGGTCTCTCTGGTCCTTCACGGAATCCTTCACCAAGACATCTGCGAGGGGAAGCCCGAGCTCGTAGGTCAGATGCTTCGCAACAAGCTCCATATGGTCGAAGCCACGCATGCGGAGCGCATCGGGTGTTGCCGGCACGAAGCAGATCGCATCGATATCATCCGGATCGAAGCGCGGCCCGCCGTCTGGCAGGACGCAGCCTTCCGCCTCGTCGAGCGCTGTCGCTATCGCTGCTGCCATGATGCGGGCAAGCCTCGTCTCATGCTGATCCTTGTAGATCCTGACGAGCCGTGCTGCCGTGCCTTCGAAGCTCATGGCACAGATGGTCGTGCGCACGCACCAGTCGCCCTTGCATTCCGTGCAGAGTGTCGCTCCATAGGGTGCCCCGCAGACCGGGCAGGCATCTCTCTGTGATATCCAGGGAAGCGAGAGCCGGCACTCGTCGCAGAGCAGGGTCTCGGGCCTGCCGCAGCCGACGCAGCGGGTCGGCCAGAGCGTCTCTTCTGCCGCATCCCGCATGAAGCGGAGAGCCGAAGCAGCCTTCGCCTTCCAGCCCTCTGCCTCGATGTGCCCTGCCTCCATTGCGCTCTCCAAGCCACGCTGCATCATCCGACATATCCAAGCGTAGCATCAAGGCCAATCTGACAGCTACCGATAGAAGAGCCGGGAGCCGTTCTCCCAGAGTGCCTGATAGGTCTCTTCTTTGGTCTTCGCCAGGCCCGCAGCAAGGCGAAGGTCGGCAAGCGCTGCTGCCGTAAATCCTACCAGGGCAGGCTCGCCTTCCCGTCCCCTCATCGGCACCGGCGCCATGTACGGGCAGTCGGTCTCGGAGAGGAGACGCTCTCTGGGGGCGCTCAGTGCGGCATCGCGGATATCGTCAGACTTCCTGAATGTGAGAGCGCCGCCGAAGGCGACAGAGCAGCCAAGCGCCAGATAGGGCGCGAGGATTTCCCTGTCTCCCGTATAGCAGTGAAGGTCTGCCCCCGCTTCGGGCACGCCTGCCTCTTCGAGCACCTGAAGCGCATCGCGGTGCGCCTCTGCGCACCCATCGCCCTTTGCATCGCGGATATGGAGCTCCACCGGAAGGCCGAGCTCGCCTGCAAGCACGAGCTGCTGGCGGAATGCCTCCTTCTGCTGCCCATGGTCCACATCGCAGGTATAGTCGAGGCCGATCTCGCCGATACCGACACAGCGGGGGCTCCTGAGCAGGACCCCGAGCGCCGCCTTCACAGACGGGTCTTCGAGGTAATCGGCTGCCCCATAAGGATGTGCGCCTGCGACGATCCTGGTCTCGGCGGGAAGCGTGGCGGCAGAGATGCCCGGCTCCTCGAACGCAGGAATCTGCCACCTGCTGCCAAGCTCGCCGATCAGGCTCTCCGCTTCAGCGAGCCAGCCTTCAAGCGAGGCAAGCGTCGGCTCTGCGTCATGTGCATCGTCTGCAGGGTCGAGCGGCACGACAAGGCGGCAGACGCCTGCAAACGCCGCGCGAGCGACGGCGTGCGCCGGCTGAGCCTCCCAGAAGGCCGTGAGATGGCCATGCGTATCCATCAGAGGATAGGGAGGGCGCGGATAATCCTTCGGCCTCCCCTTCTTGTCGTGGAAGAGGACGCCGTCTTCGAGCGTCAGCGTCCACGGGTCTTCCTCAGCGCGCTCCATGGGGCTCCTCGCTGAAGGCACCGGCTGCCTCGAGCGCCTCTTCGAGCGCACAGAAGCGCTCGACAGAAAGTGTCTCTGCCCGGGCGGCAGGGTCTATGCCGGAAGCTTCGAAGGCGCTTGCGAGCGTCTCCTTCGCAAATCCGCTCTTCCCCATCGCATTCCTGAGCGTCTTTCTGCGCTGCGAGAATGCTGCATCGATCACAGACTCGAGGCGAGAGATCTTCTCCGGCATGCAGGGAGCGCCTGTCATGGGATCGACAAGGGGGCTCCGGTCGATGCGCACGACCGCCGAATCCACGTGCGGAGGCGGCATGAAGTTGCCAGGGCCAACCTCGAAGCGGCCTGTAACACGGCCGAAGATCTGGAGCTTTGCCGTGTAGGCGCCATATTCCTTCGAGCCGGGAGCGGCAGAGATGCGGTCTGCCACTTCCTTCTGGACCATTACGACAAGACGCGTGATTGACGGCATCGTCTCGAGCGTCCGCAGGATGATCGTCGCCGCCACCTGGTAGGGCAGGTTCGAGACGAGCTTGGTCGGCTCTGACGGGACACCTTCGCGCCCGAGAGCGGCAATGGCCTCAGAGATCTCGGCAGGAGAGATCTTGAGCGCATCGCCTTCGATGAGGGCAAAGCGCTCGGACCAGTCTCCGCAGGTCTCGGCCAGGACCTTGGGCAGGCTCCGGTCTGCCTCGAGCGCACAGACCGCTCCTGCGAGCGGCAACATCGCGACCGTCAGCGTGCCGATGCCCGGCCCCACCTCGAGGGCCGCATCATGCCCATCGAGCTCGGCGAGGTCCAGGATGTGGCCGATAACATCGTCGTTCACAAGGAAGTTCTGCCCCAGGCGATGCTTCGTCTGGAGGCCGAAGCAGGCAAGCACGTCCTTGGTGGCCGAGGGCTTTGCGAGATAGGAATGCATGGGCCTACTTGTGCTGGAGACGCGGGAAGAGCGCCTCGCCCTTCGTCACCGGCACATCGCTTGCGAGGCGTCCCCACTGGCAGGCTTCCTCGAGCTCGACATCTGCCTCGTCCTCCATGGAAAGACGGCGCAGGACCTCGCGCGACGTCTCGGGCATGAACGGCTCGAAGAGGTGCGCCGCGATGCGGATGGACTCGAGGAGGCTGACGATAATGCCCGTGAGCTCGCCGGCACGGGCAGGATCCTTTGCGACAGCCCAGGGGGCGGAATCCTCGATGTAGTGGTTTGCCGCATGCACGAGCTCCATCACGACATCCTTTGCGCCCACATAGTCGAAGCGCTCCATTGCCTCGGAGTAGCGCCCGCAGATGCCCTCGGCGATTGCCTTGAGCGGATTGTCCTTCTTCTCCCAGCCATCTGCGAGGACCGGGGTCTTGCCGTCGAAGTACTTCGCGCTCATGTTGAGGGAGCGTGACACGAGGTTGCCCCAGCTGTTCGCGAGATCTGCATTGTAGACCTGCTCCATGCGCTCGAACGAGATGGCAGAGTCTTCGCCGTGAATCACGTCGGTCATGAAGTAATAGCGGTAGCCTTCGACTCCTAGAAGGTCCACGACATCCTGCGGGGCGATAGCATTGCCACGGCTCTTGGACATCTTCTCGGCCTTGCCGGTCTCGGCATTCCTGACCGTCAGGAATCCATGGGCAAAGACATGCTCAGGCAGAGGCTCGCCCAGCGCCATGAGCATGGCAGGCCAGATCACGCAGTGGAAGCGGATGATGTCCTTGCCGACGACGTGGTACTGTGCCGGCCAGCGGTAGGCAAGCTCGGCCTTGGCTTCAGGGGTGTCGACGCCGTAGCCCGCGGCCGTCATATAGTTCAGGAGGGCATCGAACCAGACATAGGTGACATGCTTGTCATCGAACGGTACCGGGATGCCCCAGTCGAAGCTCGTACGGCTGACAGAGAGGTCTTGGAGGCCTCCTGCAACGAACGAGCGCACCTCGTTCATGCGGAAGGACGGCTGCACGAAGTCAGGATGCTCGTCGTAGAGCTTCAAGAGACGATCCTGGAAGGCGGAAAGCTTGAAGAAGTAGGACTCCTCCTGGACACGCTCGAGGGGACGGCCACAGTCAGGGCAGAGGTGCTGTCCCTCAGTGTGGTTCTCCTCGTCGGCCTTCCTGACCTGGTTTTCGGTGAAGTAGGTCTCCTCCGGCACGCAGTACCAGCCGTCATAGGAGCCCTTGTAGAGATAGCCGGACTCCTTCATGCGGTTCCAGAGGTGCTGCACGGCATGGTACTGGCGCTCCTCCGTCGTGCGGATGAAGTCGTCGTTCGAAATCTCGAGCTCGCGCCAGAGGTCCTTGAAGAGCGGCGCCTGGGAATCGCACCACTCCTGCGGCGTCATCCCGTGCTTGGCTGCTGCCTCGGCCACCTTCTCGCCGTGCTCGTCCATGCCCGTCAGGAACTTCACGTTGTAGCCGGCAGCCCTGCGGAAGCGTGCCTGCACATCGCAGAGCATCGTGCAGTAGGCAGTTCCCAGATGCGGAGCGGCGTTCACATAGTAGATGGGCGTGGTGATGAAGAATGAAGGCTTCTGTGCCATGGATCTCTCCTCATGACGGAAGGCAAAGGCCTGATGTGCTGGCAGAACCAAGCCATTATACTGCCACCTCTTGCCATCCACCCAAAGTCCCGATGCATTGCTCAGGACAGGGCGAGATCAGGTCTGCTCAGAAGACCCTTCACCGCTCTCGTCCTTCCAATCGGCACCGAATATCTCATCAATGATGGACTGGTCGACGCCATGTGCGGCGAGCCCTTTGGCAATGCGCTCACTCTCTCTGCGCATCTCCTCTGCATGCCGCTCCTCTGCTTCGGCATATCGCTCTTCTGCCCTGGCGGATCGCTCCTCTGCTTCGGCATATCGCTCTTCTGCCCTGGCATATTGCTCTTCTGCCCTGGCACAGCGCTCTTCGGCCTCGCGCATCTCCTCGGCATGCCGCTCTTCCGCTTCTGCATACCGTTCGTCTGCAAACTTCAGGATCTTTCCGCCCATGGCTTCCCTCACCTCTCCCTGCAGGGGAACGCGGCTGACATCATCTATGCCTGCTGAGCGGATGGTCCGCCATCGCTGCCGTCCTTCCTGCCGAAGGAAAGCACCTGATCGATGATGGACTGGTCGACGCCGTGTCGGGAGAGCTCCCTGGCGATACGCGCATTTGCTTCGCGCATCTCCTCTGCATGCCGCTCCTCTGCTTCGGCATATCGCTCTTCCGCCCTGGCACAGCGCTCTTCGGCCTCGCGCATCTCCTCGGCATGCCGCTCTTCCGCTTCTGCATACCGTTCGTCCGCAAACTTCAGGATCTTTCCGCCCATGGCTTCCCTCACCTCTCCCTGCAGGGGCACATAGTCCCGGAGCAGATGGTCTGATACCTCGATTATAAGCTCGGTCATGCGCTTCCAGAATATGGAGCCGCCCTCTGCAGCGCCCGCAGGACGCTTCCTGGCCGGCACTTTATCTGCCGCAGCTTCCGCCAGGCGTTCCTGGATATCTCGGCACTCGGCGAGCAGCTCCTCCTCGAGTGCGCTGTCCCGCGCGATTGCTGCGAACCCTCCCTCATAGCGCATGAGCCAGAATGGCAGAAGGATCAGGAGATGCTTTGCGAACATCTCGTCTGCCGATAGCTGCTTTGCCCATATGGCACGAGACCTATGCTCGAATATCGTCCCATCGAATTCCATGGCCTCAACCGAGATGAAATCCGGCGTGCTCCTTGCATCTCTCAGGAAGACGACACAAGAGGCCGGAAGCACGAGCAGCCGGTCTTCGCCTCTGGCTTCTGCCTCCTCATGTGCAATCTCGTGGTCGTACTCATCCATCCTCATGGCCATATGCGGGTCCCACGAGCTCTGGCACTCGATATGGAAGGTCCTGCCCTCTATGCGGAAGGCCGCATCGACAATCCTCTTCCGCTTTCCGGCATGTTCCTCCCCCAGCCGCGTCACGGGAGCATCTTCCGGATACGCAGTCCCAAAAGCCTCGTTCACGAGCGGCACAAGAAGCTCTGGCATTTTCTCTGCCATGGTCTTGAAGACGGAATCATAGATGGGGCTCCTGTCCATCTTTCCTCCTTCTGGATGGCGCCTGCAATGCTGGGAGGAGGATAGCAGGAAACAGGAACATATGTTCTTACAGCATTCTGGCACAGACCTCACAGGACCGCATCGATATACAGCTCAGGCGTCTGGCAGCGGGAGAGCACAAGAAAAACGCCGCCCGCAGACGGCAGGAAACTGTCTGCGGGCGGCTCTGCATTCTCTGAACCTGAAAGAATCGGTGCAGCAGTGAGCCCCTCAGCCTGCATCCTCCTGTGCAGCAGCAAGAATCTGTGCATAGATGTCCTGCCGGGAGGCCTCGTATTCCTTTGCGAGGCGCTTCGCAAGAGCGCTCTTCGGCTCCCCCTCGGCAAGTCCCGCGGCAATCGCCTTGTCGAGCGGCAGCCGCGTGCCTTCTGCCTCACGCCGCGCCGTGAGCTCTTCTTGTGTCGGAGCCTCGACCACAAAGACGCATTCGCCCTTGATCTCCGGACGTGCCGCAAGCTTCTCCGCCAGCTCGGGCGCCTGCCCGCGCACGCATTCCTCGTGGATCTTCGTGAGCTCGCGCACAAGGGCACACCTGCGCTCAGGGAACGCCTCGGCGAGCGCTTCTGCTGTCTGGAGCGCGCGCCTGGGAGATTCGTAGATGACAAGAGAGCCAGGAATCTGTGCAAGCTCCGCGAGGCGCCTTTTCTGGTCGCCGGCCTTCCTGGGCAGGAATCCTTCGAAGAAGAAGTGGTCAGACGAGAGCCCCGATGCCACGAGTGCACAGATGACCGCTGATGGCCCCGGTATCACTTCGACGGGCAGCGCCGCATCGAGCGCCGCATCGACGAGACGCTGGCCAGGATCGGAGATGCCCGGCATGCCGGCATCCGAGACGAAGGCGATGCGCTCGCCGCTCTCCAGCCGCTCGAGCGTCGGAGCGATCTTCTGGGCGATGATGTTCTCGTCTGCGCGCTCGAGCCGCACATGGATGCCGAGCACAGCGAGGAGCTTCCCTGTGACGCGCGTGTCCTCGCAGAAGATGGCATCAGCGCCCTCAAGGGTCTCCCGGACACGCGGCGAGACGTCCTGGAGGTTGCCGATGGGCGTCCCCACCATGGAGAGCATGCCTGCCATCAATCGAGGAGCCTCCTCTCGAAGCTCGAAAGCGCAATCCGTGCATCCCAGTTCGGGAGCCTGCCCGATGTCTTCCAGGTCTGGAAGAACCAGGCCGGGCAGTCCTTGTAGGCAGCAAGCTGCTCCGAAACATAGACACGCTCGAGGGCGATGCGCCCTTCGGGCGTCGTGACAGAATCGGAATACGGCAGCGCTGCCGACCACTTGCCGACCATGACGGGAAGCTTCGAGCGGCGTTCGCGCGCCAGAGTCTTCGCCGAGCGCTTCGCGAGCGCCCGCACATCGACAGCCGTCGATGCTTTGCTGAGATCGTCGAGATACTGGTAGAGGTGGCAGTCGAGCCACACGTTCCCGTCATGGCTGCGGGCAAGGAAGAAGTCCCACGACGCCGGCATGCCGGCGTCGGGCAGCACGATCACAGGGGCATCCCCTGCCTCGTTCCGGATTGCCTCGTATGCCATGCGGTAGTAGTTCCTGAGCATATGGAGCGGCACGCCGTCCGACATCTGCCAGAGCCCCTGGCGCTTCTGCGGCACCGGATCGTCTGCAAGCTCGATGCCCAGAAACGAGTCCTCCACGGCGTAGCGCCGGACCAGCTCGACCAGAAGATCGATGACCTCGCTCCTGCGGTCCTGCGACATGGCAGCCGCAGAGATCGGGTCGTCACGGAACTCTGAAGCTCCCGGAGATATGGCCAGGGACAGCAGCACCTTGAGGCCGCACCTGTTTCCCCAGCCTATCGCATCGTCGACCTGGGAAAGGCAGCCGATATAGGGACCAGCGGCAGGACCATCCGCTCCGAGGACATACCAGGGCACCGGCAGACGCACGGCATTGTAGCCGCGGTCGGCGATGTTCCTGAAGTCGTCTTCCGTGATGAAGGAGCGTCTGTGTGCGCCAATCAGGTCCTTGTAGTGGACAGGTCCCAGCACCCGTGCCAGATCTCTCTCGGTGAGCGTTCCGGAATCGGCGAACAGCTCGGGCGTCACCCATGACTCGAGCGTGAGCCACCCGGTCAGATTCACCCCGTGGTACCTGGTCTCCTCTGTCATGCCTGCCACCTCATCTCCGGTTGCGCTTTCCTGAAATTATACCCTCAAGCTGGAGAGCCGCCCCTTATGAACAGCTGCATTGTCCGAACGGAACGCAGCCTTCAGCCCTCAGGGAAGTAGCTTGCGCAGTTGAGCGGCGTCTCATACACGTCGACCTCATATATGGGAAGCCCCTCGGCCTGGAGCAGGTCTGCGAAGTGGTGCGCAAGGTTCTCGGCGGTCGTGCGGAACGGCAGCATCTTGAGGACGAAGCCTTCGCCTTCGAGCGCCTCGATCGTGGCAGGAGCAAGCGAGCCCTCCTCGACGAGGAACATGTGGTCGAAGCTGTTCACGACGTCGCGCACCTTCTTCTTGAAGACACCGAAGTCCACGACCATATCCTTCATGGTGCCCTCTTTCCCAAGCTCCTCCTGCCTGATATAGACGACGACACGCCAGCGGTGTCCATGGAGGTTCTCGCATTTCCCGTTATAGTCGGTCAGGAAATGGGCACCGTCGAAGCTTGCTTCGGTCTTGAGCTGATACATGGCATTGCCTTTCCCGGGCAGCATCTGCCCGCCAGAGTCATGGCAGAGGCACGACCTTTGCCTCCACGAACCAGCGCGGCCCCTCGAAGAAGAGGTAGGTCGGATGCCCTCCCACCTTTACGGTGTAGCGTACGCCGCACCCGCCGGTCTTGAGCGAGCAGGCCTGCCGCACGTCGAGCACACGGTCGACATCGTAGCGCACTCCGTCCTCCCACACGACGGTGAGTGGCGTCACCCTGCCATCCTCATCGGTCTTCGATATGACTGTGACATAGCGCTTCTGGCGCTCTACCACGCCCCTCATGGAGTGCTGCCTCCCTTACGCGAAATACGATACCGGATGAACGGTGTTGTCCTTCTCGGGATCGAGAGCGGAAAGCCTCGAATCGGCGAGCTCCGAGAGCCTGCGCACGGCGTGGTTGCCGAAGCGCGACCTGAGCCCGTCGATTGCGTCGTCGAGCGCCTTGAGGCGTATCCTCGAGAGCTCCGTGCCAGCAAGATCAAGCTGGATCGGCCCCTCTGCCGGCACAAGGCCGATCGCGCGCACCCCGATGCCGCGTGCTGGACGGCTCTCGACATCCCAGCTCGCACAGAAGAGATCGGCTGCCGTGCTGCAGAGCTCCTGCGTAAGGCAGGAAGGGCGGGCCAGGCGGACCTGCCGTGTCTCCTGCATGAGCGTGCTCGCGTCCCTCATGGAGACGGCAACGCCTTGCGCTGCGAACCCGAGCGCGCGGAGCCGCTGTGCGACCGACTCGCCCATGAGCCAGACGATCTGGCGGGCGCATCTCTCGTCTGCGACATCGAACGGTGCCGTTATGCCATTCCCTACGCTCTTGATCTCGCGTGCGATATCGGAGGCGGTCGGCACGAACGGCCGCACCGGATCCCTGTCGCGTCCCTGGGCAAACGAGCGCACGACAAGGCCCATCCGGCCGAGCGTGCGGCGTATGAGCTCCTCATCCGATGCCGCAAGCTCGCCTATCGTGCGGATGCCGAGACGGGAGAGCTTGCGCGCTGTCGCAGGCCCGACATAGAGGAGGTCTTCCACCGGATAGGGCCAGACGAGACGCCCGGCATTCTCCGGCCTGATCTCCATGAACCCGTTCGGCTTGTCGTGGTCCGAGCCGAACTTCGCGAATATCTTGTTCCAGGAAAGGCCGACCGAGACCGTGAGCCCGAGCTCGGAGAGGATGCGCTCCGAGATCTCCTGGGCGATGAGGGTCGCATCGCCTCCTGCAAGATGGGCCGACTCCGTGATATCGAGCCAGGCCTCATCCGGTCCGAACGGCTCCACGAGGTCGGTGTAGTCGTAGTAGATCTTGCGGGCCAGCTGCGAATAGCGCTGATAGAGCCTGTAGTGCGGCGGCACGACGATCGCTTCGGGACAGGCCCTGCGCGCCTCCCAGAGCGCCATGGCTGTCTTCACGCCTCGCCTTTTCGCCTCGTAGCTTGCCGTGAGGACGATGCCGTGGCGGGCTTCTTCGTCGCCGCCGACGATGACAGGAAGGCCTCTCAGCTCGGGGTGCTCTGCCTGCTCGACGCTTGCGTAGAAGGCATTCATGTCGCTGTGGATGATGACACGGCTCGTATCGATCGCACCGCCGAAGGCGATGTGCGCCGCGCGGGCGCATGCATGCTTTTCTTCCATCGCTCCTCCTCGCATCCAGTATGGAACATCTGTTCGTAGTATGCCAGAGGGGAACGACAGAAATTCGGCCTCTCCATCATAGCGGAAAGGCCGAACACAAGTTCTTTATATTACGTTCGAATCCGGGAATCACTCGGCGGAAGGGGCGCCAGAGGACGGCTCGGCGCCACCCTGCCCCTTGCCGCCGGAACGATGGCGACGGCGGGGACGCTCGCCGCCCTTCTGCCCTTCAGGACGCAGATGCTTCGGACGGGAGGCTCCATCCTTGCCGGAGCCCTTCTGGGAAGATGCCTCCTGGCGGGAGCCTCTGCCCTTCTGCGCATCCTGCGCCTGACCTCCCCTGTCGCCGGGACGGCGGCGGGTACGACGAGGGCCATTGCCAGCAGCTGCACCCTCTCCCTGCTCCGGTGCGGCATGGCGGCGACGCTGGGGATGCGGCTGCTCTGTCTTCTGTTTCGGCTGCTTCTGCTGCTCCTGGGAAGCCTCAGGAGCGCCTTCGACGTGATGATGGCGGCGACGGGTACGGGAAGGTGCCTCTCCCGCAGACGTACGCTCCTGGGATGCGGCTTCTGATGCCTGCTGCGGCGCGTCCATGCGGACCTTGCGGCGGCGGCGCGGCCTCGGCGTGGCGGGAGCCGGGCTTCCATCCGGAATCTCGACCTTCACCATATGTGCGCTGTCCTGGCCCTGCGTCTTGCTCTCGGCGCGGCGACGTCTCCTCTTCGTCTCGGGCAGGATGTCTGCCTCGGGAAGCGTCGACTCAGGCGGCAGCACGCCGTGCTCGCGGTCGAGCTCTGCCAGCGCCATCTGGATATCGGGAGAATCGAGCTTGTCGAGGACGGCGCGCGTCACCGTATCGGGACGGCAGGCACATCCGAGCTCTTCGGACTTCTTGCAGGCAGCCTCGCTTGCCGTCATGTCCTTCAGGGGCACGCGGAACGACTTGCCGTTCTCGACACGGAGCAGCAGCTCTTCCTTCGGCGTATCGTACTCGACGATCTTTGCCTTGCCGAGCGGCGTGTCAATCACGGCATTCCTCTTCGGCGCCCTGCTCTTGAAGTCGCGGTAGGCCTCGAACTCATAGCGCAGGCAGCACATGAGGCGCCCGCAGGCGCCGGAGATCTTCGAGGAGTTGAGCGGCAGGTCCTGCTCCTTTGCCATCCTTATCGATACCGGCTGGAACTCATGGCCGAAGCGGCGGCAGCACAGCTCCTGGCCGCAGTGGCCATAGCCGCCGACAATGGCAGCCTCCTCGCGGACGCCGATCTGGCGCATATCGATGCGGGCATGCAGCTCATGGGAGAGCTCGCGGACGAGCTGGCGGAAATCGACGCGGTCCTCTGCCGCGAAGTAGCAGACGACCTTCTCGCCGCCGAAGAGATACTCGACGCCGACCGGCTTCATATCGAGACCGGACTCATGGACATGCTTGCGGAAGATCGGCATGGCCTTCTCGCCGAGCTCGGCAAGATGCTCTGCGTGGGCAAGATCGGCCTCTGTCGCGATGCGGAGCACATTCTGGAGAGGCGCCGTGCCGATCGTGGCTTCGAGCGTCTCGTCGTCCACCTCGCACGGGTCGCCAACCGCAAGGCCGATCTCGGTGCCGCGCTCCGTCGTGACAATCACATGGTCGGCTTCGCGGGCACCCGTCTCCTTCGGATCGAACCAGAGCTCGCGCAGCGAGTACTTGAACTTGACAGGGATGATGGTGGTCACGTAAGTGCCTCCTTGATGGCACACAGCATGACCTCCAGGGTCAGCTGGGATGAGACATTATGGGCAAGGCTCTGGCGTGCCTCGCCGACTGCGGCAAATCCTGCCATGATGGCAGGGGTGCCGGCATCGGCAATGCGCTCCTGAAGCCCGGGAATATCGGCATTCACGGCATCTTCCGCGCACCCATCCGCAATGAGCAGGGCATCGCGGAGCACGGATTCCGTGACTGCGAACACCTCCATCATACCCGAACGCTCACGGGCGGAAAGCTCGCGCTTCTGTGTGTCCTCGAGCGAGTGGATGGCAGAGGCGGAAAGGTAGTCGGAAACCCGGTCGCGCTCCTTCTTCTGGTCCTTCTTCACGTCCTTCAGAGGCTCGCGCACAAGCTCCGAGAGTCCCCGCGCTGCCACGAGCACGTCCCACATGTCATCCTCGGCAAGGCCGTCCAGGCACTGGATCGTGCGGGCACGGAGCTCCCGCTTCGAGGGCTCGCCGAGATAGGCAGAGGCTGCATCGGGCGTCCCTGCAACAGAGAGCGCGATCCTTGCATCCTGGGCAGAGACGCCGGTCTTCTGGACAACGCGGGCGACGGCCGCCTTCTCGGGGATGGCACGGAACGGCACGATCTGGCACCTCGACACGATGGTCGAAAGCACCGCCTCCGAAGAGCGTGCAAGCAGGATGAAGACCGTATGCTCGGGCGGCTCCTCGAGCGTCTTCAGAAGGGCATTGGCAGCGGCACCCTTGAGGAGCGCCGCGCTCTCGAGGATATAGAGCTTCGTCTTTGCACGCACCGGTGCAAGCTGCACATCTGCGATAAGATCGCGGATCTCCGAGACGAGGTATCCCTGGGAAGAGCCGGGATGCAGCCAGTGGACATCGGGATGCGTGCGGTGGCGTACCCTGATGCACTCATCGCAGGCACCGTCTCCTCCGTTCGGGCAGACAAGGCACTCGGCAAGCGCCGTGGCTGCCTCCTCCATGCCGCAGCCCGGGGCTCCGCAGAAGAGGTAGGCATGCGTGATATGGCCCTCTGTGACGGAGCGTGCAAGGAAGTCCCTGACCGCATCCTGCATCTCGAGCGCAGCAAGCGCTGCAGGCGTGCTCAGCTTCTCAGACATGGAGGCCACGTCTTCCAAGCTCGGGGAAGGCGTGCAGAAGCACTGCCCGGCATCTCTCTGCGCAGGCATCCTCTGTCCCTTCGGCATCCACCCACCGGATGCGCTCCGGCTCCTCCTTCGCCAGGGCCAGATAGCCCTCGCGGACCTTCTGCTGGAATGCGATGCCTTCAGCCTCAAGGCGGTCGGCACCGCCCTTCGTGGCGCGGGCAAGCGCATGCACCGGGTCCATATCGAGCAGGATCGTGAGGTCGGGCTGAAGCCCGAGCGTGCCGAGCTCATTGGCACGCTTCACAGTCTCGGGAGCGATCTTCCTGCCGGCCGACTGGTAGGCAAAGGTCGAGTCCGCATAGCGGTCGCAGATGACCCAGGCACCACGTGCAAGGGCAGGACGGAGGCACTCGGACACGAGCTGCGCCCTCGATGCCTCGTAGAGCATGAGCTCGCAGCCATCTGCCATCTCGCCGTTCTCCGGATCGAGGAGGATCTGGCGGATCTTCTCGGAAATCTTCGTTCCGCCCGGCTCGCGCGTGAGCACGACCTCGAAGCCTGCTGCCTCGAGCGTATGTGCGAGAATCTGCGCCTGCGTCGACTTGCCGCAGCCGTCGATGCCTTCGAAGCTGATGAATGCGCCCATGCTACTCTGCCGCCTTCTTGCGGGTGGCCTTCTTGGCAGCCGTCTTTCTGGCCGGCGCCTTCTTGGCAGAGGACTTCGATGCAGTGCTTCTCGCAGAGGCGCTCCTTGTCCTGCTGCCGCCCCTTCCAGCCGTTCTCGCCGCTGCCTTCTTCTCGTTTTCCGGGCAGGCAGGATTCGGGCAGAGCTTCCAGGGACCACGGGCAGTATGCACGACGACAAGCGGCGCTCCGCAGGCAGGGCAGGTCTCGCCTGTCGCCTCGAGCTTGCCACGGGCAGGGAGCGGATAGCTCGTCCCGCACTCGTCGTAGTTCTCGCAGCGGATGAAGCGCTTGCCGGTCTTCTCCGACTTGTGTGCGATGAGCTTGGCATCCTTGCCAGCTGCCTTGCAGGCCGGGCACTCGCCGACGACGACATCCGGCTCGAAGTTCGTCGGGCACTTCGGGTTCACGCACATCTCGTAGGCACGGCTCCTGAATGGATGCACCTTGATGCGGGGAGCGCCGCACTCAGGGCACACGCCTGCCTCGCCCTCGATCGGCTCGATCCTTCCCTTCGGCAGAGGATAGGTGACATCGCAGTCCGGCCAGTTCGTGCAGCCGACGAAGCTCGAACGCGTCTTGGCAGACGTCTTCACGACGAGGTCGTGTCCGCACTTCGGGCAGACGCCGATCTTCGCATCGGCTGTGACCGCATCGGCGATTGCATTGCCGAGGTCTTCCGTATGATCGATCAGGGCATCGAGCATGCCCGAGAGCAGGGCACGGGAATGGTCCACAACCTCGCGCTGGGTCTCGCGGCCCTCGGCAACCTCGTTCATGTCCTGCTCGAGCTCGCTTGTCATCTCCGGCGTCGTGATGTGCGGCGCATAGGTGTGCAGGGCCTCGATGACGGCCATGCCGAGCTGGGAGGGCTCGATCGGGTTGTTCTTGAGGTACTTGACCTCGAAGAGGCGGTCGATGATGGAGGCACGGGTCGACTTCGTGCCGAGGCCTGCCTTCTCCATCTCCTGGATGAGCTTGCCCTGGCTGTAGCGGGCAGGCGGCTCCGTCTGCTTTGCGTCCATAGAGAGCGACTCAACGTCGCAGACATCGCCTTCTTGAAGCTGCGGGAGCTGCTCGTCCTTCTTCATGCCGTAAGGATAGATGGCACGGAAGCCCGGCTTCACGAGCACGTCTCCCGTTGCCTGGAACGGCTCTCCCTCGATCGAGAACACAAGCTTCGTGCCTCCGATCGTGGCCGGCTGCATGAGGGTGGCGAGGAAGCGGCGTGCAATCAGGTTGTAGAGCTTCCAGTCGGCAGGCTGGAGGTCTCCTGGGTCTGCAGCGGCTGTCGGATAGATGGGCGGGTGGTCCGTTGTCTCCTGCTTGCCGCGGGTCGCGACGAGCTTCGGCTGTGCGAGGAGCCTGTCGCAGACCGGTGCATACTGCGGCACAGCCTTCAAGGTCCTCACGCATTCCTTGAGGTCGAGCGACTTCGGATAGACCGTATTATCGACACGCGGATACGAGATGAGGCCCTTCATGTAGAGCGACTCGGCAATCCTCATCGCACGTCCGGGCGCTATGCCCTCTGCGGCAGCAGCCGCCTGCATGGAGGTGGTATTGAAGGGGGCCGGCGCATGCACGGTGCGCGACTTCTTCTCGATGCTCGTAACCGTTGCGTGCTTGGCATCCTTCACGGCGGCAAAGGCAGCATCGGCCTTGTCCTTGTCCCAGAAGCGCGACGTCGTATGCACGACCTTGAAGGAATCCTTGTCCTTCGACAGCTCGCCCGAGATGACCCAGTAGTCCTTCGGCACGAAGGCCTGGCGCTCCCGTTCGCGCTCGACGACGAGCGCCAAGGTCGGCGTCTGGACACGTCCGGCCGAGCGGGTGTTGCCGAGGCCGCCGAAGCGTGCGACCGTGAGGTAGCGCGTGAGAGCTGCGCCCCAGATGAGGTCGATATACTGGCGGCTCTCGCCGGCGTCGGCCAGATCCTGGTCAAGCTCGACGAGATGCGTGAAGGCATGGTCGATCTCTGCCTTCGTGAAGGCAGAATAGCGGGCGCGAAGCGCCGGCGTATCAGGGGCGACCTGGCGCACCTGGCGCAGGGCATCGGAGCCGATGAGCTCGCCCTCGCGGTCGAAGTCCGTGGCGATCACGATGGAGTCGGCCTTCTTCGCGAGGTTCTTGAGCGAGCGGATGATCTCCTTCTCTGCCGGCTTCTTCTCGATCGGCGACCAGACAAGATATGGCAGGGCCGGAATCTTCCAGCCCTTCACGTCCACGCCGTCCTCCAAGAACGGCTTCTTCTTCTTGAAAGGCGGCTTGGCAAGCGTATCAGGCAGATGGGCCGGCAGGTGCTCGCCGTCTTCGGTGAGACCGTACCAGCCCTCCTTCTTGCTGTATTTGAGCTCAGGCGGGAAGTCGGGAGCCATGATGTGGCCACGCAGGCCTATGGTCACCCACTCCTCCCCGTCATGCTGGAAGCGATAGATAGGCGTCGAATACACCTTGTCTGCCTTGGGCTTGCCAGATTCGGAAAGCAGCCGCGCAATCTGCGTGGCTGCATCATTCTTCTCGGTGATAACGAGTTTCAAGCTCTTCACCTATTCCTTGTCGAACTCGTGCTCCTCATAGTCCTCGCGTGTCCACTTGAGGGCTTCCTTGCCATCGCGTGCAGTGATGACCTGGCGGGCGATGGCCAGAGCGATCTCGTAGAGGCCGATGAGCGCTGCGAACATGAGCAGCATCGTGACCGGGCTTGCATCCGGCGTGACGATGCCGGAGAGAGTCATGAGGCCGACGTAGATGTAGCGCCACTGGGCGCGGAACGTCGCGTACGGCACGATGTGCAGGATGGACAGATAGAAGATCACCAGTGGAATCTCGAAGGCGATGCCGAAGCCGATCTCGAGCTTCATGAAGATGTCGAGATAGTCCTCTGCGTTGTAGATAGCCGAGGCGAAGTCATTGGTCTGCTGGATGAGCCAGCCGAAGGCCGCCTTCTCGATCACGAAGTAGCAGAAGATCATGCCGAGGAAGAAGAGGATCACAAGTGCTGCAACGGTCGGGATGACCCACTTGCGCTCCTTCTCCTTCAGTGCCGGGAGGAAGAATGCCATGAGCTCCCAGATGATGATCGGCGTGCAGATGATCGTGCCGAAGAAGAACGCGACCTTGAAGCGGATCGTGAAGCCGCCGAGGACCGTGAGGACCTGGAGCTTCGCGTCGTCGCCGAGGATGTCGCGCAGAGGATCGAGCATGAACTCAATCAAGGTCGGCGTCGCGAAATAGATGATGACGGCCGTGGCAAGCACGGACACGACGATGATGGTGAGACGGCGGCGAAGCTCTCCGAGATGGTCGAAGAGCGGCATGCGCGCTGGTCCGATAGGCATCCCTACTCCTCCTTTCCAGAATCGGCGGCAGATGCAGCAGGCGCTGCCTCTGCAGTTGCGGAAGCAGGAGCCTCATCGGCCTTGGCAGGCTCGGAAGGCGTCTCGGCCTTCGCTGCCTTATGGTCTTTGGGCGTCATGGCATAGAGCGCAGCGAGATCGGGCTCCTTCGGAGCCTCATCCTCGCCTTCAGGCAGATCCTCGTCGGAATCGGCGCCAGCAAAGGACTCGCCGACCTCGTCCTTCTCGTTCTCGTCGAAGGCAGCCTGCTTCTTCTCGTCGGCAGCAGCAGACTCCTTGGCCTTGCGCTCTGCCTCGAGACGAGCCTTGCGCTCGGCAAAGGTCTCGGGCTTCTTTGCAGAAGCAACGGCTTCTGCACCCTCGGCACCTTCGATATCTGCATCCTCGGCCTGGGCAGCCTTTGCCTGCTCGGCACGCTTCTTCGCGGCCGGCTCGTTCATGCCCGAGTTGATCGGGTCGACGATCTCGGACTGCACGACCTTCGTCACGCTGTCCTGAGCATCGCGGAACTGGCGGATCGCACGGCCGACCGTGCGTCCCATGCCCGGCAGCTTGTCAGGCCCGAAGATGAGGAATGCGAAGATCAAGATCAGCGCAAGCTCGGTTTCACTTATGCCAAACACGCGTCATACCTCCATAAACGCCGGATCGAACAAGAGAACAGACCTACTCCGTGACATTGAGCTCGCCGTTCACGCCGAGAAGCGCAAGCACGCGCGAGACATTGCGCTGCGGGCGGACGATCGTGAAGCGCACGCCTGCATCCTTTGCAGCGTGTGCCGCTCCCACAAGCACGCCGATGCCGGTGGAGTCGATATAGGGGACGTTCTCCATTGCGACAGCGACCTCTTTGGCGCCGGAAGCAAGGGCGGCCTCGAGGGCCTGCCTGAGCTCAGGTGCATTCGAGACGTCGACTTCGCCCGTCACGCTGACCTTGGCCACGCCTTCCTGCGTGGATGTTTCTATAGAGAGTGCCATGAGAGATTTCCTTTCTCCTGGATGAATTCCTTAGAGGCCGGTGCCCGACTCGTTCGAGAGCGTGTTCGAGAGGCCCGTCGACGTCGACGAAGACGAAGATGTGGAGCTCGAGCTCGAAGACGACGAGGATTCGGAGGCGGCGATGGACGAGAGCTGCCGCTGCGCGAACGACTTCGAGCCGTACTCGTCATTCGGCTCGACGGCAATCGCCTTGTTGTAGGCGTTCTTCGCGGAGTCCGTGCTGCCTTTCACCTGATAGAGCATGCCGAGATTCGCCCAGGCGGGACCATAGTTCGGATCTTCCTGCGTGAGTGCCTCGAGCGAGGAGATCGCATCGTCCGTGTCGCCTGCATAGTACTGGCAGAGCGCCCGGTCGACCTTCACGGCAGAGGAGTCGTTGAGTGCCAGATACTTGTCATAGGTGGCAACAGCATTGTCGAGCACGTCGTAGGCATGGCTCGTGTCGGCATCTGCCGAGCTCGCCTGCAGGAGCGCGACACCCCACTTCATATAGTCATTGCCCATGTTGAGAAGAGCAGCAAGATTGTTGGGGTCGGAATCGAGCTTCTTCTGCTGCGCGTCGACAAGCGCCTGGTAGCGTGAATCGATTGCGTCGGCGGAGCTGTCGTCAGACGAGGAGTCCGAGCTGTCGGAAGATGTATCGGACGTCTGGGAGCTGTCCTGGGAGTCTGCACTCGAATTTCCCGCTGCCAGATAGGTGAGCGACGGCAGCATCATGGAGAGCGCCATGAGGACGATGAAGACGATGAGGACAATGCGGACCGGCAGGCTCACAGGCTCTCCGGGCTTCCAGTGCGCGCCCTTCGACTTCTTCGCGCTCTTTGCGGCCGGAGCGCTCTTCTGCGACGTCTTCTGCGTGGCAGACGCAGCAGCACCCTTGGCCTTGCGTGCGCTTCCCTGTGTCTTCTTCGGCATTGCGACGAGCTCCTTCTTCATTGCATGGCTCCCAAGCATCATACGACGCTGTCCAAGACAGCCATCATACGTCCGCCATACATACTATGTTTGCTGCCATCCAGCAATTGTTGATGAACACCCATATTAAAGTAACACCTCCCGCAGGTTGTGCGGGAGGTGCCAAAGAGTGTGAAGATTCTCCGGAGAGCTATGCGCGCGCTTCGCGGGCAAGGCGTGCCGAGACGAGCTTCACGGCGACAACGAAGACATCGAGCGCACGGCCGAGATCCTCGATCTTCGGGAATGTCGGGGCGAT
This sequence comes from Olsenella kribbiana, assembly GCF_036408795.1. Taxonomy (NCBI): domain Bacteria; kingdom Bacillati; phylum Actinomycetota; class Coriobacteriia; order Coriobacteriales; family Atopobiaceae; genus Olsenella; species Olsenella kribbiana. The sequence goes on from NZ_JAZGJP010000004.1 coordinate 106,836, forward strand.
GCGGATGTTCGTATCGTAGGGGTCGTGTCCATACGGCCAGGTGGCACCAGCTGCCGTGAGCTTCACGCCGATCTCTGCACAGAGCGACACGATCCTTGTGGCCGAGCCCTTGGGGCCATCGAAGGAGACGAAGTAGCCGCCACGCGGATGGGTCCATGTCGCGACGCCGAGGTCGGAGAGGCCCTCCGTGAGCTTCGACTCGACGAGCTCGAAGCGCGGACGGACGATGGCAGCATGCTTCATCATGTGCTCGTGGATGGTCTTCATGTCCTTCAGGAACAGCACGTGGGCATACTGGGAGATCTTCTCCGGCGAGACGCGCATGACGGAGAAGGCCTCACGGATCTCTGCCATGTCGGCAGGAGATGCTGTCATGAAGGCGATGCCATTCGACGGGAACGTGATCTTGGCCGTGGAGCCGAACTCGTAGACGAGGTCGGTCGTGCCTGCCTCTGCCATGGCCTCGAAGATGTTGAGGAGATGGTCCCCCTCCTCGTAGAAGTCGTGCACGGCGTAGGCATTGTCCCAGAAGATGCGGAAGTCGGGTGCCGCCGGATGGAGGTTCGCGAAGGCACGGACAACCTCGTCCGAATACGTGATGCCAGTCGGGTTCTCGTACTTCGGCACGCACCAGATGCCCTTGACCGTCGGGTCGCCCTCGACGAGGCGGCGCACCATGTCCATGTCGGGACCGTCTGCCTTCAGGGGAACCGGCACGTTCTCGATTCCGTAGTAAGCCGTGACCTTGAAGTGGCGGTCATATCCCGGAGACGGGCAGAGGAACTTGACCTTGCCCTGCTCGCACCAAGGCTTGTTCCCTGCGATGCCGTGCGTATAGGCGTGGCAGACAACGTCGTGCATGAGGTTCAGGCTCGAAGAGCCGATAACGACGACATTGGCAGGATCGACACCAAGGTAGTCGGCCGCAAGGCGACGTGCCGACGGCAGGCCATCCGGACCTCCGTAGTTGTTCACCTGGAGCGTGCCATCCATCAGATCGGAATGGGAATTCACGAGGTCGAGCATCGGACGGGAGAGGTCAGTCTGCTCGGGCGACGGCTTGCCACGCGTCATATCGAGCGCAAGCCCCTGCGCCTTGAGATCTTCAACCTCCTGCTCGAGCTCCGCGATAGTGCGGTCGAGCTCTTCGGTCTCCATGCTTTCATATACGTTGCCCATGGGGCCTCCCTCATCGTTGCTGCACAGGGAGTCCTGCATCTCCCTGCACGTGATGCATGCTTTACAAGTATAGGTGCATTCTGGATGACAGATGCATCCTCCTTGCTATCATGTCACATATGAGAAACCATGCATCTGCCCCGCACAGGGGCCACAGCACACACAAGACGCTCCGCACGAACGAGCGCTCGGATGAATACGGCGAGCTGCAGCACCTGGTAGACGAGCTCTACCAGGGCAACATGAGCGGCTCCGTCTCGAGCATCGATGTGATCACGCGAGGCGAGGTGGACGACCTTGGCCCCGACCTCATGGAGGTCTTGGAGCTCCTGCCTTCGGGCTCCTACAAGCGGGCACGCCTCTGCGACCAGCTGAACTCCATCATCACGGCACATGGCTGGGGCTACACGTACGGCACCGTGGAGTAGGCCTGCATATATATATCTCTTGCCATCAGAAGAGAAAGCGAAGGGCGCATCCGGCTGTACCGGTGCGCCCCTTCTGCATGAGCATCTCTATCTATGAGGCTCTCTCGGAGGCCTTGTCGGGCTCCTTCTTCCTTCCCTTCGTGACCGCATCGGCGATGTGGATGAAGGCAAGACCCAAAAGCGCCGATGTCACGGAAGCGGCAAGGATGGCGCACTTGGCCTCGAGCTGCTCCTGTGCATCTGCGAAGGCAAGGCCGGAGATCAGGATCGACATCGTGAAGCCGACGCCGCCCATAAGCCCCATCGTGATGGCCTGCTTCACATCCATGCCGCGGGGAAGCTTCGCGAAGCCGAGCTTCACAAGCACGAGCGTCACGAGGATGATGCCCAAGGGCTTCCCGAGGACCGCACCGAAGTAGGCGCCGCGCGTGACCGAGCCAGCAAGCACGGCTGCCATATCGACACCGACAAGACGCACCTGGGCATTCACGAACGCGAAGACCGGCAGAATGAAGAAGTTCGTGAAGACGGAGAAGTAGCGCTCGACACGGCGCAGGGGCGGCGTCGCATGATGGAGGACGCGCTCTGCGATGTAGGCATGCTCCGTGAAGTCATGCTGGCCAAGGATGTGGGACTCATCGTCGTATACATCATCAAGCGCTGCCGACTCCTGCGAGAGCCAGTCTCCCAGACTCGAGAGACGGATGTCACTCTTGCCGGGAAGCGTGAAGGCAAGGATGACGCCAGCAAGGGTGGCATGGATGCCGGAGTTGTACATGCAAAACCACAGCACGAGGCCGACAATCAGGTAGGGCTTTACCGAGTAGACCTTTGCATGGTTGAGCGCCATGAGGACCAGCACGACGATAGCGGAAGCTGCGCACCAGGCAATATCGGGCGACTGCCCATAGAAGAGGGCAATCACGACGATTGCGAGGATATCGTCTGCAATAGCAAGCGTCTGGAAGAAGACCTTCGTCGAGACAGCGATGCGATCTCCTGCAAGAGACATGACGCCGAGCGCGAAGGCAATGTCGGTTGCGATCGGCACAGCCCAGCCATGGGGAGCGCCGCCCTGCGCATTGAAGGCAAGATAGATGAGCGCAGGGCAGGCGACGCCGCCAACCGCTGCAAGCATCGGCACGGCAGCCTGACGGGGATTTGCAAGCTCCCCTACCGTCATCTCGTATTTGAGCTCGATGCCGACCTCGAGGAAGAATATTGCCATCAGAAAGTCGTTCACGAAGCCTTCGAGCGAGAGCTCGCCCACGAAGCTGCCGAGACGTATCTCGACCGGCCACCTGAGCGCCGACTCCACCACCTCGTAGGCAGGCGTATTCGCAACGAGCACGGCCAGAAGGGCGCAGATGACCATGGCGCCAGCGGCAATCGTGCTGTTCGACGTGATCTCCCGGAATGCGCTCCTGACGCCGAGGCGGCGCAGGACCTGCTCTTCCTCTATGACAGGAGACAGCGCCTCGGGCAGGGACCCATCCTGGGAAAAAGCAGTTGATTCGTTCTGCCGTGTCTGATCCAGCTTCTCTTCGGCCATGTTCGCCTCCATATGCGGTATCCGATACTGATTGTCATATACACATATATACCTTACCGGAACCGCTTGAAGAAAGGGACAGGTGTCGGTGCAGGCTAGCCTGTCCATAAGGTGTACATTTCATAGCAGCTCCATGCGATGCAGCTGCCAGGCAAGCGCGTCCCAGGAACGGGTAGGAACCAAGCAATAACCTGCAATCATCGGAGGCATCCGTGAACGACCAGCGTATTGCGGTCCTGTGCGACAGTGGAACCGATACTCCCGAAGCATTCGTGCATGCACACGACGTGAGGGTCGTGCCGCTGCGCATCAACTATTCCGATGGCACAAGCTACCAGAGCGGTGTCGATATCACGGCGGACGAGGTGATCGAGCGCTTCAAAGACGAGATACCGACGACGTCGCTTCCGACACCCGAGGCAATACGCCAGGCGCTCGAGCAGGCGAAGGCGGACGGCTACGAGAAGGCTGTGATCGTGACGATCTCCTCGGGCCTTTCTGCAACCTTCCAGACGGCCGAGCTCGTAGCCCATATGATGGACGATTTCCCGATCGTCTGCATCGACACGAAGAACATCGGCCTTGCTGCCGGCATGGTCGTGCAGCGTGCGGTCGAGCTCATCGAGTCAGGCGTGCCCTTCGAAGAGCTCGAAGCGCGCCTCACGAAAGCCGCCGAGAACACCCGTGTCTTCTTCAGCTGCAAGACGCTCGAGTATCTGCGCAAGGGCGGCCGCATCAACGAGGCGACCTACCGTCTTGGCTCGATGCTCAACATCAAGCCTGTCATCAGCTGCGACAAGCAGGGCTACTACTTCGCGGTCAAGAAGGCCCGCGGCTGGGAGAAGGCCCTTGCGACAGAGGTGAAGCTTGCCCGCGAATGGTCCGTCTTCTTCGATAAGGTCCGTCTCGGCATCTGCTGCACGAATGCCCTCGATGTCTTCGACGAGATGGAGGAGAAGCTCAGAGCGGCTGTCCCCAACGCGCTTCCTGACATCCAGCGCACGCTCATCTCCCCCGACCTTCTGATCCACACCGGGCCTGAACTTGTCGGCGTCTCCGTGATACCGGCAACGGAGGAGGACCCTGCCCGGTAGCACAGGATGCACAGAGCTCCATATGTGAGACAATGGGCAGGACATGGCAGGAAGTGCAAGCGAGGAAGGCATTCATGGAAGACTATCAGCGCGAATTCATCGACTTTATGGTAGACAGCCACGTGCTCAAGTTCGGCAGCTTCACCCTGAAGAGCGGGCGCCAATCCCCCTTCTTCATGAATGCCGGTGCCTATGTGACAGGCGCCCAGCTCCATGAGCTGGGACGCTTCTATGCGAAGGCCATCCACGACAACTTCGGCCTCGACTTCGATGTCGTGTTCGGTCCCGCCTACAAGGGCATTCCTCTGGCCGTCGTCACCGCCATCGCCTTGGACGAACTGTATGGCAAGGAGGTCGCCTACTGCGCTGACCGCAAGGAGGCCAAGGACCATGGTGCCGACAAGGGCAACTTCCTCGGAGCATCCCTGAAGGACGGCGACCGTGTCGTGATCGTCGAGGATGTCACGACCTCCGGCAAGTCCATCGACGAGACCTACCCGAAGCTCAAGGCAGCTGCCGATGTGGATGTGAAGGGCCTCATCGTCTCCCTGAACCGCATGGAGGTCGGCAAGGGCGGCGTCAAGAGCGCCCAGGACGAGATCCAGGAACGCTATGGCTTCCCTGTCGCCAGCATCGTGAGCATGAAGGATGTCCGCGAGGCGCTGACCGGTACTCTCATCACGCCCGAGCTCGACAAGGCGCTCGATGCCTACTATGCACAGTACGGCGCCAAGGAATAGCAGAAGAGCTTCCCTTCTCCTTGCGCCCACAGCGAAGGCGCCCCAGGAACGCATCTCCTGGGGCGCCTCCTCATATGTATCTCCAGTGCGGCACGGGCACTGCCTAGCAGCCGCAGCCTTCCGACTCCGTGAGCTCGGAGCGCACGACGGATCGCAGATGCTCCTCCGCTTCGCGCATGGCTTCGCTGTCTCCCGACTTCCGTGCCGCACGGTAGGCATTCATGGCCTGGAAGAAGGCAGTCTGGGTCGGATCTTCGTCTGCATCCTTCTTCCCTTCGGGCTCCTTCATGCTCCCAAAGGTGTGGACAGACGATTCAGGCGCTTCGTCCTTCTGGCTGCTCCCAAGCGCCTCTTCGAGCGCCTCGGACATCTTGTAGCCCGACTTTGCCAGATCGTCTGCCAGGGTATGGCTCTCGTTTTTGCTCACGCAAGTCCCTCCAGCTTGTCTACCTCGTTCAGAAGCTGCGTACTCCTGTCATGGAACATGAGGCCGCGGCTGTGCTCCACGAACTTCTTCGACCCATGCTCCGCCACGAAGTGCATGAAGTCCGGATCCACCGCCAGGCGTGTCATGAATATCAGCATCTCCTGGGAGTCGCCGTAGGCATCGTTCACGAAGTCGATTGCACAGTCGATCTTCGAGACGAACTCCTTCGAGCCAGCGCCGAGGTCGCGCACCATCGCGTTGAAGCTCTCCTTGGCCGCATTGTAGGCATCCTCCTGGCTGAGAGAGCCTCCTGCCTGTGCGACGGCGCGGGCGACTGCCTTCCTGATGGCCTCGAGGATCTCCCCTTTCTTCGCCTCTGCCATCTGGCGGGCACCCGAGGCAAAGCCGGATGCGACAAGGCGCCTGAGCTCGAGCTGGCACTCGTTCTCCTGTGCTGTGAGCGATGCCAGGAGCGACACGCCGGAATCGGCCTCCTTGAGCTTTGCCAGAATCTGGCGCACCTCGAGGAGCGCCTTCTTCCTTGCAGTCAGGCGGTGCACATCGCCCAGGAGCACATCGAGCAGCAGGTTCACGAGGGCGACTCGCTCGTCGAACGGTGCCTCCTTTGCACGGTCTTTCAGCTCCTCGCCGGCAGCGCCCGAAAGGATCGCGGAAACCTGGTAATCGTCCTGGTACTTCTCGAAGAGCTCGAGATAAAGGCTGAAGTCCTCTGCGATCTCCTGGTCCTGGAGATACTGGGCAATCAGGTTGAGGTCGACAGAAAGTCCCTCATGCTCGTAGGCCAGGATCATGCGGGAGAGGTCTTCCCAGCCACGGGCCGTCACGATGCTTGTGCTCTCCACGCCCGCATGGACATGGTAGAAGTTCTGCGGCTTGTTTGTGAGGTACGTGAGGATGGCAGGATGCACGCCGTGCGTTGTCGCATAGTCCATCCAGACATCGAGGTCGGGCTCGATGTCGATCCTTTTCATGCGGTCGAGCATGGCGGCATCGAACTCGCGGGCGCTCCTGTTGTACTCAGGCGGATTGCCGGCCGTCACGATGACCCAGCCGACAGGCAGCTTGTGCTGGCCGAACGTCTTGTACTGCAGGAACTGGAGCATGGCGGGAGCGAGCGTCTCGCTCACGCAGTTGACCTCGTCGAGGAAGATGATGCCCTCAGGAATGCCTGTGCGCTCGATTGCGTCATAGGTGGCTGCAATGATCTCGGACATCGTGTAGCGCGAGACTTTGTACCCCTTCCCGCCATACGTCGCATCGGCGATATAGGGAAGTCCCAGTGCCGACTGCCTCGTGTGGTGCGTCATCGAGTACGAGACGAAGTTGACGCCGAGCTCCTCTGCGACCTCCGAGACGATAGCGGTCTTGCCGATGCCCGGAGGGCCCATCATGATGAGAGGGCGCTGCATCTGGGGCGGAATCAGATAGAGCCCGTTCTCGTCCTTTGCGAGATACGCACGCACGGCGCCCTTGATCTGCTCTGTCGCTGTCTTGATGTTCATGCTTCCCTATCCTCGCTTCTCGGCCTTCTGGGCACGGTAGCTTTCCGATTCGTCAGATTCGCGTTCGAGCTCCTCTGGCGGCAGCACAAGCTGTATGGCCCAGGGCGGAACGCTTTCCTTGCGGTAGCTCTCATCGTAGAAGATGAAGGCACATTTATATGGAGGCTTCCTCTTCGGATACGTGCCGAAGCCATCCGTGAAATAGACCGTCCCGTCGAGGTGGCGGAACTCGCCTTCGCGGATGAGCCTGTCGATGTAGTCGAAGGCAGGGCGGAAGTCGGTGCCGCCGAAGCCCTTGACCGTGACATGGTCTGACCATTTCGCAAGATCTTCGGGTGTCGAGATCTTCGTATCGGACTCGACGCCGGCATCCGCCTCGATGATGTGGATGTTCGTGCGCTCCGTGAAGGTCGAGTCGGCATGCAGCACATCGAAGGCCGTGTCCACGAAGCGCTGGATCGTGTCCCCTGCGACAGAGCCCGACGTGTCGAGCACGATCGCAAACTCCCGAATCCTCTTCTCGTCGCGATATTCGAGCGGCTCGATCAGAGGGACGTTGCCGTAGAGCGCAAGCCCATACGTATAGAAGACATAGTCGAACTCGTCGTCCGATGTATGCAGGGATTCCTGCATCACGGCAAACTTGCGCAGGAACTCGCGGAAGTCCTGGGGACGGTGCGTCCTGATCTCGAGCTCGTTCGTGAGGTCGCCGAGCTGCTCTCCGCGCTCGCGCGAGAGCGTATGGAGGTCCACATTGATGGACTTTGCGACCTGCTGCCACTTGTCTCGCTCATGCTCGCGCTCACGCTCGCCGAGGCCGCCTGCTTGGCGCACAAGCGCCTCGTTCTCCGCTTCACCGCCATTCCCTGAAGCCTGCTGTGACTGCTGCCGGGTCTTCCGTGCGCTGCCTTCGCGCTCCTCTCCCGAACCCTGGTTGGGGGCATGACGCTCCTCGTACTCTGTCGGTGCATGGGAGGAGGAGCCTTCCTTCTGCTGTCCCCCGTTTTCAGGAGATGAGGCAGGGGCTGCATACCAGAGGTCATGGTTGTCCACATGGAAGATGGATCCCCAGGCACTCATGAGGTCGTGGTAGTAGCCCCGGCGCAGCGCCCTATAGAGCCTGTCTGTGGAAAGCGGCCCACGGAGGTCCTTCTTCAGGTGCTCGAGCACGACCGAGATGGCCTCGCCCCTGTCTCCTTCACGGGCACCGCAGATCTCGGCGGCCAGGCTCTCGGCGATGATGTCAGAGGCAAGGTCCCAGGGGAAGCGCTCCACGCGGTCATCGACGAAAGGATGCATCAGGATGCAGTGCATGAGGACATGCACGATATCGTGGATCGGAGGCTTCCTTGTCTTCGCGAACGTCGCAAGCACGCGTGTCGGCTCGATGTAGAGCGTCTGGCCATCCGTCGCAAACGGCTCGATCATGAGGGCAGGCGAGATATCGCTCTTGAGCTGGCCTATGGCAGGAGCAAGGAAATGGCTGTCGCTCACGACGAGGCCTTCAGCCAGATCGACGACCTTGCGCGCAAGCTCGTAGCGCTCGTGTGTCTTCTGTTCCGCCTCTTCGAAGGCTGCCTTCTCTTCCGGGGTGAGCCCCTCCATCGCATCTGCCATGGCAGCCTACAGGAGAAGATCCGAAAGGTCGCCGAGATCGCCCTCGTCGTCCTGAGGCGCCTCTTTCTGCTCGGGCTCCTCTTCGGCCTTTGCATCCTCGACAGACTTGGCCGTATCGGAGAGGTCCTGCCGAAGCGTCAGAAGCCAGGCTGCAATCTCTGCATGCCCCGCCTCGGATGCTGCATCGATGGCACGGTCGAGGTTTGCGGGCGTGTAGGTATTCTGCCAGCCAAGGAGATCTTCGAGCTGGTCGAAGCAGGCGCCTTCTGCAAGCACAGAGAGAAGCACCCCATTCTGGTACTCCGTCCCCGGTGTGAGGTGTGCGACCATGCGGCGCACGAGCCCGACATTCTTCTTGAGCCAGCTCTGCGAGCACAGCCTGTCATAGAAGACTTCAGGCGCCTTTTCGCAGGTCCAGACAATCAGGCGCTCATCCTGGTTCGGGACGACCATGCGGCCCAGGAGCTCCGGCATGCGCTCCGTGCCGCCAAGATGCTGGCGCCAGAGCTCGAGCAGGGCATCTGCCAGCTCGAGGCAGGACTCTGCCGTACCCGGCACATAGGAGGCCGGATAGGCATAGGCACGCGAGGCGCAGGCAAGCGCCGCGCGGAAGATATCGTCGAAGACGACGGGAATGAAGCTCTGGTCGTTTGCAAGCTTCGCCACGAGCTCGCAGGAACGTCTCACATCGGTGCCGCGCGAGTAGTCTGCGCCGACCAGCTCCTCGGATGGCCCGAAGGTACGGAAGATCTCAGAGGTGACCGAACGTCCCTGCGGGTCTTCGAAGAGCTTGGGAGAGGACCCCGTCATGTCGCCACGCGTCAGGTCGTGCATCAGGAGCGAGCGCTCAGGAAGGCTCTCGGGAATCTCTGGATCTTCGAGCAGGTTCACGCGGCGTGCCTTGAGGTCATAGGCGATGTCCTCGCGGTCGCAGCGAAGGGCCAGGGCAAGTGCCCAGCCGCAGTACGGGATGGGACCGAGGTCTGCGATGATTGCATCGACAACCTCCCGCGATGCCCAGACGCAGGCACGCTCGAGGAAGTCGACAAGCTCCTTCGGCGTGGCATAGCTGCGCAGCGGCACGAGCTCCTTGATGGCAGAGAGAGCCTCCTCATCCGTGCCCGACACCAATGCCATGCGAAGCTCTGCTGCAAGGCGCTTGTAGTGCCTCTTCTCCACGGAGAGTTCCATATCCAACCCCATTTCAAGCCGCTTGGTGCGGCAGACGCTGCCTTCTGTAGAATGGTAGCCAATCCCAAAGTCCTTGGATAGTGATACCCGCTCATGGGCATCCTCATGAGGAAGAGTCGGATGAGTGGCGAAGAAAGGAAGCATGGACACATGGCAGAAGCGAGCGAAAGCACAGGAGCAGCTGTCGTCGTGACCGAGCGCGTGCGCTCGAATCTCATGTGGGCGCTAGGTGTCGCTGCCTCAGGCGCCGTCACGATCTGGCTTCTTCTCTTCCCGCTGTTCTCGAGCTCGGTCTGGCTTGTCTGGATCCGCTGGATCGGCATCCCGCTTGTCTGCGCCTTCGAGGTCATGGCGCTCATCCAGGTCCTCAACTACTTCAACAGAAGGCTCGAAGTCAGAGATGGGGGCGTCTCCTATACGAACTGCCTCAAGCGCACAAGATCCTACAGCTGGGACGAGATCGTGGCCTACGATATACGCGAGAAGTCCCACGCGCTCGAGCTCGTCCTTGGAGGGCACCCCAGGACCTTCCATGAGTCGAGCACGAACTTCGACGCCTTCGTCGACTCCGTAATGGACCACACCGAGCTCATTGCCCTGTCAGACCGTTAGGAGAAGCACGTGCAGATACGCCGCGCCACCGAAGAGGATATCGAAGGAATCATGGAGCTGCTCGTCCAGGTCTGCAATGTCCATGCAGAAGGACGTCCCGACCTCTTCATCCCGGATACGAGGAAGTATACGGAAGATGAGCTCAAGGCACTTATCAAGGACCCTGCACATCCCATCTTCGTCGCGGTGGACGAAAACAGGCAGGAAGGCACCCATGAGCTTCTGGGCCATGCCTTCTGCGAGCTCCAGGATCTGACCAGCGCCCCCAACATGCGCCAGGACCGCGAGCTCTACCTCGACGACCTCTGCGTGAACGAGCGCTGCCGCGGCCAGCATGTGGGAGAGCATCTCTGGGAGGCAGTCTGTGCCTACGCGAAAGAGCAGGGCTGCTACCGCGTGACGCTCCATGTCTGGTCCTGCAACCCGAAGGCAGAAGGCTTCTACGAGCACCTGGGCCTCAAGCCCTACCTCATCGGTATGGAGCACATCCTCTAGCTTCAGGCGCCAAGCTTCAGTTCCTGCGAGCATCCTCTTCGAGCATGAACTCGGGGAGGGTGTTTCTCTCTGCAGCCTGCGCGATATCCTCGAGCGCCACAGCTACCCCGTCATCTGCGCAGGCACCGATATGGTAGCGGGCAAGCGCTGCCACTTCCTTCGTTGCATTCGCGACGGCGACAGAGTTCGTGACCTCGCGGAAGATGGGCACATCGTTTGCGGCGTCGCCGAAGACGACGACTTCCTCGTCGGAAAGTCCAAGCTTGTCCATCAGGACATGGAGGCCCGATGCCTTGCTGACACCGTGGGGCACGATATCGTACCAGTTGGGCGTCGGCGAGACGATATCGAACTCGGGAAAGGCGGGGCTGAGCTTCGTATCGATGAAGCGGCAGGCAGGACGTCCCGATGTGGCGGCAAGCGTCGCTGCGATGAGCGGCACCTCCGGCACCTGCTCTGCCACCTGCGGCGTGAACTTGAAGCGCTCCCGGTATACCGGCACCTGCTCGGGGTCTGCTGCAATGACCCAGACCGGATTCGTCATGTCGGTATCTGCCGGATAGGCCACGAGGAATACATCCGGCACGCTCTTGAGCATCTCGGCCATGCGCTCGAGCGGATCATGCTCGATCAGGGACAGCGAGACGATCTCGCCGTCGATCATGACCTTCTTGCCGCTCGACATGACCCCTGTCTGGAAGGCAGAGGCATCGCCCTGGAAAAAGCGCAGCAGCTCATGGTAGTCACGTCCCGTGGAAGGCCCGAACTCGACACCTGCCGCCCGTGCATCCGCAATCGCCTCGAGCGTGCGCTTCGAGACATGCGGGTTCCCGAAGGGAATGAGGGTGTTGTCCATGTCGGAGAGGGCAAGGCGTATCACGGATGTCTCCTTCGGAAAGCTTCTTATGGTCTTGTTCTTCCTGCATTGTAGCGAGGCCACAGGCCCCGTTTCACGCAGGGCCTGGCAAGCATTCTGTAAACTCACAGCGCATCCACCAGGAAAGCCTCAGGATCGGCCTGTATGCTGGTCGAAACAGGACAGAAGGGATGAGGCATGAGGACGGAGCTCGGAATCGGCACGCGCAGCCAGACCATAGAGATAGATGATGCAGAGCTCATCGAGGTGATGCATGCCAATGCGGTCGAGGCAGAAAAGCCCGGCGAAGGGCTTGTGAGAGACGCCCTTTCCTCCCCTGTCGGCACAGCTCGCCTCAAGGACATCGTCCATCCAGGACAGAAGGTCTGCCTCATCGCAAGCGACTGCACCCGCCCCTGCCCCACGCCCGAGCTCCTCACTCCCGTCATGCAGGAGCTCCACGAGGCAGGCATCCCCGACAAGGATGTCTTTGTCGCAATAGCGCTTGGCTCCCACAGGCCCCAGACCGAGGAAGAGCTTGCCCACATCATGGGTCCCTGGAAGGGAAAGCTCGCTGTCGTGAACGGCAGCACGTCCTTCAGGCACTTCGGCACGACCAAGGCGGGCACCCCGGTCGACATTATCGAAGAGGTCGCGGATGCCGATGTGAGGGTCGGCCTCGGCAATGTGGAGTACCACTACTTTGCCGGCTACTCGGGCGGCGCCAAGGCCATCATGCCGGGCTGCTCCACCTTCGAAGCCATCCAGGCAAACCATTCCTTGATGCTTAGCCCAGAAGCCCACGCTGGCAACATGGAGAGCCCCGTAAGGCTCGATCTCGAGGAAGCCTGCCGCATGGTCGGCCTCGATTTCATCGTGAATGTCGTCCTCGACGAGGACAGGCACATCGTCTATGCCGCAGCAGGAGACTTCGTGGCTGCCCAGCGCGATGCCTGCCACCATCTCGACGATCTCTACGGGTGCGAACTCCACGAGGAGGCAGACATCGTGGTCGTCTCCCAGGGAGGAGCTCCGAAGGATCTCAATCTCTACCAGCTCCAGAAGGCGCTCGACAACGCGAAGCACCCGGTGCGCGACGGCGGGACGATCGTGCTCGTGGGTTCCTGTCAGGAAGGCTTCGGCCAGCCGACCTTCGAGCAGTGGATGCGCGAAGCAGCGACTCCTCATGAGGTGGTGGAGCGCCTGAAGAAGACGTTCGTGCTCGGTGGCCACAAGGCAGCAGCCGTGGCCCAGATAGAGGAGCGCTGCGACATCTATCTTGTCTCCGACATGCCGGATGCCGAGGTCAGAGCTGCGTTCATGACACCATTTGCAACAGCACAGGAAGCCCTCGATGCAGCGTGTGCAAAGACGCTCCGCGAGCTTGGACGCGCACCCCGCATCCTCGTTATGCCTCACGGAGGCTCGACCCTCCCGCTCATGCGCCTCTAGCCACACCATTCAAGGCAACGAATGCGGCCGCTCTGGATTCTCAGTCCGGAGCGGCTTTTCATGCGGCTGCTCTTTCTTGCCACCTCTCCTATTCATATGCCTACTTTGCGTATGCTTTGCAGCATATTTATGCGTTTGCCTACTCTGCGTAGGCTTTTGTTCTGGCGTTCGCTCATCATTTCTGGTCTTCTGTGATTGAAATTCCAGATTCGGTACAGGAGCGGACATGGCAGAAGGCGGGGCACAGGAAGACAAGAAGGAGCCGATCGCCCCGGCGAAGCAACCGAACAATCTGCGTGAAATCAGGAAAGCTCGCAACCTCTCCACGACGCAGCTCGGGGACTATATCGGTGTCACCAAAGGAGAAGTGGAGCACTGGGAAGCCGGCCGCCGTGATATGAATGCAAGCCAGCTCGTGAAAGCTGCCGAGCTGCTGGGCTGCACACCAAACGATATCCTTGGATACAGCAAAGAGGGGGATCTCCCGGGCATTCTGAGGGTCGTGAAACCTGAGGCCGAAGAAATCATCGACCTCTATCTCGACAACGACCTTGTCGTGCAGGCGGATGTGAAGAACATCCTTCTCCGCCATGCCAAGCACCCGCAGAAGTTCGAGAAGCGCCACAAGGACTAGGCTGTCCCCCCACCGGCAGACTCCAGACCCCTTAGAATGGAAGGGCTGAACAAATCTATTCCATCCAAGGAGCTGCAACACCCCTGATGTCTGACATGAATATTCCGGTCGAAGAGGCCGATGAAGGACCGAACGGACCTGGCTCTCTCGGCAGGCTCGGACCTGACTGGTCGCAAGAAGACCCCCATATCCCGACCGATGAATCCCTCGAGACCTTCCTTTCCTGGGTCGAATCCCGTGGCATGGAGCTCTGGCCTCACCAGGAAGAGGCCCTGCTCGATATTGCCGCAGGCGACCATGTGATCCTGGGCACGCCCACAGGCTCCGGCAAGTCCATGGTGGCACTCGGCATGTGCTTCATGGCATTATGCGCTGGAGAGCGGAGCTACTACACCGCCCCTATCAAGGCACTTGTCTCTGAGAAGTTCTTCCAGATGGTCGATATCTTCGGGAAGGACAATGTCGGCATGATCACGGGCGATACCGTGATCAATCCCGAGGCGCCAATCATCTGCTGCACGGCAGAGATCCTCGCACAGGATGCCCTGCGCTTCGGCGAGGACGCCGATATCGGCTATGCCGCGATGGACGAGTTCCACTTCTATGCCGACCGCGATCGTGGCTGGGCCTGGCAGGTGCCGCTCTTGACCCTCCCCCATGTCCACTTCCTCCTCATGAGCGCGACGCTCGGCGATGTGACGGCAATCCACGACAAGATCGAGGACCTGACCGGACGCACCGTCGACGTTATAGCCAATGCGCCGCGTCCCGTGCCTCTCCACTACCAGTTTGTGGACACAGCACTCGAAGCCACCGTCGAGCTTGCCCTCAAGAGCGGCGATGCGCCGCTCTATATCGTGCACTTCGCCCAGGATGCCGCCTTCAAGAGCGCCCAGGCACTTGCGAGCTACGGCGTCAGCACGAAGGAGCAGAGGGATGCCGTAAAGGATGCTATCAAGGGCACCCGCTTCACGACGAACTTCGGCAAGGCGCTGAAGCGGCTTCTGCTCTGTGGCGTCGGCGTCCACCATGCCGGCATGCTCCCGAGATACCGTCTCCTTGTGGAGAAGCTTGCGCAGCAGGGCCTTCTTCCTGTCATCTGCGGCACCGACACCCTCGGTGTCGGCATCAATGTCCCGATCCATACCGTGCTTCTGACACAGCTCACGAAGTTCGATGGACGCCGCATGCGCAGGCTCAATGCGCGCGAGTTCCACCAGATTGCAGGCCGTGCCGGACGTTCTGGCTTCGATACGAAAGGCGTCGTCCTCGCCGAGGCGACCGAATACGATATCGAGAAGGCACGCGCGCTCCTCAAGGCGGGAGGTGACCCGAAGAAGGCCCGCAAGATCAAGACGAAGACACCTCCTGAAGGCTTTGTCGGCTGGAACGAGCAGACGTTCAAGCGTCTCATCGACGCAGAGCCCGAGACGCTCGTGCCGCATCTCAGAATCACGAACTCCATGGTGCTCGCAGAGATAGAGCAGGGCGGAGATGCGCTTGCGCGCATGCACAAGCTCGTCGAAGATTCTGCCCAGACGCCGGAGCAGAAGGAGAAGCTCTCCGAGCGCACCGACGAGATCTTCGCGACGCTTCTCGATGCCGGTGTCATCACCTGCACCACAGAAGACGGCCATGATTCCTACTCGACGCTTGTCGACCTGCCGGACGACTTTGCACTCGACCAGCCGCTCTCGCCGTTCCTGCTCGCAGCGCTCGAGCTCCTGGATCCCGAATCTCCCACCTACGATATGGACCTCATCTCGATGGTCGAGGCGACGCTCGAAGACCCGCACCAGATTCTCCGTGCCCAGGAGCGCGAAGCAAGGGCACACGCAATCGCCGAGATGAAGGCCGACGGCATCGAGTACGAAGAGCGCATGGAGCGTGTCCAGGAAGTGACGTATCCGAAGCCTCTGGAAGATCTCCTCTCCCAGGCCTTTGCCGAGTACTGCAAGAAGGTCCCCTGGGCTGCCGACTACGAGCTCTCGCCGAAGAGCGTCCTGCGCGACATGATCGAATCTGCCTCTGACTTCAAGAGCTACATCCAACGCTACAACATCGCCCGCTCCGAAGGCACGCTCTTGCGCTACCTCTCCGAGGCCTACCGTGCGCTTGACCGCACCGTGCCGCTCGACAAGCGCGACGACTATCTCAAGGACATCATCAGCTGGCTTGGTCTCATGGTCCGCTCCATCGACTCCTCCCTCTTCGACGAATGGGAGGCATCAGGAGCACTTCCCGAAGAGGAGGCTCCCGAGGCCCCGGACGAGATTGTCCACGACCGGCGCGGCCTCACGCTGCTCGTGCGCAATGCGCTCTGGCAGCGGGTGCGCCTGGCCCAGGCGGGAGACGCCGAAGCGCTGGGAGCGCTCGATGCCGACTACGGCTATCGCGAGGTCGTATGGCGACGCATCCTCGAAAGCTACCACGAGCAGCACGAGGACATCCTCCTCGATGCAGATGCCCACTCCTCGAAGTTCTTCGAGCTCTCAGAGGACAGGGAGAAGTCCGACCACATCTGGCAGGTCCATCAGATATTCAGCGACACCGAAGGCGACCACGACTTCGGCATCCTCGCCGATGTAGACCTCGACCTCACGCAGGAGGAAGGAGAGGTCCGCTTCAGGGCCTACAAGGTCGGCTTCATCGAGGACCTGCTCCAGGAAGGATAGGCCCTCATCGGCACGCATGCCCAAAGACAGCAGAAGAGCTGCTGCCCCTTCTGGGACAGCGGCTCTTCCATGCGTACGTTCTGGTAGGAAACTGCTGGTCTTAGGCCTCTTCCTCCCGGTAGATGGCCGAGGTGAGTCCGAAGGCAACGCCGAAGGCGACAGCGAACATGATGATGTACTGGACAGGCTGCGTGATGCAGAGCAGGATGCCGAAGATGCCCGTGACGCCCGTGCCGGATGCGGCGAGGTGGAAGATGAAGCAGCAGAGAGCGCCGCATGCAGAACCGATCATGCCGCAGACGAACGGCTTCATCTTCGGGAGGTTGACGCCGAAGATGGCAGGCTCGGTGATGCCGAGGAGGCAGGAGATGCCGGAAGGAACGGCGAGGGACTTCGTCTTCTCGGACTTCGTGCGCAGGGCGACAGCCAGGCAGGCACCGCCCTGGGAGATGTTGGCAGCGCTTGCGATCGGCAGCCAGTAGGTGACGCCGTACTGGGCGAGCATGGAGACATCGATTGCGGTGTACATCTGGTGCAGGCCGGTGACGACAGACGGGGAGTAGATAAGGCCGATAACGATATAGCCGATGCCCAGAGGCACGGAGAGCAGCCACATGAGCAGGCCGAGGATTGCATTCTCGAGCCAGACGAAGATCGGGCCGATGAAGAGGATCGTGATGTAGGCAGCAAGGGAGACAGAGACGAGCGGCGTCACGAACAGGTCGAACATCTCGGGGACGGCCTTGTGGAGACGCTTCTCGAAGAAGCAGAGGATCCAGACGCCGACGAGGATGGGGATGACATGGCCCTGATAGCCGACCCAGTCGATCGAGTAGACGCCGGGGATGACATCGAGGGTGATCATCGTGCCGTTCGCGATTGCCGCGGAGGCGCTATAGGCATTGATGAAGTCGGAGCTGATGAGCAGGGCGCCGAGCGATGCTCCGAGGTAGGGGTTGCCGCCGAAGACCGTGGCCGCAGAGAAGCCGAGGAGAATCTGGAGGTTGCCGAGTGCGCAGGCGTTGATCAGCGATGCGATGCGCCACCAGACGGAGGTGGTGTCGAGCGCGAAGAAGCCGGCGCCGCCGTCTGCGACAGGCGTACCCATGTACTGGATGGCAGACATGACGCCCATGAGCATGCCGGATGCGACGATGGCCGGGATGATCGGCACGAAGACGTCGGAGAGGACCTTGATGGCACGCTGGAAGGCGTTGCCCTGCTTGGCTGCCGCTTCCTTCGCCTCTGCCTTCGAAGCGGCGCTCACACCGGACTGCTTAATGAACTCGTCGTAGACCTTGTCGACCGTGCCCGTGCCATAGATGATCTGGAGCTGGCCGGATGCCTCGAAGTTGCCCTTGGCACCGACGGCGTTCTCGAGCTTCTCCTTGTCGATCTTGTCATTGTCGGCGATGACCAGGCGCAGACGCGTTGCACAGTGGGCGGCAGACACGATGTTGTCTTTGCCGCCAACGGCCTCGAGGGCCTCCTTGGCAGCTTGTGCGTAATCAAGAGCCATGCGTGCTTCCCTTCTCTTCTTCCCTATCCCCAATTGCTTGAGCACGTTTGTGAAATCGTTCTCACATGGATATGAAACCGCACGAACAGAAAAAACACCAGAGCTTCCTGACTGCTGAGCGTGAACGGCATGTTTTCGTCGGCGAGCGGTATCAGTGACAGAAAATCGGTCTTGAAATTGCTTAAGAAGAGCCCAAAAGCTGGGAACGTTAACCCTAGGAGCGGGTGGAATTGCGGATCTGGATGTCGTAGCCCATACGAATCTCGCGCGAGACTTCGGGGGCTCCCTGCATGGCCTGGAGCAGGATGCGGGCGGCTTCCCTGCCGGCCGTCTTGTAGTGGTGATGGATCGTCGTGAGCGTCGGCGTCACGACACGTGACAGGTCCCCATCGCCCACGCCGGTGATCTGCACATCTTCCGGCACGCGCTTCCCGTACTCCTTTGCGCACGTCATGGCGCCATATGCGATGTTGTCAGAGGCACAGACGAGCGTGTCGCACTCAGGGTAGGCATCGAATATCTTCTCTGCGCACAGATAGCCCGAATCGAGCGTGAAGGCGCTCACGGCCTGCGCTTGGGGCGGCACCTCGACCCCGGCATCCCGGCAGGCATCGAGAAAGCCTCTGTGACGGCCCTTGCCTGCGGATTCGTCCTCTTCGAGAACGCCGATATAGGCTGGATGCTCTCCGTGCTTCAGGACCTTCCTGACGAGCCAGTACATGGAGCGATAGTCGTCATTGTAGACAGACGTATGTCCCTCGAGGTCCTGCCCGAGCACGACAAGCGGGCACTTCAAGGCCGCTATTGCATCGAGATGGGCCTGGTCGAAGACCGTGGCGATGAAGATGAGGCCGTCGACCTGGTTCCTGTTCGCGAAGAGCTGAAGATATGACACCTCGGCATCCTTGTTGTTGTTCGTGTCTGCCAGAAGCATCTGATAGGGCGTATCGGCAAAGGAGAGGGAGATGCCTGCCAGCATGCGGCCGACGGCATACGAGTTCACCTTCGGAAGGATCACGCCGACGAGGTTCGTCTTGCCGGTACGCAGCGTCTGCGCCTGCTGGGAAGGGACGTATCCCGTCTGCTCGACGACCTTCGCGATCGTTCGGCGCTTCTCTTCCGAGACATAGCCATTGTTGAAGTAGCGCGACACCGTGGCGCGGGAAACCCCCGCCATCTTCGCGATCGTGTTGATATCCACATGTCCTCCCGCACCGTTCCGAGCGTCCATTCTATGTCCTGAAGGCACCTGCGCCGGAACAATCCGCTTGCAAGATACGTACCACATTTTCATAGAAATATGAGAACGATTTCACTATAGTGTGGATGAACGGTCATAAGCATTGGTCCGACGCAAGGAGAGTGTCCGCATGTCTACTGCACTTGAACGCGATCTCGACAGGCTGCGCCAGGAGAAGGAACAGGGCGCCACGCACGGCGAATGGGGCGAGCTCTTCCACTTGATGCCTCCCGTGGGCTGGCTGAACGACCCCAACGGCCTCTGCCAGTATCAGGGCCGCTACCGTGCCTATTTCCAGTACGCACCCTTCGATGTGAACGGCGGCGTCAAGTGCTGGGGCTACCAAACAAGCACCGACCTGCTCCAGTGGCACTATGAAGGCTGCCCTCTCTACCCCGACCAGCCATCCGATGTCTCGGGCGTCTATTCGGGAAGCGCGCTTGTCCAGCCTGACGGCATCCATATCTTCTATACCGGCAACGTGAAGCTCGAAGACCGGGATGGCTACGACTACATCCGCACGGGCCGCGAGGCGAACACGATCCACACCGTCACGACAGATGGCCTCCATTTCGGGCCGAAGCGCGTCGTGATGAGAAACTCTGACTACCCCGAAGACGACACCTGCCACGTACGCGACCCCAAGGTCTGGCAGGACGGAGGCGGCTTCTGGATGGTGCAGGGCGCAAGGCGCTCCGACGATGTCGGAGAGATCCTCCTCTTCCACGCAGACGACCTCGACCGCTGGGCGCTCGCGAAGCGCCTGACGACCGATAAGCCTTTCGGCTTCATGTGGGAGTGCCCCGACTACTTCGATCTCACAGACAAGGCCGGCGAGACCCACCACATCCTCTCGACCTCGCCGCAGGGCCTTTCCGGCGGTGCCTGGGACAGGCGCAATGTCTACCAGTCCGGCTTCTTCGAGCTCTCCGCTCCCATCCAGGAAGATCTCTCGTTCTCGGGCTTCACGCTCTGGGACGCCGGCTTCGACTTCTATGCGCCACAGACGTTTGCGGCAGATGACGGACGCCGTATCCTGATTGGCTGGATGGGCATGCCCGATACGCCGAGCGTCACGAACCTCACAATCGCTGACGGCTGGCAGCACTGCTTCACGCTGCCCCGCGAGATCTCCTTCGAGGATGGCCAGGTCGTCCAGAAGCCTGTCCGCGAGCTTGCCGCCCACCGCACAGACGAGCAGTCCGCACAAGGCTCCTTCGTCGATATGGGTACCCCTGCCTTCGACTGCGAGATCGAGAATGCAAATCAGCCCTTCACGGCAACCATTGCCCATGAGCTCAAGCTCTCCTGGGACGGACATGTGTTCAGGATGGCATTCGAAGATCCGTCCATGGACTCTGTCGGTGCCGGGAGGGCCGAGCGCTTCGAAGAGCTTCCTGAGCTCTCAGGCCTCCGCATCGTCACGGACGCCTCTTCTGTCGAGGTCTTCCTCGAAGGCGTCCCGTACACGTTCTCGACGCGCTTCTATCCGAAGCAGCATTCCTTCATCGTGGACGCAGCACCCGAGGTGAAGACCACCTTCTGGAGCCTCTCCTTCTAGATTCTGTCCAGAGACGCGCAAAGGCCGGCATCCCTCCAGATGCCGGCCTTCTTCATTCTTGAAGCTGTCCTCGACGCCTAGTCGCGCGTGAGCTTGCGGTGGATGCAGTGCGGGCGTGAGGCGTCAGGCCCGAGCCTCTTCTCGCGGTTCTCCTGGTAGGCCTCGAAGTTGCCCTCGAACCAGTACCAGGCACCCGGATTTTCATCCGTGCCCTCCCAGGCAAGGATGTGCGTCGCGACACGGTCCATGAACCAGCGGTCGTGGCTCGTGATGACAGCGCAGCCAGCAAACTCCTGGAGCGCCTCTTCAAGGGATTCCAGGGTCTCCGTATCGAGGTCGTTTGTCGGCTCGTCGAGCAGGAGCAGGTTTCCGCCCTGACGAAGCGTCAATGCAAGATTCAGGCGGTTCCTCTCGCCGCCCGAAAGGACGCCGGCACGCTTCTGCTGGTCCTGGCCCTTGAAGCCGAAGGCGCTCACATAGGCACGGCTCGGCACCTCGGTCTCGCCGACGATGATCGTGTCGTTGCCATCAGAGACGACCTCCCAGACATTCTTGTCAGGATCGATGCCTGCGCGCATCTGGTCGACATAGGAGAGCTTCACGGTCTCGCCGAGCTCGAGCGAGCCCCCTGTAGGCTGCTCCTGCCCGACGATCATCTTGAAGAGCGTGGACTTGCCGACGCCGTTCGGACCGATCACGCCGACAATGCCATTCCGGGGAAGGCTGAAGGTGAGATCGTCGATCAGCACACGGTCGCCGAAGGACTTCGAGAGGTGCGTGGCCTCGAGGACCTTGGAGCCGAGGCGCGGGCCTGCCGGGATATGGATCTCCGTGAAGTCGACGGTGCGGATGTTCTTGGACTCTGCCTCCATCTGCTCGTAGGCAGCAAGACGTGCCTTGCTCTTGGCCTGTCGGGCCTTCGCGCCGGAGCGCACCCACTGGAGCTCGCTCTTCATCTTCTTGGCACGCTTCGCGTTCTGCTTGCCTTCCATCTCGAGGCGGGCTGCCTTCGTCTCGAGGTAGGTCGAGTAGTTGCCCTTGTAGGGATAGAGCGTGCCACGGTCGACCTCGCAGATCCACTCGGCGACGTCGTCCAAGAAGTAGCGGTCATGCGTGACGGCGAGGACTGCTCCTGGATAGTTCTTGAGGTACTGCTCGAGCCAGAGGACAGACTCGGCATCGAGGTGGTTTGTCGGCTCGTCGAGAAGCAGCAGGTCCGGTGCCTCGAGAAGGAGCCTGCAGAGGGCGACACGCCTTCTCTCGCCGCCGGAGAGATGCGTGACCGGCTCGTCTGGATCGGGGCACTGGAGGGCATCCATAGCCTGCGAGAGCTGGCTTTCGAGGTCCCAGCCATTCGCCGCGTCGATCTCGTCCTGGAGGCGTCCCATCTCGGCCATCAGAGAATCGAAGTCGGCATCAGGCGACGCCATCTCCTCGCCGATCTGGTTGAAGCGGTCGATCTTTCCGAGCAGGTCGCCGTATGCCATCTTGATGTTCTCGATCACGGTCTTGTCTTCGTCGAGCGGCGGCTCCTGCTCAAGAAGTCCCACCGTGTAGCCCGGCGTCAGGCGCGCCTCGCCGGCAGACACGTCCTCAAGCCCTGCCATGATCTTCAGGAGCGTGGACTTGCCCATGCCATTCGGGCCGACGACGCCGATCTTGGCGCCCGGGAAGAATCCCATCGTCACGTCGTCCAGGATGACCTTGCCCTGGAATGCCTTGCGGGCCTGATGCATCTGGTAGATGAACTCTGCCACAGGACCATCACGTCCTTCCGGTTCTGAGGAGCGCACCGCTCCCTTGTCTATCGATATCCATTTCATTGTACGGGAGCCATACATCCAGCCTGAAGCGTCTGCTCCCGAATGCGCAGAAGGCACGCAAGAGGGAAGCAAACCCGCTAGAATGGGCCCGGCTCTACCAGAAAGGATGCTATGAAGCGCATACTCATCGTCGCGACCGGCGGCACCATCGCCTCGCTCCCCCACGACACGGGACTTGCCCCGGGACTCACAGGCACAGAGCTCGTCGAGCGTGTCCCGCAGCTCGCAGAGCTGGCAGAGCTCGATATCGTGCAGCCCATGAACATAGACAGCACGAACATGCGCCCGCGCGACTGGCTCCAGATTGCAGACACGATAGCTGCGCACTACGAGGAGTATGACGGGTTCGTCGTGCTGCACGGGACCGACACGATGGCATACACGGCAGCAGCGCTCTCCTATCTGCTTGAGGACTCGCCGAAGCCGATCGTGCTCACCGGCTCCCAGCAGCCGATGGCAGCGCCCTTCACAGATGCAAAGCTCAACCTCTACCAGTCCGTCCTCTTTGCCACAGACGACTCGGCCCGAGAGGTCACGATCGTCTTCAATGGCAAGGCCATCGCCGGCACGCGTGCCCACAAGCAGCGCACGATGAGCTACAACGCCTTCACGAGCATGAACTATCCGACACTTGCCTACATCCGGCAGAACCGGGTCATCTGGAGCGGCCTTGCAAAGCCCGCCTCGAAGGAGGGGCTCCACCTCAGGCGCTACTTCGCGCTCGACGAGCGTGTGCTCGTCTTGAAGCTCACGCCCGAGCTCAGGCCTTCGATTTTCCATCTTCTCGAGCGCGACTACGACGCTGTGATCTTGGAGACCTTCGGCATCGGCGGCATCCCCGACTACGACGGAGACGCCTTCCAGGAAGCGATCTTTTCCTGGGTAGCGTCCGGCAGGACCTGCGTGCTCACGACCCAGGTGCCCGAAGAGGGGCTCGACCTCGGCGTCTACGAGGTTGGCCATGCATTCCAGGACCGACCAGGAATACTGCTCGGCGGGGACATGACGACAGAGGCGCTTGTCGCAAAGACGATGTGGGCCCTGGGCACGGGAACCTCGACCGAAGAGATCGCACAGCTCTTCTATCAGGAAATCAACCACGACCGGACGCCTGCTGCCTAAGCCCCTTAACAGATGCACGTTCTGCATGAACAAGTTGTGATAATTGGTCCTTCCTCATCCATTTGAGACGCACGCCGACCCGCTCGCGGGCAGTTGGTGCTAACAATGGAGCACACACATATACTGAGCCTTGAATCATGTGCCTTCTGGAAAGCAGCAGAGCAGGGCTGAGCATATGCCATCTGCCTACCCGCTCCGCACAAGACGACAAGGAGTCACGCACATGTCCGAACCCGAGACCATCCGCAAGGTCAATGTAATCGGCCACCTCCATCCGGATACGGACAGCATCTGTTCCGCAATCTCCTACGCCTACCTCAAGAACCAGCTTGGAGATACGTACTACGAAGCACGCCGCGCCGGAGCCGTGAACCGCGAGACCGCCTTCGTGCTCGATCACTTCGGCTTCGAGGAGCCGCCTCTGATCACGAGCGTGCGTCCGCAGATCAAGGACATCTCCTACCAGAAGGTGCCCGGCATCGACTCCGAGATGTCGCTGTTCGCTGCCTGGAACACGATGGGCACGGGCAAGGTCGATACCCTCTGCATCACGGACGACGAGAAGAAGATGCTCGGCATCATCGCCGTCAAGGATATCGCCAACGCGAACATGGACATCTTCGACACGCTGGTCGTGAGCAATGCGAAGACGAAGTATGCCAACATCGTCGAAACGCTCAAGGGCGAGCTCGTGCTCGGCGACCCCGAGGGGGAAGTGACCCGGGGCAACGTGCGCGTCGGCACCTCCCCTGAGATGATGGAAGGCCTCATCGAGCCGGGCGACATCGTGCTCGTCACGAACCGCTACGAGACCCAGCGCTTCGCCGTCGAATCTGGCATCGGCCTTCTCATCATCTGCAACGGCGCCCAGGTGAGCCACGTCGTGCAGCAGGCAGCAGCGGCAAACAGCTGCGCCATCATCACGACGCCGTATGACACCTATGCAGCAGCACGCCTCGTCTCCATGTCCATCCCGGTCCGCGCCAAGATGCTTCCGGCCGACAAGGTCCTGCGCTTCAGCGTGAACACGACCGTCGACGACGCCCGCAAGGCAATGTCCTCCTCCCGCCACCGCTACTTCCCGGTCCTCGACGAGGACGGCTGCTATTCCGGCATGGTCTCGAGCTCCAACCTCCTCTCTGCGCGCAAGAAGCATGTGATCCTCGTCGACCACAACGAGCGCAGCCAGGCGGTCGACGGCCTCGAGCAGGCCACGATCATGGAGATCATCGACCATCACCGCATCGGCACGATCGAGACCGAGGCCCCTGCCTACTTCAGGAATGTCCCGGTGGGCTGCACCTGCACGATCGTCTACGACATCTACCAGGAGAGGGGCATCGATATCCCGGCCAACATCGCTGGCCTCATGCTCTCTGCCATCCTCTCCGACACGCTCGCCTTCCGCTCCCCGACCTGCACGCCGAGGGACGTCTATGTGGGCAAGGAGCTCGCAAAGATTGCCGGTGTCGATATCGACACGTATGCTGACCAGATGTTCGATGCCGGTGCCGACCTCACGGGCCGCACGGCAGAGGAAGTCTTCGGCTCCGACTTCAAGGTCTTCAGCCGCGGCCATGTCCGCTTCGGCGTCGGCCAGGGCTCGTTCATGACAGAAGGATCGAGGAAGGCCGCAGAGGCCCTTGTCGGACCGTACCTGCCGGATGGCGCCTCCGCCAACGATATCCCGATGGTGTTCTACATGTTCACGGACGTGAAGTCCCAGACGACGGAGCTCCTCTACTCCGGCCCGAACACCGAGGCCATCGTCTCGCGCGCCTTCGGCGTGAAGCCCGTTGACGGCATTGCCACGCTTCCGGGCGTCGTCTCCCGCAAGAAGCAGGTCATTCCTGCCCTCATGAGCACGCTCCAGGCCATGCAGGAGGAAGACGGCGAGTAGCTGCCGCATTCGCATATGCCACACCAGAACCCCGCAGCAGCCGCTGCGGGGTTCTTTCTCTGTACGTTCAGGAACAAGAAGCTCAGGCACTCCTCCGTGCATTAGCATGCAGAAGGAAAATCGCGTTCCAGACAAGGAGTCCCATGCACAAGCTTCACAAGGTCCATGCCCGCATGCCCAAGCACTTCGTGCTCGAGGAGCGGCTTGCTAGATATGCCGACGCAATCGAGACCGAGCCCCGGAAATATGCCGGCAGATGGGCAGAAGCCTGCCATCCGCTCGACGAGAGCGGACTTGGGCGCTTCAGCAAGGTAGAGCTCGACCTCGGCTGCGGCAAGGGCGCCTTTGCCTGCGGGATGGCAAAGATGCACCCTGATACGCTCTATATCGGCATCGACACCGAACCTGTCTGCATCGCCTATGCCGCGCAGCTTGCCTTGGAAGAGAAGCTCCCCAACACCCTCTTCGTGCCTGGCATGGGAAACGATGTGCCTGAGTTCTTTGGAGAAGGCGAGCTCTCCTGCATCCACATCAACTTCCCGACACCCTTCCCGAAGAAGCGCTTCGCCGAATACCGCCTCACGATCCTGGACCGCCTCATGGACTACCGCCGTGTCCTTGCTCCCGGCGCCCCGATTGTCCTCAAGACCGACTCCCAGCCCTTCTTCGACTTCACGCTCACGCAGTTGCCGCTTGCGAACTACCGCCTCGTCTGGAAGACAGACGATACGAGAAGCAAGCTTCCCGACGAGCCGGTGACAGGCTATGAGGAGAGGCTCACGGCACAGGGCGCGAAGGTCCTGGGCCTCTGCGCCATCCCGGAAGATCCGGCACCCACCAATCCTGTGCAGACCGCGGAGCTCTCCCTCTCGAGATACCTGCCGCATGACCTGGAGAATATGAACTACGTGCCGTATGGCATGGAGAACACGGTCAGGAACATGAGAGACTACAAGAAGAAGCACGGCGAGGGCTACTATGTCCACAACAGGTAGCTGAACTGGCAGCAATCATTGCCCGAAGCCCGCACCGGAACGCTTCCGATGCGGGCTTTGCCTTGACCAGGCAATGTCATAGATTCCCATTTTGCAAAAGTGGCGCATATACCGTTTTCATTAAATAGGCATCTTTGTTATCGTCTGGCATTCAGCTTGCCCATATGTTCCTGTTATGAGGTATATTTATCGTAACTGGCACATGTTCCACTTTTATGAAATAAGGCACGGATGGAAATCAGAAGAGACCGGTACCTCAAACGTCTGCAGGTCCGCATGCACAACGGCATGATCAAGGTGATAACCGGTGCCCGCCGATGCGGCAAATCATACCTAGTCTTCAAACTCTTCCGGAACTGGCTCATCGATCAAGGCATTCCTCAAGACCACATTGTCGAGATGGCATTCGATATGCGCGAGAATGCAGCATTCCGCAGCCCTGATTACTTCCTGTCCTGGGCAAAGGAGCAGATGCAGGGAGAAGGTTTCTATTACCTTCTGCTCGATGAGGTGCAGATGCTCGATAGCTTCGAGGAAGTCCTCAATTCCTTGCTGCACATCGACAACATCGATGTATATGTCACCGGCAGCAATTCAAAGTTCCTTTCAAGCGATGTGATTACCGAATTCCGTGGCCGCGGTGATGAAGTACGAATTCAGCCACTGAGCTTCTCCGAGTTCATGCAGACCTATAGCGGAAACAGATATGATGCCTGGGCGGAATACCTCATGTACGGCGGGATGCCGCTGGCAGCTACCATGCAGACGGATGAGCAGAAAGCATCCTATCTGCAGGCACTTTTCACCGAGACGTACCTCAAAGACATCCTCGACCACAACCGAATCAAGAACAGCGTCGAGCTCGATGAGCTTGTAGACGTGCTTGCCTCTTCCGTTGGCTCGCTTACCAATCCCACCAAGATTGCAGCGACGTTCAGGAGTGTCCATGGATCAACACTCAGTCCGAGCACCGTGCAGGCATACATCGGGTATCTCGAAGATTCATTCCTGATTGAAGAGGCAGTCCGCTTCGATGTAAAAGGACGTCACTATATCGGTTCCCCCAAGAAATACTATTTCGAGGACGTAGGACTTCGCAATGCACGCCTTGGCTTCAGACAGGTCGAAGAGACTCATCTGATGGAAAACATCATCTTCAACGAACTGCGTTCGAGAGGAATGCTTGTAGATGTCGGCGTCGTTCCCGTGCGCGAACGAAATGATGCAGGCATTCTGAAACGCAAGCAGCTTGAAATAGATTTCGTCGCCACCCGGGGCAGCAGCAAGTACTACATTCAGTCAGCCTACGCACTGCCTGACGAGGAGAAACGTCATCAGGAAGAGGCTTCCCTTGTAAGAGTGCCAGACTCCTTCCGCAAGATCATTCTTGTAGGGACGCCGACCAAGACGTGGCATGATGAGCAAGGAATCACTTTCATGAACGTGCTCGATTTCCTGCTGGATGAGAAGAGCCTTGAGAGATAGGGATTTTATTTATCGAAACTGGTACACGTGCCAGTTTCGTGAAGTGGCATCGAGATAAACAGTATCCGCCCCGTCAAGAGGACAGGGTGGACACAAGATATGCTTCCATCGACCATCTTCAAACGGATTCTCAGAACAGAGGCAGCGTTCTTGCCATAGCCGCAGCACGTTCATGACGGAGCAGGGACGCGCACGGATCCATGCTGAACAGCCTCGCAATACAGGCCGACACCGGCAGCGGCGAGACCGTCTCAAGAACCGCCAGCACCAGATGGACAACCATTGCTATCGCCCATCGGGGGAAGCGTCTTCATCGCTGCGTCCTTGCGGTGCCACCGGCAGCATTGATGAGGACTACGACCTCCTTCTATATTGACGGCGTATATTCCTGCTTGAATTCGGTGCCTTGGTTCTCGAATCGCACCATGCTTCTATCTTTCTCTTTCTTTCCCCATGTGAGAAAGAAAGAGAAAGAAACGTCAAGGCCGAGCTGCATAGACTGGCACATGCTCCTCTTCGTGGGACAGACTACGGCAATGGATGCTCTGTGGGCTAGCAGGACGGACGCAAGACCAGCTTCATGCACCGCTGTGCCCTCCCTGTACCTTTCTGCCTGAAGGCAAGTGTCCTCTGGGCTTCGTTTCACGAAAGCGGCACTTGTTCTGCTTTTGTGAAATAGAAGCAACCAAGCTGCCAGAGCTGCTCCGCATGCCAGCAGATTCACCGATGTCTGCCATCGAGCGATACCGGCACCTATGCCACTTTCAATAAATGGAGAAGCGGCAAGACAATGCCCGCCCTGCCAGAGCAGCAGGGCGGGCATCTTGCGGCTAGGATCTCTGTGCTACTTCAGGGCCCTGGTCGCATTGAGGACGCAGAGCACCATCACGCCCACGTCGCCGAAGACGGCAAGCCACATCGGGGCGAGACCGAAAAGAGCAAGGATGAGGATCGCGATCTTCACGGCAATCGCGAAGACGATGTTTTCGCGCGCAATCTTGATGGTCCGCCGTGCGATGCGGATGGCAAGGGCGACCTTCGACGGCTTGTCATCCATAAGGACGACATCTGCCGCCTCGATGGCAGCGTCAGAGCCGAGAGCGCCCATCGCGATGCCCACATCGGCACGGGCAAGCACCGGCGCGTCGTTGATGCCGTCACCGACGAAGGCAAGCGAGGTGCCTTCCGGCTTCGCAGAGAGGAGCTTCTCCACCTCGGCAACCTTGTCCTGCGGAAGAAGGCCGCTCCGGTATTCGTCGAGCCCGAGCTCTGTGGCCACATCATGCGCCACTTCCTCGCGGTCGCCCGTGAGCATGACGGTCTTGAGGACGCCTTCTGCCTTCATGTCACGGATGGCTTCTGCTGCATCTGGCTTGACCTCGTCGGAGATCACGATATGTCCCGCATACCTATGGTCGATTGCGACATGGATGCACGTTCCCATGTCATGCTCGCACACATGCCACTTCGCACCTTCGGCGTCCATGAGACGGGTATTGCCGACCGCGACCCTCTTGCCTGCGACCGTGGCCACGATGCCCTGGCCGGCAATCTCGGTCGTGTCCTTGATCTCGCAGCCATCGCCGACACAGGGGAAGGCAGAGCGCAGCGCTGCCGCAATCGGGTGCGTCGAGAACTGTTCGACATGCGCTGCCAGATGCAGGAGCTCCTTCTCATCCACCTTGTCAGGGTGCACGGCGCTCACGACGAACGTGCCTTTCGTGAGCGTGCCGGTCTTGTCGAACACGATCGTGTCAGCCGTCGCAAGCGCATCCATGAAGGTGGAGCCCTTGATCAGGATGCCCTGCTTCGAAGCGCCGCCGATGCCGCCGAAGAAGGTGAGCGGCACGGAGAGCACAAGCGCACAGGGGCAGGACACGACGAGGAACGTCAAGGCACGCAGGAGCCACGTCGCGAAGTTCGCGCCGAAGTCTCCCGAGAAGAGGGGCGGCAGGAACGCGACAGCGATGGCAGCATAGACGACAATCGGCGTATAGACCTTCGCGAAGCGGGTGATGAAGTTCTCAGAGCGCGACTTGCTCTGGCCTGCATGCTCGACGAGGTCCAAGATCTTTGCAGCCGTGGACTCGCCGAAGGCCTTCATGACCTTGACGCGCAGGACTCCCGAGACATTGACGCAGCCGGAGATGATAGCATCGCCGGGGATGACATCGCGCGGAGCGGATTCGCCCGTGATGGCAACCGTGTTGAGGCTCGAGGAGCCCTCGAGGATGACGCCGTCCATCGGCACCTTCTCGCCCGGACGGATAACGATGGTCTCGCCGACCTCGACATCATCAGGGTCGACGACCTTGACCTCGCCATCGCGCTCGACATTGGCCGTGTCGGGGCGGATATCCATGAGCTGGGAGATCGAGCGGCGTGAATTGCCTTCCGCGATGCCTTCAAAGAGCTCTCCTACCTGGAAGAAGAGCATCACGAAGACGGCTTCGGCGAACATGGGCTCGCCACCCGGAATGAAGCCTATCAGAAGCGCTCCGACCGTAGCGACTGCCATAAGGAAGTCCTCGTCGAAGGGATGGCCCTCTACGATGTTCTCCCCTGCCTCCTTGAGGACAGACCCTCCAGCGACAAGATAGGACGGCAGGAAGAAGATGAGCTGGACGATGAGCGGGAATTCCCAGACCTTGGTGACGATGACGGCAGCGACAAGAAGCAGTGCCGAAATCAGGATCTTCTTCTTGAGGACAGCTGGGTCCTCATCATCGTCGTCCTCGTCCTCCTCGTCTGCCTCGCAGCACGAGCAGGGCTTCTTCTCGTCTTCGTCGTGGTCGTGAGCGTCATGTCCGCAGCAGCTGCATCCCATGGCCCTCTCCTTTCTGGAAAGCGTGGCTTTCCCGGCCCAGTGCCCTTTGGCACTGTCTCTTTCCTGTGCATATGAATGTCTGCTCATATGTTCAAGAAGAAGTATAGAAAATGCCGATTCAGCGGTCAATGAGAGCCGAGCCACATTTTCTGCTCTGGCGACACATCAGCTCCGAATGGTCGGAAACGAGCGAGAAGCTCATGCAGAGCACGCATGGATTCCTGCAGAAACAGCAGGACCACAGCTCGTCCATACGGGTCAGGAACACGAGAAAGACAAGGCTTCTCTTCTGGACAGTTTCTCCATAGCATGCAAGGCACTGGCAAGAAGGGTCACCCGCGGCAGATGGCTTCATGCTCTTATCCATGCTCCGGCAAAGCCCTAGCCTGCACGGAAGCGGTAACACGCCGGCTCGAATCCCCTGGCCGAAAAGATCTGCCCGAACTTCTGCATGAGACAGTGCCAGGGTATGAGGAGATCGCAGCATCGCTGAGGCTTCTGGTCGAGCAGCATCTTGGCTGGCTCGTACCAGATGAAAGAGAGGAGGGATAATGTCAGGAGGCGTGAAGGAATCTGACTGGAAGCTCTTCCGGAAGCTGCTTCCCCAATGGCAGGCACAGGCAATGGAGCGGCTCTGCCATGAGTACCAGGAGATCCTGTCTGATGATTCCAAGCCAGCATCCGAGCGCTTCTGGAAGCTCGACGGGCGCATCAGGAAGGACCGGAGGATGGCATGCGTGGAATGCACCCTCTCGCGCTCGACCATGGACAATGTGCTCCACGAGCTTCTTGCCGAAGGAGCGATCACGCTCGAAGACCTTGACGGCATGAGCGAAGAACTCCAAGAGCGCATGAAGCGGTAGGCAGAGATAATCCTCGAGTAAGGCAGAGCGGGCAGGAGACAAGCCCTTCTGTCTCCTGCCCGCATTCCCATCAAACGATCCGCGTCGTATCCATCTGAATGTCTGAGTCCTTTTCCGGATTGCGATGGAACAGCTCATTCGGCGACCAGCCATTGTTCGGCCAGATCGGCACCGCATTCATCATCTTCATGATCCTGTTCAGGAGCTGCGTAAGCACCGCCTCGGTCGGCACGAATCCGTATTCATCAAGGATATTCAGGTAGTGCTGGATGGAATTCGTGCCAGGCATGCCGAAGCGCATATCGTAGAGGAACTCCTCTACCACATCGTCCGCGAAGAAATAGTCATCTGCATCGTCTGGCACATGGGCGTCGAGATAGCTCCTGAGCTCCTGGACCTCAGGAATCCTGAGCATCCATTCCTCGACATCTGCATCATTCTCGACACCTTCTGGAAGCGGCCGGGGCTCTTTGCCCTGCTGGCCGTCCAGGATGTCCTCTATCAGAGGATCCATCTCCTGGTCGAGCAGAAGGCCTTCCGTCCATTCGCTGTCCCCATCAGGCGGATAGCAGCTGTCGCAGAGGGAGCCATCCACCAGATAGAGCTCATCTGGATCTCCTTCGAACGACATGATTGCAAATCCTGCGTAGCCTGCCTGCATATAGCGGGCAATGATATCGATCACCTCGTTGCCGGAAAGGCCCTCGCCGAACTCGTCATTCGCATCGAGAGCCAGCATGATGCCTCTGAGATAGACCGCAGCACCGATATGGTCGAAGATCCGCTGTCCCTGCTGCACCCGCGCTTCGATTCCATCCCAGTCAAGCGATGGCGCCTGAGACATGAACAGATCGGAGAGGGCAAAGCTCGCCTTCGTGCCCGAGACGAAGAGCATGCCAAGACCGACAAGCTCCGGCATGCGGCACGCAGCATGAAGCTCTCTGGGATCCTCGAGATCGAATTCCTTCACGCCGCCCGCAGCCACTGCATCGCGTACTGCCCTGAACTCCTCCGGAAAGCAGATGGAGAGCACCTCATCAAACCGCGGGTTCTGCTCGAGCGCTTCTGCCACAAGCTGCACCAGCTCGTCCTTCCTGAGCTTCGAGAGGCGTGTGAGGTCCAGTGCGCGTCCAAGCTCCTGGAGGCGGGCCTTGCTGAGGCAGGAAAGCTGCTCTGCAAGGGCATGCACCGGCTGGCCCTTCTTCGATAGCTTTCCAAGGAGCTTCTGGCGCAGCTCGTCAGCAGAGGAAGCATCCGCCCTGTCGAAGGCAGCATCGCTTGCGGCTTTCGCAGCACGCTCGCGCTCGTCAGGAGAGAGTCCGGCAAGCGCACCTCTGTGGCAGCCTTCCGGCATCTCATCTTTCTCTTCAAGCTCTTTCTGATGCCTCTCATGCTCCTCGAGATGGCGGTGGGCATCTTCCATCCAGCTCTCCGCGTTCTTTGCAAGTTCGCGCCCATCCCGGACGATAAGCCCCTCCTTCTTGCAGCGTGCCGCCTCATCAGCAAACATGGCCTTTATGCGTTCCGAAAAGCCCATGTCGTAGGTCTGGAGATAGGCGTCGTAGACAATGAAGCGCCCGAAAGGCAGAAGCACCGTATCGACCGCAGCCGGGAACTTGCCCACCACGCTTGCAATCGAATGGGTGATGCCTGCGACGGCGAAAGCGCGATCGAAGCCAA
This sequence comes from Olsenella kribbiana, assembly GCF_036408795.1. Classification (NCBI taxonomy): domain Bacteria; kingdom Bacillati; phylum Actinomycetota; class Coriobacteriia; order Coriobacteriales; family Atopobiaceae; genus Olsenella; species Olsenella kribbiana. Next base: position 140,326 of record NZ_JAZGJP010000004.1, read on the forward strand.
GGAAGAGCGGTTCTGGCCCAAGCTGTACGACCGTGAACTTGCCTGTCAGCGGATGCTGCCAGCTCTGGATAAGGTCTGCGACCTTGCGCGGCGTCTGGGGCGGAAGATGCCCCGCGATGTCCTTGAGCACCTCAGGCGAATGGAAGATAGCATCGAGGAGCTCTGCCTCATCATCCGGTGCAGGAGGCTCGTACTTGATGCTGTGTGGCACGATATGGAGCCGCTTGTTCCCCTCGAACTCGATGAGGGCCATGGCAGCATGGAAGAGCTTGAGTTCGCTGCGGTCGAGAATCATTGGCGCACCTTTCTCGTGCGGATCAGCGTTCTATGCAAAGAAGAAGGACGAGACATGGACGGTCGTGCATCCGGTCTTTCGGGCCACCTCGTCGAGCGTCTTTACCGTGTCCTCGACAAGCGCGACGCGCCGCTCGGACGCGCAGAACTCTTTTGCCAAGGCTCTGAGCTCCGCCACCTTGTCGCTCTTGCTCCGGACGAGCTTCACGTGGTCGGCAGGAAGACCGTAGTTCGCAACGACGAAATCGCGCTTCCCCTCCTCCTCATAGTCTTCTGCGACCGAGCAGGCAAAGACGCGTGTGCGCCCCTTCTTCTCGATGAAGCGCTGGATCTGAGGGACAGGACGGATATGGGCATAGGGGTGCTCTTCAAGCACATAGGTCTTCCAGTCTCCGTCAAGGCAGGCTGCATGAGAAAGCTCGCCGAACTCATAGGGTGCAAGCACTCCATCGATATCGAACACGACGACGGTCTCAGGCTCTGCGAGATAGAAAAGGATATCCGACATGCTGCGCTCCTTGGCTGCTCATTGACCTCTCAAGCATACCTGATGCCTCTGCTGCCTTCGTTTACAGTGCGTATCCATTTTCAGCCCAAGAGATAGGAGCATCTAGACTGGAAGAGATGCAATCTTGAGTTATGGCTTGAACATCCCCTCGAAGGAGAGAACATGGCAAAGATCGAGATGAAGACGCCGCTTGTCGAGATGGACGGCGACGAGATGACCCGCATCATCTGGCAGCTCATCAAGGATGAGCTTCTGGAGCCGTTCGTGGACCTCAAGACCGAATACTATGACCTCGGACTCAAGCACAGGGACGAGACCGAAGACCAGGTCACGATCGATGCAGCAGAGGCAACGAAGCGCCTGGGCGTCGCCGTCAAGTGCGCGACAATCACACCGAACGCAGCCCGCGTGAAGGAGTACGACCTCCACAAGATGTGGAAGAGCCCGAACGGCACGATCCGCGCCATGCTCGACGGCACGGTCTTCCGTGCCCCCATCATCGTGAAGGGCATCGAGCCTGTCGTTTCCAACTGGAAGAAGCCAATCACGATTGCCCGTCACGCCTACGGCGATGTCTACCGCGACGCCGAAATGCGCATCCCGGGGCCGGGCAAGGTCGAGCTTGTCTATACGGCAGCAGATGGCACCGAAACCCGCACGCTCGTCCATGAGTTCACGGAGCCAGGCGTCGTCGAAGGCATGCACAACCTCGACTCGTCGATCACGAGCTTCGCACGCTCCTGCTTCTCCTATGCCCTGTCAGTACACCAGGACCTCTGGTTTGCGACGAAGGACACGATCTCGAAGACCTATGACCACCGCTTCAAGGACATCTTCGCCGATGTCTATGAGAAGGAGTACAGGGAGCGCTTCGAGGAGGCAGGCCTCACGTACTTCTACACCTTGATCGACGACGTCGTTGCCCGCATCATGAAGAGCGAGGGCGGCTTTGTCTGGGCCTGCAAGAACTACGACGGCGACGTGATGAGCGACATGCTCTCGAGCGCCTTCGGCTCGCTCGCGCTCATGACATCAGTGCTCGTGAGCCCGCATGGCTATTTCGAATACGAAGCAGCGCATGGCACGGTGCAGCGCCACTACTACAAGTATCTCAAGGGCGAGACGACCTCGACGAACTCTGTCGCCACGATCTTTGCCTGGACGGGCGCTCTGAGGAAGCGTGCCGAGCTCGATGGCACCCCTGCCCTTGCAGACTTTGCAGACAGGCTCGAGCAGGCAACGCTTGCCACGATCGAGTCCGGCAGGATGACAGGAGATCTCGCCCGCATCACGAAGCTCCCGAACCCTCAGACGCTCGATACGGCAGGCTTCATCGTCGCCGTCCGCCAGGAGCTCGAGAAGCTGCTCGAAGCCTGATATCCCGTCTCTGAGCTGAGACATCCACAGGCCTGCTGCACAGCCGCTGCAGCGGGCCTGTTTCCTTCTTGCGTGCATCGGACCTGTCCCGGCATTCTGGCAGAGCCTGCATGGCAGCTGCGCCTTATGCCCTCTTCCTGAGCACGAGGTAGCAGTTCTGGTCATGGGTCTTCCCGTCGGCCAGATATGAGGCCACAACAGAGGCCTGGCCTCTGACCGCATGGGCAAGCTCCTGCGCCTCATGTTCCGTGAAGCTATGGCAGTAGCGCCAGACGCCCGGCTTTCCCTGCCAGCCCAGAAGATAGTCTCCCGGCTCCAGCGCATCCCGGGCAAAACCAAGCTCCTGGCAGGCTCTCCGTGTCGCTGCCTCCGCCTTCTGTGCCCCTGCCGGACTGTCCGCAAAGCGCCAGAGGGCAAGCGCGACGATGCCGCCTGCTGCCGTGGCGTCCACCAGCTCCTGCACGAAGCGCAGGCGCAGCCCCGCGCCGGGTACATGATGCAGGAAGCCGAAGCAGCAGAGAAGGTCTGCCGACTCGATGCCAGAAGGAAGGGCTTTTGCTCCCTCGAGGAGCGGCGTGATGAGATCTTGCTCGAAGCAGGCAGCTTCGATCGAAGCAGGCCAGCCTGGCGCCTCGTCCATCAGCGGCGCACAGGAATCGATGGCCTGATAGCGTATGCGGACCTGCGGAAGCGCCTCTGCCAGCGCACGGCCGAAGCGTCCATTGCCTGAAGCTACATCGGTCACGGAAAGCGACGGCCTTCCTTCGGCTGCCAGAAGGCTGAAGATCTTTCTCCAGCCTTCCCAGGCAGCTTTTCTCGTACTGGAGAAAGACTGCGCTTCCTGCGCATAGAATGCCTCGGTCAGCTGCACCAGGCGTCTGGCAAGCGCCGGATCTGCCTGGTCTCGGGACAGAGGATCCTCGCTCATGCGCCCTGTCCGCTTCTGTCCGATGCGCCCAGCAGCGCTTCTTCCCGCTCTGCCAGAAAGCCGCCCACGCAGTCTTCGATATCGAGGTCCATGCGCTCTGCCAGCACGGCAAGCCACCAGACACATTCGCCTATCTTGGCAGGGAGCCTGTCTGCCTCGGCGCTGGGCCAGCGCCCTTCATGGTCCATCGCAAGGCGTCCGACGATGCCGGCATCGGTCAGGAAGGCAAGCGCATCCTCCTCGATGCTCCACACCGAGCCGTGGAGCTCCTGCTCGAGCTCGTGATAGCGCCTCCTCAGGGCGCAGGAGCGCTCCTCGACCTCTTCAAGATCCATATGCATGGCCCCTTTCTGGTTTCTGGCCCGCTCCATTATGCCAGCCTGCCTCGAAGCGGACCTTCAAGAATTGCGAGGAGCGGGCCGTCTCATGGTCCGGCTATGCAGGCAGCATCTTCTGCTCTCCTGCCGCATGCTTCCTGCTGCACACCCGGAATGCCACTACACTGGGCATAAGCGCCCGCACGGGCCCGCCTAGTACGAAAAGGATTGCCCATGGAATTCACTGACACGATCAAGAACCGCTATTCCTGCAAGAAGTACAGCAGCCGCGCCGTTGAGGAGGACAAGCTTACGCAGATCCTCGAAGCAGGACGCGTAGCGCCGACCGCAAAGAACCTGCAGGAGCAGCACATCTACGTGCTGCAATCCAAAGAGGCCCTCGAGAAGCTCGATAGCCTCACCCCCTGCCGCTATGGAGCGCCGACCGTCCTTCTCGTCGCGTTCGACAGCAGCAATGTCTATACCTACCCCGGAAGCGAACGCACTTCGGGCGTAGAGGATGCGAGCATCGTGGCGACACACATGATCCTTGCAGCCGCAGCCGAAGGCGTCGACTCCTGCTGGGTGAACCGCCTCAATCCCGAAGAGGCCGCGCGTGTCTTCGGACTGCCGGAGAACGAGAAGGTCCTCTGCGCAATCGATCTGGGCTATGCAGCCGAAGGCACGCACCCGCTTCCCAACCACAACTCGCGCAAGGAGCTCTCCGAGACCGTCACGCGGCTCTAGGGAAAGCCGGCTGCTGACGCCGGCATCGAACATGTGAAAGGAGCAGCCGATGTGGACATGCCCCAAGTGCGGGCGGACCTTTGCCCGCACGAACCAGTCCCACTGGTGCGGCAAAAAGCCCCTGAGCGTCGATGAATACCTTGCCCGGCAGCCAGAGGACATACGTCCGGAGCTTGAGCAGATGCGCGGCATTCTGAGAAGGGCGCTGCCCGACGCCGAGGAGAGGATCTCCTGGAGCATGCCCACCTTATGGCAAGGACACAATCTCATCCACTTCGCTGCAGCCAAGCACCATATCGGGCTCTATCCGGGGGATGCTGCCGTCCGTCACTTCAAGGACGAGCTGGACGGCAGATATGTCTCGAGCAAAGGCAGCATCCGGATTCCCTACGGCGCAATCGATGCCGACCTTGTCACACGCATTGCCCTCTGGTGCCTTGAAGAAGAGCAGCAGACAGGACCTGGAATAAGGTCATAAGGAGACCAGGTGCCAGCCTGCCGAATCGATTCCGAGCTCTTTGGATCCGGAGACGATGGCCTTGCCGGCATCGAGCCCATAGGCTTCTTCCGCTTCCTGGTCCGCAAGGCTACGCATGCAGGGCACCGGCATCTTCGGGACGTCTCCCGCTAGCGGGAAAAGAGATTCCTGGCCCTCTGCAATTCCTATCACGATGCTCGGAATTTGTTCTTGCAATCCATGGGAAGAAGCGCTTTACTGTGTAACACCAAGCAGTTAAGTAGGAATTGAGAGACCCGGAGAGGAGACACACCATGCTTAACGCACGTAGCATCATGGCGAGCTCGATGTGCATGTGCTGTGACAGGTGCCTGTCCGGGACCTCTGCGCGATGTCGGCGCTAGCTGCTGGCATGCACAGATCGGCTCTTTCGGGCAGGCCCTTATGGACCTGCCCTTTTTTATTGACGCAGAAAGGAACCTGATATGGAATTCGATGCATCGGCCTTTGCCGCCCTCATTGTCGCCGCAGCCTTCTTCGCGCTGCTTGCTGTCCTGAAACGGCGCTTCCGGTGGGGCTTCGGCGCACGCGTCCTTCTGGCAACCGGCCTGGGCGTCGTGCTCGGCCTTGCCTTCGGCGGATCCTACACCTACTACGCTCTCGTCGGTACTATCTATGCCAACGTGATCTCTGCCATGGTCGTGCCGCTGCTCTTCTTCTCGATCATCGCGTCGATCACGAACCTCTCCGACCTCGTGCACATCAAGGCCATCGGCTGGAAGTCCGTCCTGTTCCTGCTCCTCAACACGCTGACAGCAACGCTGCTCACGCTCCTCATCGCGCTGCCGCTCCACATCGGCCAGGGCTTCTCGCTTGACGCTGTGAGCTACGACGCAAAGACCGTGCCATCCGTCACGGACACAATCGTCGGCCTCTTCCCGCAGAACCTCGCCACTTCCTGGACGAACAACGCCGTCGTCCCCATCATCGTCTTTGCCCTGATTGTCGCTGCCGCCTACAACCGCCTCGTTCAGAAGCAGAAGGAGGCGCCGTCCGAGAAGGCAGTGGACGTGAAGCCGTTCAAGGCCTTCGTCGATGCCACGAACTCCGTCCTCGGCAACGCCGTGAGCTGGATCGTCTCCTTCACGCCGTACGCTGTCGTCTCCCTCATCGGCCGTGCAGTCGGCCGTGCCGATGTCGCGACGCTCCTGCCCCTGGTCGGCGTCCTTGTCGTCGCCTATGTGATCCTCGCAATCCAGTTCTTCGGCGTCGAATCTGCCTTCGTCGCCCTCATCGGCAAGCTCAATCCTGCCCGCTTCTTCCGTGGCATCGCCCCTGCGGCCGTGACCGCCTTCACGACGCAGAGCTCTGTCGGCACGATTCCTGTCACCGTCTCCTCGCTTACCAAGAACCTCGGCGTGGATGAGGACGTGGCTTCCTTCACGGCCGGCCTTGGTGCCAACCTCGGCATGCCCGGCTGCGCTGGCATGTGGCCAACGCTCGTTGCCCTCTTTGCCCTGAACGCCACCGGCACTGTCTTCACGCCTGGCCAGTATGTCCTGCTGGTCCTGCTCACCCTCGTCGTCTCCATCGGCACGGTCGGCGTCCCTGGCACAGCCACGATCACGGCGACCGCCCTGCTTGCGGCACTGGGCCTGCCCGTCGAGACGATTGCCCTCGTCGCCCCCATCTCCTCCATCGTCGATATGGGCCGTACCGCCACGAACGTCGTCGGCGCTGCCGAGGCATCGCTGATCGTTGCCCGCACCGAAGGCCTCGTCGACGAAGAGGTCTACAACGGAGGCGAAGCCTATAGCCTTCCTTCGAACAAGAAGGCAGAGGCTGCCGCATAAGGTCCAGCGACTCGGATCTTTGCCTCCTCTCCAAGGCGCACAGAGGCACCTGCCCCTGTGCGCCTTTTTCCGTTAGAATATTCTCCATTCAGACGTCTGCTCAGGGAGGCCACGATGGAAGTCACAGCAGGATGCATCGTCAGCATCATCGTCGGGGCCCTCATCCTGGGTATGGCTCTCTGGCAGATGAAGACAGGATCGGTGCGTCTGCTCCACAGCTACCATACAGTGAACGTACCTGAAGAAGCACGTCCGGCGCTTGCGCTCGAGAGCGGACGCTGGCTTGCCGCCACAGGCATCTCGGTCATCCTCCTGGGACCGACGCTCCTTCTGCCTGCACCGTACCAGGAAATCGCCACCGCCATCCTGGTGACCGTGCTTCTTGCATCAACGGCTCTTGCCTGCCGCGCCATCGTGAAGTACAACGGCTCGCTCTTCGGCTGACAATTCCCTCTTCCGCTTTCAGGATGGAAGTGCGCATCCATTCCCTTCCGCCCTGCTCCTGCCCCTATAATGCAGAGCCATGGAAGAGCTGATACATGACATAATCGAGCACCTGCGTGCCATCCCCGGCGAACGCCCCTTATCCCCGGCCGAGCTGGACCGCATCATGCGCCGCCACAGCAGGGAGCTTCCTGGGAACCAGCGCTTCAGCAAGAGGAGCCTTCTTCCTGCCTGCATCAGGATCGAGGAAGAGAGGCCCGAGCTCTGGGCAGGCTGGCAGGTCGACTCTGCCCTCAAGGCGCGCCTCCATGCAAGCCTCCAGATGAAGCCAAGGCGCACCGCGTCGGGTGTCGCCACGATCACCGTGATTACCCGTCCCTGGCCCTGTTCCTCGAACTGTCTCTACTGTCCGGCAGACCTGAGGATGCCGAAAAGCTATCTCTGCCACGAGCCGGCCTGCCAGAGGGCAGAGCAGAACTTCTTCGACCCGTATCTTCAGGTGGCGCTGCGCCTCAAGGCCCTGGAGCAAATGGGGCATGCGACCGACAAGGTCGAGCTCATCATCCTCGGCGGCACCTGGAGCGACTATCCCAAGGCTTACCAGCTCTGGTTCGTGTGCGAACTCTTCCGCGCTCTGAACGAATGGCCCGCACCCGAAGAGGCGCTCCGCCGCCGCTACCAGCGCTACCGTGACCTCGGCTATATGAACTCGGACGCCGCCCTCGAGCGCTTCGTCGCACCTGAGCAGGAACGGGTCTGGCAGGGGGAAGAGATCTACAACACGGCCTGGCAGAAGCTCTATGGGACAAAGGAAGCCCAGCTCTCCTGGATGTCTGCCACTGAAGGCGAGCTGCACGCTGTCCAGAAGGCAAACGAGCACACCGCGCACCGCATGGTCGGCCTTGTGATCGAGACAAGGCCTGATACCATCACGCCAGAGGCCCTGCACTCCTTCCGCGCGCTTGGCTGCACGAAGGTACAGATCGGCATCCAGTCCACCCGCCAGGACATCCTCGATATCAACCGCCGTGCCACGACGACCGAAGAGATCGCCCGCGCGATGCTCCTGATCCGCCTCTTCGGCTTCAAGATCCATACGCACCTGATGGTGAACCTCGAAGGATCGACGCCTCAAGAAGACATCGAGGACTTTAGGACCTTTGTCGAAGATCCGCGCTTCCTACCCGATGAGATCAAGCTCTACCCCTGCGCCCTTGTGGCAGGAACGGCCCTTGTGAAGGAATACGAAGAGGGCAGATGGCGCCCCTACACCGAAGAGGAGCTTCTGCATGTGCTGGTCGCAGACACGCTCGCGACCCCTCCCTATGTGCGCATCAGCCGCATGATCCGCGACATCTCAGCAGACGATATCATGGCCGGCAACAAGAAGACGAACCTGCGCCAGATGGTAGAGCAGAAAATCATCTCTGCAGGCGAGGCGGGACTTGTGCACGATATCCGCTTCCGCGAGATTGCTGGGCGCGAGGTAGACCTCTCGACGCTTTCCCTGGGCGATGCTGCCTACGAGACGCTTGGCACCGAAGAGCACTTCCTCCAGTGGGTCACGCCCGATGGGCACATTGCGGGATTCCTGCGCCTGTCGCTTCCGAAATGGAAGAGACTCAAAGAAGGCATCCTCGGAATAGATGCAGCAGCTCTGCCAACTGGTCCAGGCGAAGCCATGATCCGCGAGGTGCATGTCTATGGACAGGCAGCGCATCTCGGCAGGACCGATGCTGCAGCCCAGCACCAAGGCCTGGGCCGTGCCCTTGTGAAACGCGCCGAAGAGATTGCACATGACGCCGGATATGAGTGGCTCAATGTCGTGAGCGCTGTTGGCACCCGTGAATACTACCGCATGCTCGGCTTCGAGGATGCAGGGCTCTACCAGAGAATCTCAGTGGAATAGCATCCATCCAAAGCAAGGTCCCCGCAGCATGCACGCTGCGGGGACCATTTCTGCTAGTCCAGCTCGTGGAAGTGGAACTGGCGCACGCCCGTCGCATAGTCTCCGACGATGTGGCCTTCTCCTTCGAGCAGGTACTTGTAGGTCTCGAGGCCTTCAAGGCCGACCGGTCCCCTTGCATGGAGCTTGCCCGTCGAGATGCCGACTTCGGCGCCGAAGCCATAGCGGAAGCCATCGGCGAAGCGCGTCGAGCAGTTGCGGTAGACACCAGCAGAGTCGACCCTTTGCTGGAAGCAGGCAGCTGCTGCATCATCTGTGGCGACAATCGAGTCGGTATGGTGCGAGCCCCAGCGGTTGATGTGGGCAACCGCTCCCTCGACGCCGTCCACAACCTTGCAGCTCATTACATAGTCGCCGTACTCGGTCCCATACTCATCCTCGCCCATAGGCTCTACCTCAGGAATACCTGAGACTTTGGAGAGGATAGCAAGGGCTTCGCCTGACGCCCTGAGACGTGCACCTTTCTCGGCAAGCGCACGTGCCGCCTTGGCCAGGAACTCCTCCGCAATCGGTGCATCGACGAGAAGCGTCTCTGCGGCATTGCAGACGGCCGGATACTGCGTCTTTGCATCGACGACAATCCGTGCTGCCATGTCCTGGTCAGCCGAACGGTCCACATAGACATGGCAGACACCTGCCGAGTGGCCCATCACAGGAATCTTCGTGTGATTCATGATGTAAGAGACGAAGGCATTGGAGCCACGCGGAATCAGGAGATCGATGTCTCCTTCGCACTCCAAGAGCTCATCTATCTCCTCGTGCGATTCTGCCAAGGCAAGCACATCCTGCGCAAGCCCTGCCTCCCCGAGCGCTGCCTGCACAAGCGCAAAGAGCGCCCGGTTCGTGCGCTGCGTCTCCTTGCCGCCCTTCAAGATTGCCGCATTGCCGCTCTTGATGCAGAGCGAGCCGATCTGGATCAGGGCATCGGGACGCGCCTCGAAGATGACGCCGATGACGCCGATGGGGCAGCTCACGCGGCGAAGCACGAGCCCCTCATCGAGCTCGCGCGCAAGCTGAGTCACACCGATAGGGTCGCTCAACTGCTCGAGCGATGAGAGCTGTGCCCGAGACTCTTGAAGCTTGCCTTCGTCGTAGCGAAGGCGCTTCTGCACAGTGGCTGCAAGTCCCTGCTTCTGGGCATCTGCCATATCCTCTCTGTTTGCAGCAAAGACCTCGTCCTTGTGGATCTCGAGCTCTTTGCCGAGCGCTGCGATGAAGGCATTGCGCACATCGAGCGCAGAGGCAGCGAGGGCAGGAGAGGCAAGGCGCAGGACGTGGGCTGTTTCGCGTATGGTCATGGACACTCCTTCAGATCAGTCTTTTGATGCGAGTCTACCAGCCAACCATGTCCGATATGTTGCTTTATCTGTTACCGGCATACTCATCTTTCGTTTTCTGCATCCATTTGCAGAACTCCCCTATATGAAAGCAGGCACCCCGATACGGGATGCCTGCTTCCAAAGGAGGGATGAGACTCAAGCGCCAGAGGGAATGATGGGGAGCGCCTAGGCCTCGACTTTGCGGCCAGCAAGATAGGTGGCCTCGAGGGTCATATCAGGAGCGAAGACATTGAAGTCGGCTTCGCGTCCCGGGAGGATGAAGCCGCAGACGTTATCGACATGTGCCGAGCGTGCTGCCACCTCGGAGCCCATGCGGAGCGCCTGCTCGGGAGAGACGATGCCCCAGTCGACCATGTTCTTCACGCCGAGGGCAAGCGTCAGGACAGAGCCTGCAATGGAGCCCGTCGTGCCATCCTCGTTCAGGAGGTAGCAGAGGTTGTCCTTCATGATGACAGGAAGGCCGCCACTCATGTACTCGCCTTCGGGGAGTCCGCCGCAGGCGAGGCAGTCGGTAATCAGCACGACATGCTCCCAGCCCTTGGCACGGACGAGCGCCTCGCAGGCAGCAGGAACCACATGGTGGCCATCGCAGATGAGCTCGGCGTAGGTGTCCTTCGTGACCATGGCGGCACCGACGACACCTGGCTCGCGGTGATGGAGGCCGCGCATGCCGTTATAGGTGTGGACGAAGCAGGTAGCACCGGCACGGACGGCGCGGAGTGTCTCTGCATACGTTGCATCGGAGTGGCCGATAGCAGTGACGACACCTTCGGCAGCGAGCTTCGAGATGTACTCTTCCGCCTCGTCGTACTCGGCAGCAAGAGCGCTCTTCACAATCATGTTGTCGGAGCTCTCCTGCCAGCGCTTGTAGGCAGCGTAGGAAGGCGGAACGAGGTACTTCGGGTTCTGGGCGCCCTTGTGCTTGTAGGTGAAGAAGGGGCCCTCGAGGTAGATGCCCGGCATGCGTGCGCCCATGAAGTCGGCGTCGCGGCTTGCGCGGGCGTCGTGGATGGCCTTGCACTGCTGGGCGATGTTGTCCACGGAATCCGTGAACGTCGTCGGAAGCCAGGCGGTCGTGCCGCGGCGGGCAAGCTCGAGCGATGCGGCGTTCAGGCCTTCTGCATCGCAGTCGGTCGTTGCATGGCCGAAGAAGCCATGGATATGGGTATCGACAAGGCCCGGGGAGACGATTGCATCGCCGAGCTCGACGATATCTGTGTCCGGCTTCTCCTCGGAGAACCTGCCGAACTTGCCGTCCTCGACGGCGAGGTATCCCTCTCCCGTCATCTTCGACGGGAGGATGAAGTGCTGTGCATGCAGCGCGTATGCTGCCATGGTACCTCCTTATGAAAACGTGCTCCTCAGAAGCTACATCTTACATCTGGAACGGATGGATGGTGACGCCCTTGACGACACGGTTGACCGTGCCCGTCGGAGAGGGCGTATCAGGGGTGTTGCCGACCTTGACGGAGGTGAGGAGCGAGACCGTCTGGGCAACCATTACGTACGGAAGAGCAAGGTATGCCTCGGGAAGCGGAGCGTAGGCAGAACCGAACGTGAAGGACTCGCCTTCGAACTTGGTCTCCCCTTCCTGCTGGATTGCGATGGTGTGGGCAGCGATCTTGTCGCCTGCGATCTCATTCAGAATATCGAGGTCGTACTGGCGCGTGTAGGGATCGTTGTGGACAAGGTCGAAGACAAGGGTCTTGCCGTCGACGAAGGACTTCGGTCCATGGCGATAGCCCATGGAGGAGTCGAAGGAGGTAGCGATAAGGCCGTGGGTGAGCTCGAGGATCTTGAGCTGGCACTCGCGTGCCTCGCCTGCGAAGGAGCCGGAGCCGAGGTAGGTGATGCGGTCGAAGTCCGTGTCGATCCACTTCTGGATCTCAGGCTCGCGGGCGATGACCTCGCGTCCCATGGCTGCGATCTCTGCGACCCAGGTGCCCTTGTCCTCGCGCGAAGCCGTATCGAAGATGAGGGCCGCCATGAGCTCCATGCAGGAGTAGGAGCCGGTCATGGCGAAGCCCTGGTCATTGGCGCCCGGGATGAGAAGCGTCAGGTTCTCGCTGTCGTCCCTGAACTGCTGGGCAAGGTGGCCCTCAGGTGCGCAGGTGATGTTGAGGTAGAGGATGTTGTTCACGACCTGGCCGGCACGCTCGACAGCAGCAAGGCTCTCAGGCGAGTTGCCGGAACGGGCGAAGGAGACAAGGACCGTCGGATCTTCCGGACGCAGATAGTCGAGCGGTGCCGCCACGATATCGGTCGTCGCGATCGCATCGAAGCGGAAGGCGGAGTTGTCGCCGTGGCGGCGCAGGTACGGCGTCACCGTATCGCCGACGTAGGCGGAGGTGCCGGCGCCCGTGAACACGACATGCGTGCGCTCGTCCGTGCCGCCGAGCACACGCGCGCGCTCCACGAAGCTCTTGATCGCGTCGATATTGTCGTCGAAGATCCTGAGCGTGCCTTCCCAGAGCTCGGGCTGCTGGCGGATCTCGCGCGTCGTGATCTCGGCACCCATCGACTTCAGGGTCTCGGTATCCTTCTCGAACATGGTTCTCTCTCCCTTTCTGAGGATGCTATCCCCGATAGTGCGAAATCTTGTAGCGGAACTGGTCCGCACGTGCAACGCTGCGCGTATATTCGATGGCCGTATTGCGGTCGTTGTACGTCGTGCGATAGAGCCGAAGCACTGCTGCACCTTCCGGTATCTGGAGCAGCTCGGCCTCTTCGGGGCGGCAGATGCTTGCGCAGAACTCCTCTTCCGCCACGCGGATCGTCTGGTGATACGTCTTCTCCATGAGATCGTAGAGCGGCGTCGTCGAAAGCTCTTCCTGGGTGAGTCCTACGAACTCATTCGCAGGAAGGTAGGTTGTCTCGACCATCATCGGCACGTCGTTTGCCCATCTCAGGCGCTTCATGCGGATGACGGGCTCGCCGATGTGCATATCGAGATAGGACGCTACATGCTTCGGCGCTCCCCTAAGCTCGAAGTCGAGGATGGTCGTCTTGGGGACCCTCCCCATCTTGCGCATCTGTTCGGTGAAACTATAGGTGCCCATGAGGTTGGTGGCCTCACGTGAAGTGTCAGCTACAAAAGTACCCTTGCCATGCTTTCTGACCACATATCCCTGGGTCTCAAGCTCTGCCAGGGCAAGGCGTACCGTCGTGCGTGAGAGACCATAGGTCTCGCAGAGCTCGCGCTCTGAGGGGAGCACGTCCCCCGGTGACATCTCGTTCTCGATCTTGCTCTGGAGCAGGTCGACAAGCTGGTCATATAATGGCTGCCTTTTTGCTGCGCGGCCCATGATCCCTCCCCAGAATGGAAAAGCGCGGATACGCCTCAAAGCGTACCCGCGCTTTCGTGCAGTAGCGTATCCTTAGGCGCAAATCTGCAGAGCTTCACGGGAAAAGCGGCTGCAGCGCGCCCAGGCCTGCCGGAGGTTTCCCTCCGGCGTGCCAGATCCTAGCCCCAGATGCTCGGGAACAGGCCGAAGGGGCCAGCACCAACGATACCGATGATGAGGACCAGGACGATAGCCTTGATCGGGGTGAAGTTCTTCTTTGCGAAGAGGTAGTAGAGAAGCATGACGAGAGCAAGAGGAACGAGCTTCGGGCAGATGCTGTCGAGGATGCTTGCGATGTCGATGGTGACAGGAGACGTGACGGTGTCCATGTAGGTGACTTCGCTCATGCCATTGCCGAGGTCGGTTGCGCCTGCGGTGACCTTGCTGCCGTCAGCGTCGATAGCGGTGAGAGGAGTCTCGCCGTCGGCGGCGTACATACCGGAGAGCGTGGTGCCGTCGTCAGCGGAGGAGATGATAGCGAAGTCGTCGACATTCTCGGTCGGAACGACAGCCGTCTTGGCGACATAGGCCTGCGTTGTGCCGTTGGGGATGACAGCCTTGATCTGGGTGCCGCCCATGGTGACGGTCAGGCAGCCGACGATGAAGACGCCAAGGATGGAGGCGGCGCGGGTGAAGGCCTGCATGTGATCCATGAGGGAATCAAGCGCTGTCATGCCCATCTTGTAGGACCAGTTCATGAGGCCGAAGCGCAGTGCGAACTGGACCGCATTGAAGATGATGAGGAACAGGATCGGGCCGAACACGTTGCCAGCGATGGCCATGTTCGAGCAGATGCCTGCGGTGATCGGCACGAGCGTCATCCAGAAGAGAGCGTCGCCGATGCCGCCGAGCGGGCCCATGAGGGAGACACGGACAGCACGGATGGTCGGGATGTCGACCTTCTTCTGCTCCATGGACAGGATGATGCCCATTGCGAACGTGACGAGGAACGGGTGGATGTTGAAGAACTCCATGTTGTGCGTCATGGACAGGGCAAGGTCTTCCTTGTCGTCCGCATGGATCTTCTCGAGGCCCGGGAGGATGGAATAGAGCCAGCCAGCGGCCTGCATGCGTTCGTAGTTGAACGATGCCTGCAGGAAGCAGGAGCGCCATGCCATCTTGTTGAGGGTCTTCTGGTCGAGATCGGGAGCCGGCGTGAGGTTCTGATAGTTCGTAGCGCCCTCAAAGCGGTTGATCTTTGCCTGCTCGTTAGATGCCATCTTCCTCACCTCCGTCGAGTTCTGCTGCAGCTGCGCCCTTGAGCTCAGTCTGCTGCTGATAGTCCCAGTAAGCGATGCCGAAGCCGATAAGAGCGAGGATCAGCAGGCCCGGGGTTGCAAGTGCTTTGATGTTGGAAACGATGATTGCGAAGCCGAAGCCCATGAAGTAGAAGCCCCACATATCCTTGTTCATCATGAACTTCAGAAGGACGGCGAAGCCGACGAAGCGCATCATGCCGCCAGCTGCAGAGAGACCAGCCGTGAGCCAGGTCGGGATTGCAGCGACGACAGCGCCACCGACTGCAGCACCGCCGACGAAGAAGAGGGTGACGACGACGCCGAAGATGAGGCCGAGCAGGCACATGGAGAGGTAGTTGATCCTCTCGATGCCCTTCGGGTTGGCATCAGCTGCGTACTGATCGCACTTGGACATGAGCGGGGACATGAGGGTGAAGATAAGGGTGACGCCATACTGTCCCAGAAGGGAGAATGGGATTGCGGTCGCAACCGCCACGTTAGGCTCGAGATTCAGCGTGATTGCCAGAATCGCTGCCATGATGCCGCCAACAACTGCATTGGGCGGCTGAGCACCGCCAATCGGCATGTTGCCGATTGTCATGAGCTGATACGTGCCACCAACAATAAGGCCGGTCTGCACGTCGCCAAGGATGATGCCGATCACCAGGCCGGTGACGAGCGGCTGATACAGAGACTCCAGGAAGCTGAACTGGTCGATAGCCGCGATGAACGTGACCACGAAGACCAGGAAGACCTGCAATGCTGAGTACTCCATCCTTGTTCCTCCTTTCAAGAGTTACGCTGACCAAAACGTACGCTATCGCCAGCACCCTTCCCCCAAAGGGCGACTCACGATCAAGATAGGTTGTCTGCGCAGCTGCGCAGGAGCGGAAAGGCTACTCGAAGAGCTTCTCGACGTTCTCCTTCGGCGTGGACGGAACACGCTGGATGAAGAGCTCGACGCCGGCAGCCTGGAGATCCCTGAAGGCCTGGACATCCTCGTCGTTCACGGCGACAGAGGTTGCGACCTGGCGCTTGCCCTCGCTCATGTGCATGTTGCCGATGTTGAGCTTCTTGATGGGCACGCCGCCCTTCACGAGACGGAGGGCATCCTCAGGGTTCTCGACAATCAGGAAGATGTGCTGGCGGGCAGCAGCCTTGTGGATGACATCGATGGTCTTCTGGATGGAGAAATAGCGCGTGGCAACACCCTGCGGGGCTGCCATGTTCATGAGCTTCTGGCGCATCGTGTTCGCCGCGACGTCGTCATTTGCGACGAGCAGCAGGTTGGCGCCAATCGTAGAGGTCCACTGGGTAGCGACCTGCCCGTGGATCAGGCGGTTGTCGATACGCGTGAGGACAATGTTTGGTTCAGCCATGTTTGATCCCTTCTCCTTCAATTGCGCATGCGGCACTTGACTCTCATATATGCCGGACTTACAGGCCGTCTCCGTCGTCTTCTCCGTCCGGCTCATCGACATCGAGCGTCGGATGGATGACGCCGGTCTTGCCCGCTTCCAGCGCCGTAGCAAGAAGCTCGTCGACCGTCGAAGCATCGCTGCGCTCGGCCACGACCTCGAGCAGCAGGGGCAGGTTCACGCCCGCAACGACTTCCACATTCGCACCCATCTCGGCGGAGAGGACCATCGTCTGGTTGAAGGGCGTGCCTCCCAGAAGGTCGCAGAACGCGATAGCGCCGTTTCCGTCGGCAGAGGCACGCTCGAGCGCCTCCGTGAGCTTTCCGGGGAACTCGCTCTCCTCCCCCTCATGGAACGGAACGACCTCGAAGTGGTCCTGCGGTCCTGCAATCATCTCGAGGGCGCTTGCAACACCAGTCGCGAAGTCGCCGTGTCCTGTCAGAACGAAACCTACCATCGTGTGCTTCTCCTCTGCACTCGGATTCGCTTTCTGGAACACAGCCTAGAATCCGTCTGTAACGTTCACGCATCTTGAATGTTTCGGAAAGCATTCGAGTCTGCAACTTGTTGTAACCACGTACCACGCCTTGTACTTTATCGAAGTCTTTGCCACCTGGGGCTGACTTTGCGAAAAATGTGTCCTAGTAGCCGTTTGCGTCAGAATTCATACCACTCGCACCACGTTTTCCCTGTTAATGGTCACTTTTTTGAAATACCACCCATAAATCTGGTGCTACCGGGTCCCATTTATTGGTATCTTCTAACTCAGCGCATGGAAGACAGAAACTGGAATCGCTTTCAGTAACTTTCAGCAACTGGTATCTTTTTATAGTGCCTTAACGAGGAGCCGTACATGATTGCTTGCGTCACCCTCAATGCGTCGATTGACAAGGCCTACCGTCTTGGCCATGAGATAGAGCTCGGGCACGTCTCGCGCGTCGCCCAGGTGCTCGACTCGGCTGGCGGCAAAGGGCTCAACGCTGCCCGCGCTGTCGCCGCTTCGGGCGAAGAGGTCCTGGCGACAGGTTTTGTCGGCGGCAACAATGGCCGCTATCTTCTCGACCTCCTGGCCAAGGACGGCATCGCCGAGGACTTCGTCCAGGTGGCAACAGAGACCCGCTGCTGCGTGAACCTGCTCGAGCCTGATGGACGCTCGACCGAGTTCAACGAGCCGGGACGTCCCGTCACGGCAGAGGAGTTCGAGACCCTGCGCAGGAAGCTTCAGGAGATTGCCGAGAAGGCAGATGTCGTGACCCTGAACGGCAGCCTTCCGGCAGGCCTTCCCAAGGACGCCTATGCCACCCTCATAGAAGACATCCACGCAGCAGGCACGCCGGTGATCCTTGATACATCGGGAGCCTCCCTCACGTGCGGCATCGAGGCAGCGCCGGACATGGTGAAGCCGAACACCGACGAGATTGCCCAGATTCTGGGGCATGAGGTGGGATCTGTCGAAGAGGCTGCCAAAGCGGCCCATGAGCTCCATGAAAAGAAGGGCATTGCCTATGTGGTCGTGTCCTTGGGCGGCGATGGCTCGGTCATGGCATGCGATGAAGGCATCTTCCGCGGACGTGCCCCCAAGATCGAGGTCGTGAACCCGGTAGGAGCAGGCGACACCCTTGTCGGCTGCTTTGCCGTTGCGCTTGCAAGGAAGCTTCCCGCTCCCGAGTGCCTGCGTTTTGCGATGGCGCGCGCCACGGCAAACTGCCTTTCGCCTTCGACCGGCCGCTTCGACCCTGCAGCTGCCTCCTCCCTCATGAAGAAGACGGCTGTGGAAGCTCTGTCCTAGCCCTTCTGGGGCATGCGCCCCCTCTGCCATCTATGCAAACCGTTTGCATCCCGAAAGGATGCAGGAAGGAGTACGAAATGCTCGTCACCACCAAGCAGATGCTTCTGGACGCGCAGGAAGGCCACTACGCCGTAGGTGCCTTCAACGTGGAGAACCTCGAGTTCGTCATGGCTGTCATCCGTGCAGCCGAGGAGAGGCGCTCTCCTGTCATCATGCAGACGACACCGGGCACGATCAAGTACGCAAGCCTCGACTACTTCGCCGCTATGGTCAAGTGCGCAGCTGACGCCGCCACGGTGCCGGTAGCCCTCCACCTCGACCACGGCGATGGCTTCGACCGCTGCATGCAGGCTCTCCGCGCTGGCTACACCTCTGTCATGATCGACGGCTCCCATGTCCCCTTCGAGGACAACATGGCCCTCACCGAGTCCGTCACGAAGGTCGCCAATGCTATGGGCGTGCCCGTCGAGGCAGAGCTCGGCAAGGTCGGCGGCAAGGAGGACGACGGCCCGGCTGTGAAGGGCGAGAACCCCTTCACCGATCCTGACGAGGCAAAGGAGTTCGTCGAGCGCACGAAGTGCTCCTCCCTTGCTGTCGGCGTCGGCACGGCACACGGCGTCTACAAGGGCACCCCGCACATCGAGCAGGAGATCCTGAAGGAGATCCGCTCCAAGGTCGAGGTCCCGCTGGTCCTCCACGGCACGTCCGGCGTGCCTGACGACCAGGTCGCAGAGGCCATCCGCAATGGCATCTGCAAGGTCAACTATGCAACCGAGCTCCGCCAGGCCTTCACCCGTGGCTTCATGGGCTACATGGCCGAGCATCCGGAGAACTTCGACCCGAAGAAGCCGTCCGGCCCCGGCATGGACGAGATCGTCGCCGTCGTGTCCTCCCACATGGACAATCTCGGCTCCTCCCACAAGGCATAGAGAGCCTCAGATCCAGCGCTTTCCCGAAGGCGGCATCCCACACGGATGCCGCCTTTTTCCTGCGTCTGTTTGCGTTCTTTTGGCGTACACACCGAACCGCCACACACCGAAAGGCAAATACTTCTAGTGTGGTATCGATTCCGCGCACATATGCCCGCACCAAGCGCTCGGCATTCGTCCAGGTGTGCGCCATACCATGGAGCGTGCATGACTTCCACATCATCCAAGAACAAGGCCCCCAAGAAGGGCGCTCTTTCTCCTGCATTCGCAGCGCTCGGCCTTGATGAAAGACTCCTCCGGGCAGTCTCCGACCTCGGCTACACCGAGCCGAGCCCTGTGCAGGCCGCTGCCATCCCTGAAGTCCTGGCTGGCCACGACGTCGTGGCGGCAGCACAGACCGGCACAGGCAAGACCTGCGCCTTCCTCCTTCCTGCCATGCAGATGCTGGGACACGCCCAGCGCGGACATGGCCCCTTGATGCTTGTCCTCACGCCGACGCGCGAGCTTGCCCAGCAGATCGAGACCGCAGCATCCCAGATTGCAAAGAGGACCCGTCACATCTGCACGTCTGTCGTGGGCGGCGTCTCCTACGAGCCTCAGAAGCGCGCGCTGGCCGACGGCACTGACATCCTCATTGCCACACCGGGACGCCTCATGGACCTCATGAAGCAGGATGCCTGCCATCTGGATGAGGTCCAGATGCTCGTCCTCGACGAGGCAGACCGCATGCTCGATATGGGCTTCCTGCCCGATGTGAAGACAATCGTCGCCGACATGCCGGAAGAGCGCCAGACACTCCTCTTCAGCGCAACGCTCGACGAATCCGTCTTGAAGCACACGAGCACGCTCGTGCATGACCCCGTCTCCATCGAGATTGCCCACAAGGGCACCGCCGCCAAGACGGTCGAACAATATGCCCTCGCTGTGAGCCATGAAGCAAAGACGCAGGTCCTCATCGATATCCTGAAGAAGCGCGGCCAGAAGCGCGTCATCGTCTTCTGCAATGGCAAGCACCGCGCCGATACCCTCTGCAAGAAGCTCAGGAAGGCCGGCATCTCCTGCCTTCCGATCCACGGCGACCGCAGCCAGAACCAGCGCCAGCGTGCGCTTTCCCACTTCGCTGATGGCATGGTCGACGTGCTTGTGGCCACCGACGTCCTTGCCCGTGGCATCGACGTCTCCGATGTCTCCTACGTGATCAACTTCGACGTCCCCCACGACGATATCGAGAACTACATCCACCGCATCGGCCGCACGGGCAGAGCCGGCGAAGAGGGCTGGGCACTTTCCCTCGTCGAGCCGGACGACTACCTCTATCTGCGCGATGCCGAGCAGCTGATGGACTCTGTCATCCCCGACTACCCCGACACCGAAGGCCTCGATCTCGGCGAGAACCCGGGCTTCCTCGACCCTGAGCGCAATCCGCAGGACAAGCTCATGCCGAAGAAGACCCGCCGCCGCATCGAGCGCCAGCATGCCCAGGCACGCCATGCCGAGTCGAAGCGCACCCAGTCCGAGCGTGTCCAGGACGAGGAGGCAGCGCCTGCCGAAAGCACAGGCAAGAAGCTCGAGCACGAGGCAAAGCATGTCGCCGCCAGGAAGCCGAAGAAGGCAGAGCATGCTGCAAAGCCGGCGCATGCCCGCAGCGAGCGCACGAAGGCAGAGGCATCCGACGAGCGCCGTCCCAAGAGCCAGAAGAGGGACCAGAAGAAGGACCAGAAGCGCGACCAGAGGAACCACGAGCGTCGTCCGAAGAACGCCAATGCGTCTTCCAAGCGCCAGAAGCCGCGCCAGAAGAAGCGTACGGACGAGGAGAGGGTCTACGACGGATCTCCCAAGTCCTTTGGCATGCGCAAGCTCGGCAAGCGTGGCCTCGATCTCGCCAAGCCAAAGAAGAAGCATACGCGCCGCCCGGGAGACCACGGCGGAGCCCGTGCCAAGGCAAAGTCCAGGGCGCACGCCTAGCCCCAAAACATATGCTCATGGCAGGAGCGCCGCACCCAGAAGGATGCGGCGCTCCTCTTCTCTGCCTCAGACTTCTTACTCCGTGACCTCGACCTGGCGGTACTTGATGCCGCAGGAGTCGAGCACGCGGCAGCTGATCTGGTTGTCGATCGTACCCTCATACTTGTTGTCGAGGTAGACGACCTCGCCGATGCCTGCCTGCGCCAGGAGCTTTGCGCACTCATGGCAGGGGAAGAGCGTCACATAGACCGTCGCGCCCTGCATGTCCTTCAGGCTCCCCCTGAAGTTCAGAATCGCGTTTGCCTCGGCGTGCACGACATAGCTGTGCTTGTCATTCAGAGGATCGTCCGAGGAGCCCCACGGGAAATCGTCGTCGTTGATAGCAGAAGGAGTGCCGTTATAGCCGACGCTCAGGATGCGATGGTTCGTGTCAGCGATGCAGGCACCGACCTGGGTATTGGGATCCTTGCTGCGGAGCTTTGCCGCGATAGCGACCCTCATGAAGAACTCGTCCCACGAGATGACATCCCTGCGCTTGTCCGGCATGGCCAGCCCCTCTCCTGCTCTGACTATCTATATAAAGGAACTGTGGCGCTTGAGCGACTATTGTGCAAGAGATGCGGCGACACTTCCACAAAAGGATGCTCCGACAGGCCAAGATGTCATGCTTCTGTAAATGCTACTAATTTTATAGGAATTAGCGACTAAAGGGGCCTGGGCGGGGTAAGGTATGAGTCGTACAGAAAAGATCCCCCGGCAGGACACCATGAGCTCTGCTGAAGGAATGAAGATTGTTCGTTTTGTCAAACTTATCTGCCCCAGCACCTTCCCCATCAGCTAGGGTAGAGACAATAGTTTCCCGTTTCTAACTTTACGGGATGCAGAAGAAAGGATGGTCTGCCATGAGCAAGATTGCCAGCGTCTACGGCCGCGAGGTCCTCGACTCCCGCGCCAACCCGACCGTCGAGGTCGAAGTCACCCTCGAGGACGGCTCCTTCGGCCGTGCCATCGTCCCGTCCGGCGCCTCCACCGGCGAGTTCGAGGCTGTCGAGCTCCGTGACGGCGACAAGGACCGCTATCAGGGCAAGGGTGTCCAGAAGGCTGTCGGCCATGTGAACAACGAGATCGCAAAGCTCCTCGTCGGCCGCGAGGCCACAGACCAGCGCGGTGCCGACTTCGCGATGATCGAGGCTGACGGCACCCCGAACAAGGGCAACTTCGGCGCCAATGCAATCCTCGGCGCTTCCCTTGCTATCGCCCGTGCAGCAGCAGTATCTGCACACGAGCCGCTCTACGCCTATCTCGGCGGCGCCAACGCACATACCCTGCCGGTGCCGATGATGAACGTGCTCAACGGCGGCGTGCACGCCGACAACAACGTCGACTTCCAGGAGTTCATGATCATGCCGGTCGGCGCTCCTGACTTCAAGACCGCCCTTCGCTGGTCGAGCCAGGTCTACCACACGCTCAAGGACGTCCTGAAGTCTGCTGGCCTCTCCACCGGCGTCGGCGACGAGGGCGGCTTCGCACCCGACCTCAAGACGAACGCGGAGCCCTTCGAGTACCTGATGCAGGCAGTCGAGAAGGCAGGCTTCAAGCCGGGCAAGGACTTCATGTTCGCAATGGACCCCGCAACCTCCGAGCTCTACAACAAGGAGACCGGCCTCTACGAGCTCAAGGGCGAGGGCAGGACGCTCTCCTCTGACGAAATGGTCGACTACTGGGAGAAGCTCGTTGCCACCTATCCGATCATCTCCATCGAGGACGGCCTTGCTGAGGAGGACTGGGACGGCTGGAAGAAGCTGACCGAGCGCCTCGGCAAGAAGGTCCAGCTCGTCGGCGACGACCTCTTCGTCACGAACACGAAGCGCCTCAAGAAGGGCATCGAGCTCGGCGCAGCCAACGCAATCCTCATCAAGGTCAACCAGATCGGCTCCCTCACCGAGACCCTCGAGGCCATCGAGATGGCAAAGAGGGCAGGATATGCCGCTGTCGTCTCCCACCGTTCCGGCGAGACCGAGGACACGACGATTGCAGACCTTGCAGTTGCCACGAACGCAGGCCAGATCAAGACCGGCGCCCCTGCCCGCACCGACCGTGTCGCGAAGTACAACCAGCTGCTCCGCATCGAGGACAGGCTCGGCTCCTCTGCAGAGTTCCTCGGCAGGAACGCCTTCTACAACATCGCTTAATCAGAAGCGATTGCAGAGATGCTGCCTAAGAGCCGGTGCACCCGCACCGGCTCTCTTCTTGTGCAGGCACGAGCGATATCCATGGCAAGGAGACATGCGGCAGCCTAGACGTCGAAGAGCCTCTCTGCCGCTTCCGCTATCCCGTCGTGGTCGTTGTCTGCCACGACGAGATCGGAAATCTCCTTCACTTCGGGAATGGCATTGTCCATCGCGATAGCGCATCCTGCCACGCGGAGCGCTTCCAGGTCGTTTGCTCCATCCCCTGCAACTGCCATCTCCGAAAGCGGGATGCCAAGCTCGCGCGAGAGCACCTCGAGCCCCTCTGCCTTGCTGATGCCTTCCGGCGAGCACTCAAGCGAGGTCGTCTCTGCATCTGCGAGGCACACCTCGAGGCCTTCGATCCGCTTCCTTGTCCGGCCACGTGCAGCCGTATCCCGGTGATAGACGAGCACCTTCACGATATCTCTTGGATGGACCTCGATATAGCCTGCAAGATCGTCCTCGAAATGGTAGATGCTCTGGTACATGCTCTGATAGACGCCCATATGGAACGTGTCCATATGGTCTGCATCCTCTTTCCGGCAGAGGCAGAGATCCGGATAGAACACTACCGCCATCGCCTCTTCTGCCTTGGCGGCACGCACGATCCGGATGGCAGCAGAAGCATCGATTGCATGGGCATCGAGGATGTCTCCCGTCCCGAAGTCATACGTGAGCGCACCCGATGCAAGGACGCCGTAGCGGATGGGACCTGTCGCCCCTCCAAGAGACCAGCGCGCCTCGAGCGCATTCCTTCCTGTGCAGAGTGCCAGGGTCACGCCTTTGTCGGCAAGCCGGCCCAGTGCCGCCCAGGTCGCATCCGATACGGTCTTTTCGGATGTCAGAAGCGTGCCGTCCATATCGAGCGCAAGCAGCCGGAGCCCCACGATATTCCCCTTCCAGACGTTTGCCAGATACATCGTATCAGCACCTGTCCGCAGAATGCTGCAGGCTCCTATCTGGCATGACGGTGTCATTTGGATGCAGCTTCCTCCATTCGGGCGCATCTCTGCACACTCTCAGGAATTGCGGGTACAAGTCACTATGCAATGTGGAAAAGCAATCGAGAGGGGTTCGATCATGGCGCTGAATGAAAAGGTTGCAGACATCCTGAACAAGCAGATCAACAAGGAGCTCTACTCCTCCTATCTCTATCTGACCTTCGCAGACTACTACGAGGACAGGAATC
This sequence comes from Olsenella kribbiana, assembly GCF_036408795.1. Classification (NCBI taxonomy): domain Bacteria; kingdom Bacillati; phylum Actinomycetota; class Coriobacteriia; order Coriobacteriales; family Atopobiaceae; genus Olsenella; species Olsenella kribbiana. Next base: position 164,660 of record NZ_JAZGJP010000004.1, read on the forward strand.
TCAAGGGCTATGCGAACTGGTACATGATCCAGGTCCAGGAGGAGGTTGCCCACGCGAAGATCCTGCGCCGCTACCTGCTCGACAACGACGCAAAGATCACCCTCGAAGCTATCGACAAGCCGACGAACGAGTATGCAAACGACCTCGAGCCGATGGAGGCTGGCCTCAAGCACGAGGAGTACATCACTTCCTGCATCAACGAGTGCTACGCCGCTGCCTATGAGATCCATGACTTCAGGACCATGCAGATGCTCGACTGGTTCGTGAAGGAGCAGGGCGAAGAGGAGACGAACGCCCGCGACATGATCAACGACTACAAGCTCTTTGCTGGCACGCCGCAGGGCCTCTACAACCTCGACCAGAAGTATCTGGCCCGTACCTTCATCGCACCGACGATGCCAATGTAGGAGAAACGGACATACAGTCTTTCAGGGAGGATCCGGAAGGATCCTCCCTTTTTCGTAGCAAGAAGCCTACTTCGCGTCCTCTTCGGGCTCCTCGAAGAGAAGGTCGATCCGGGACTTGCCCTCTCCTGTCGCACAGGAAAGCGTCCCGCCATAGCGCTTCGCGACGAGAGGGATAGCGTCGTCGGCGAAGTCCGTCTTTCCCCAGAGCTCGATGTGCACAGACACCGTCCCCATGGCGCGGCGGCAAACAACGGAGATCGAGCGGCGGTGCGCATCCGTGACAGCTGCTGAGGCCGCTATCGCCTCGTCGAGCGCCGCTCCCATGAGGACATAGATGTCCTCTCCTGCCATGAACCCCAAGGCAGCCCCGTCCGCTATGCAGGAGAGCGTGATGCCCTTGTCCTGGCAGATGAGCCGCTTCTCCGAAAGCACGGTATCAAGCGCTTCATTGCCTGTGTGCACGACCGCATCATACACGCTGACCTCGCGCAGGAGCTCTTGAGCCGTCTCCTCGCCGAGCTCGGTGCCGGCATCGGAGAGCGTCCGGAACACCCGGTGGCGCAGCTCGTGCATGCGCATGTTCACCGCATCCATCGTCTGCCGGCTCGTGAGGTACTGGCGCTGGCGCTCTGCCAGGACATGACGGGCCGTATCGCGCTGGGCGGCAAGGCGGCTATTGATGAGAAGCTCGTACTCCATAAGGACCGTGAAGACGCAGATGAAGCCATGGACGGACCGCAGCGCCAGGACGTAGGCCACCGAGATGCCGTTATCCGAAAGGCTCTTGATCACCAGGTCGAAGCCGATGACCATGAGGATCACGACAGCCATCATGAGGATCATGGCAGGGTTGCTCACGCCTGCAAGCCCCTCTTCATCGGACTTCCTGACGAAGAAGTACCAGACTGCAAGATAGAGGATGGCAGAGATGATGAAGTTGAGGAGCGTGTAGGGACCGAAGAGCATCCGGCGCCCCGTCTCCGTCTCAGGCCCCGTGCCCAGAGCAAGCACCCAGATGAGCTCCGAGGCACCCGAAGCGAGGTTCTGGAGCGCATAGCCGCAGGAGCAGCAGAACAGGCACGCCCAGATGCCTGCATCCGAAAGGAAGCGCACGACGGCGACAGAGCCCACGAGGAGTGCCGAAAAGGCAAGGAACTGGAGGACGTACCCTGCAGCCCCCTCAGCGCAGATCGGCATGGCAGGCACGAATGTTGCCTGCCAGGAAATGAGAAGGACAGCTGCCATAGCCACCGCGAGGGCGGCAAGAAGCCTTCCCGCGAAGCCTTCCTTCGGCTTCAGCGCCACGGCGAAGACGGCGATGCCGAAGGCGACACGCACGACGATGTCCGCGAGGCTTGCCGCCGCCCAGAGCCAGGCAGGCACTAGATGCCCCTTCCAACGTAGGCGGCAAGGCGCTCGAGTGCCGGCTTCTTCTGCGAGCGACTGAAATAGAGCTCCGTCCCATCGGACATCACGACAGAGGCTGCCCGGATGCGGGCGACCTGGGCCATGTTGATGACGCAGGAAGCAGCAATCTTCAGGAAGCCCTTGTCCTCGAGCTCCTGTGCGATGGCACCGATGCTGCCACGCCTCGAGAGCGGCTCTTCCTCGCCTGCAAGGTGATATTTGAGGTTGTGCTTCACGATATCGATGTAAAGGATGTCGGAGAGGCGCACGACACGGATGCCTTCTGCGGTGGGAAGCGCGACCGTCTCTTCGCTCCTCCTCTTCACCATGCGCATCACGCGGTCCATGCGCAGAGCGAAGTCCTCATAGGAGACCGGCTTCACCATGAAGTCGACGGCGTCGACCGCATATCCTTCCACGGCGTACTGTGCGAGGTTCGTGACGAAGACGAGCGGCGTCTCGGGGTCGTAGCTGCGCAGGATTTCCGCCGCCTCCATGCCGGAGATGCCCGGCAGGCTGATATCGAGGAAGATGATGTCTGCCTCATGTTTCGAGTTCACGAACTCGAGGGCGCTGGGAAGGACCTCGATCGAGAAGTCGTATCCCTTCCGCTCGCCATAGGTCCTGAGATGTCCCGTGAGGCGCTTGGCCTCTTCTGGCGTGTCCTCTATGACCAGCACCCGATACACTCCCGACCCTCTTCCTTTCGACCGGCTTCGTTCCCGATTATGTCGCAGACCATCCACGATTATGCCACGGGCCCCAAGGCATGCCCCTCCCTCCCTAGTCTTCAAGGCGTTGGATAGCTAGCTCAAAGCATTCTGGGAAGGGAGACCATACATGGCAGATACGCACAAGTTCCACCTGCCGGAGAAGAAGGGAAAGGACGGCAAGGCAGCAAAGCCCGTGAAGCGCCCGAAGCGCGTGCTCTTCGTCTTCATGTGCATCCTCGCGGCACTCGTCGCTACGGTCACGCTCGCCGTCGGCATCTTCGTGAGACCGTATTTCGATATTGCCGTAACCTTCACCTCGAAGCCTGACACAAGCTCAGAGGCCGTGACACAGGCATCCGACGCCACGCGCGACGTGACCCAGGAAGTCGAGTCAGAGGGCATCATCCTGCTCAAGAACCAGAACAATGCCCTGCCGCTTGACGGCACGCAGAAGGTGAACGTCTTCGGCTCCACGGCCGGCAACAACTTCAGCTACGGCGGCACGGGCTCCGGCTCGGGCGACAGCTCGAAGAACGTGACGTTCTATCAGGGCCTCGAGGACGCAGGCCTCCAGGTCAACCCCGACCTCGAGTCCTTCTACGACGAGAACGCCCTGAGCTCCGAGAACAAGGGCCTCGTCGGCACCGACTGGAACCTCTATGAGCTGCCCCAGTCTACCTACACGCAGGATGTCATCGACAACGCGAGGGCCTACTCCGACACGGCGCTCGTCGTGCTTACCCGCAAGGGCGGCGAGGGCTTTGACCTCCCGACCGACATGGCAGACTACGAGGGATCCGAGGCTGGCAGGAGCTACCTTCAGCTCACACCGAACGAGGAGGATCTCCTCTCGATGGTGGAGTCGAACTTCTCGAAGGTCGTTGTCGTCCTCAACAGCCCGAATGCTATGGAGCTCGGCTTCCTGGATTCTGACAGCATCGACGCAGCGCTCTGGGTCGGAACTCCTGGTTCCACCGGCTGCGATGCAATCGGCCAGGTGCTCACCGGTGCCGTCAACCCCTCCGGCCGTACGACCGATACCTTTGCCTACTCTCTTGCCTCTGCACCGAGCTACTACAACTTCGGCGCCCATGACTACTCGAACGTCCAGCACACGAACCAGGCACTCTTCGCAGGCACTGGCGACGCGACGTCCGGCACCGAGAACGTCCACTATGTGGACTACGCCGAAGGCATCTATGTGGGCTACCGCTACTACGAGACGGCAGCCGAGGATGGCTACATCGACTATGCCTCGACCGTCCAGTACCCGTTCGGCTATGGCCTCTCCTACACGACCTTCGATGAGAAGATCTCCGGCTTCACCGACAATGGCACGAACATCACGATGAAGGTCACGGTCACGAACACCGGCTCCGTTGCCGGCAAAGATGTCGTGGAAGGCTACTACTCCGCTCCCTACACGAAGGGCGGCATCGAGAAGAGCGCCTGCGTGCTCGGCGACTTTGCAAAGACGAAGCTCCTCGACCCCGGCGAGAGCCAGGAGATCACGCTCAGCTGGACGCATGAGGACATGGCCAGCTACGACTACCAGGGCATCAAGGCCGAAGGCGGCGCCTACGTGCTCGAGGCAGGCGACTACCAGGTGAGCCTGCGCACGAACTCCCACGACATCGTCGACACCCGCACCGTGCATGTGGATAGCGACTACATCTACAACGACGCAAACGACGGCAAGCGCTCGACCGACGAGGTCGCAGCCACAAACCAGTTCGACGACGTGTCGTACGGCGATGGCATCACCTATCTCTCCCGCGCTGACTGGGCAGGCACGTTCCCGAAGATGGCACCGGCTTCCAAGGAGGCCTCTGCCGAGGTGAAGGACGCGCTCGACAACCCCGCCGCTCTCGAGAACGACGATGTGGAAGATGTCACCTACGGCGCGAAGAACGGCCTCAAGCTCTCTGACATGGCAGGACTTGACTACGACGATTCCCAGTGGGACAAGCTCCTCGACCAGATGACCCTCGATGAGCAGAAGATGCTCGTCGGCAACGGCGGCTGGATGACGTTCAGTGCAAAGAGCGTCGACAAGCCGGCACTCGTGGAGTGCGATGGCCCGAACGGCGTCAACAACATCATGGCAGGCTACACCGGCACCCAGCTCACAGGCCAGAGCGTCCTAGGCTGCACGTGGAACACCGAGCTTGCCAACAAGGTCGGCAGCCTCTTCGCCCAGGAAGCCAACGCTCTCGATGTCGCAGGCCTCTATGCACCGGGTGCAGACACCCACAGGAGCCCCTTCGGCGGCAGGAACTATGAGTATGTCTCCGAGGACGGCGAGCTCACCGGCAAGATTGTGGCCGCAGAGATCGAAGGCATCCAGGACAACGGCGTCTACTGCTACCTCAAGCACTTTGCCCTGAACGACCAGGAGACGCACCGCTGCGATGCAGGCGGCCTTGTGACCTGGGCAAACGAGCAGGCCATGCGCGAGATCTACCTCAAGCCCTTCGAGATTGCCGTCAAGACCGCTGATGCCCACGGCATCATGAGCGCCTACAACAAGCTTGGCACGACGCCCTGCGCCGAGTCCACGGCTCTCCTCACGAACGTCCTCAGGAACGAATGGGGCTTCCATGGCACCGTCGTCACGGACTGCGTCCTCGCTGCCGATACCGTGAACATCAACCGCGGCCTGCGTGCCGGCAATGACCTCTACCTTGCCTTCCTCCAGGACAAGTCCCTCACCTCTGACACCCTCTCCACTGCAGCAGGACACCAGGCCCTGCGCCGTGCTGCACATGACATCCTCTACACCGAGGCGAACTCCAACGCACTCTCTGTCGGCATCTGGCATCAGGCCACGATCGTGACCCTCGTCGAGGTCGTCCAGGCTGCCATCATTGCCCTCATCGTCCTCTACTTTGTCCGCCGCCACATGAAGATGAACCGCTGGCGCGCACAGGAGAAGGCAACAAAGGAATAGAGTAGCCCTTCCTGCATCCCCAGCAGGAGCCAGCGCCCTCAGCGGTCCCCAGCCGCCAGGGGCGCTTTCTTATGCCGACATGCTCTTGGCCAGCCATATGCTGCAGCATTCCTTATTTCGACTTATCGGATAAGTCGAAATAAGGAGCATCCATAATGAGACTTAGGCATCCCTTCAAGGTTGTAAGGACATGCAGACATGAGCGAGAGGCAGTCCGGCTCGAACCGGACTGCCTCTCGCTTGCTTGATAGACCCCGCCTTTCCCGACCTATGCCTTGGCCCTCTCCCGGCTCCGCCTCTTCGCCTCGAGCGTGTCGATAGCGTGATGCACGCACATGACAGGATGGCGGAAGAGGATGCGGGGGTCTGAGTAGCGCATGACCTGACGGATCTCTTCCTGCCGCTTGGGCGCATAGCAATGCACCGAGCACACGGAACAGAACGTCTTTGTCCTCATGAATGGACAGCGCGCGATGCGCTTCTGCGCATAGGCATCGAGCGCCTCGCACTCGGGGCAGAGGCTGCCTTTGGCCGTGTGATGAATTCCACGACAGTAGAGCGCAATCATCTCATGCACGACACGGGACTCGCGGGCACGCTTGCGCTCTGTCTCCTCATCGCTCCGTCTCATTCTGCCTCAGCCTCCTCTGCATCTGCCTCATCTGCAGCTGTCGGGATCTTTGCCCAGAAGAGCCAGATGTGGAAGACCCAGACTGCCACGAGGATCGCCCTGCCCCACAGGATGGCTGACATGAAGATGAAGCCAAGCCCCAGAAGGAGCGTCACTGTGCCGAAGGCCTTTGCCTTCGCCCTGACGGTCATGCCCTTCCCTTCCTGCAGCGGCTTTACATGTGCTTGATAGAAGCCTGTCCCCTTGAACCAGGCATCAAGCTTGCGTGAGCCCTTGCCCAGGAAGAACGCTGCCAGAAGATAGAAGGGCACCGTCGGCAAGAGCGGCAGGACAATGCCCACTGTGCCGAGCGCCAAGAAGAGAAGGCCGAGAACGATATAGAGGACGCGCATCCTGCCACCTTGCTTTCATCGGTTGGGAACCTGCTAGCTGACCCTGCCCTGGTCGAGCAAGATCACTTCATCTGCAATCGCAAGCGAGCTTGGACGGTGCGAGACCAGAAGGACCGTCCGCTTGCCGCGCTGTGCATCGAGGGCCTTCAAGACGGCGCCTTCGTTCAGGGCATCGAGGTTCGACGTCGGCTCGTCGAGAAGCACGAACGGCGCATCATGGAGGAAGGCACGGGCAAGTCCCAGGCGCTGGCGCTCGCCGCCGGAAAGGGTATCCCCGAGCTCGCCCACCTCAGTGTCAAAGCCCTTGGGCAGGCTCTCGATGAAATCGAGGATGGATGCCTGGGCACAGGCGCTCTTCAGCTCCTCCTCTGTTGCATCGGGCTTCGCAATCAGCAGGTTCTTCCTGATGCTGTCATGGAAGAGCACGGTATCCTGCTCGACGGAGGCCTCGAGGCTCCGGAGATGTGCGGTCCTCACCCGCCTGATATCGTTCGGACCAATCGAGATCCTGCCTTCATCCACATCCCAGAAGCGCATGAGGAGACGGCAGAAGGTCGACTTGCCTGATCCGCTCCTGCCGGAGATGCCGACAATCCTGCCTTTGGGAATCTCGAGGCATACATCATGGAGCACTTCCTCGTCTGCATAGGAGAAGCTCACGCTCTCTGCAGCGGCACCGGTGAAGGCGGGCTCCTTGCCGACCTCAACCTCTTCGACCTGGGGCTTCTCATCGAGGATGGCAAGCACGCGCTCGCCCGAGGCAAGCGTCTGCTGGAGCGTCGAGCCGAGGTTTGCAAGCGCGACATAGGGCCCGAAGGAGGAAAGCGTCGTCACGACCGCAAGCACATAGGCTTCCGGCATGACCGCACCAGCTGCGACGAGCGGTGCGCCGATGAAGAGCTGGGCTGCTGCCGTGAGGACGACAAGCACGCCGACCGCCGCAGAGCCGGCAACGCCTTTTGCCTTGAGGCCACGCTGCACATCCACAAGAGCACGGCTGCGCTCGTCGAGGCCAGAGAGCCTCGCATCCCCTGCCCCGCACTGGATGACCTGGGCCAGGCCGCGCAGGTTGTCGAGGACATAGCCTGAAAGGCTTGCCTGCACGGCACGTGCCTGGGCGCCGCCTTCGTCCGATGCCTTCGAGACAAGAATCGGCGAGACCACGCCGACAAGGATGTAGCCGCAAAGCGCCACAAGCGCAAAGACCGGCGAGAGATTCGCAAGAAACACCATGAGCACAATCGTCATTCCTGCTGCAATCAAGACCGGCGAAATCGTATGGGCATAGAAGACCTCGAGGAGCTCGATGTCGCTCGTGATCGTCGAGATGAGCTCGCCCCTGTTCCTGCCGGAGAGCTTGGCGGGGGCAAGCTTTCTCAAAGCTCCAAAGACAAGGTCCCTGATATGGGCCAGGAGCTTGAAGGCGATGTAGTGGTTGCATCGCTGCTCGATGTAGTGGAGGATGCCTCTCGCCACAGCCAGAACAGCAAGCATGCCTCCGAATGCGCCGACGCTCCAGGCAAGAGAACCCTTGCCGGCAACAGAGAGCACGGCCTCTGCTGCAAGCAACGGCAGCGCCGTCGCACAGACGAATCCCAGGATGCCGCAGAAGACCGAGATGCACATGACGCCGACCATCGGCTTCACGAAGCCGAGCATGCGTCCCATGAGACGGAAATTGCTGTGCCTAGTCACGGCTATCACCTCTTCCGAAAGCTTCGAGCTCCTGCTGGCTTGCCCACATGCGGGCGTAGGTGCCATCCTTCGCAAGGAGCTCTTCATGCGTGCCGGACTCGACGACACGTCCCTGGTCCATCACATAAATCTTTTCGGCGTCCACGACGTTCGCAAGACGGTGGGCAATCATTACGACAGGATGCGTCTCGGCAAGCCCATAGATCGAGGAGAGGAGCACGCTTTCGCTCTCTGCATCGATATTGCTTGTCGCCTCATCGAAGATGTAGAGGTCGGAGCCATGGAGATAGGCACGGGCGAACGCGAGGCGCTGGCGCTGGCCGCCCGAGAGGTTCTGCCCATCCTGCGTGAGCTTCGTCTCGAGGCCCTCCTGCGTCCTGAGGAAGCCATCGAGGCTTGCCGCCTGAAGCGCCGCCCAGAGCTCCTCATCCGTTGCTTCCGGCTTGGCCATGGCCAGGTTCTCGCGCACGGTACCCGCAAAGAGATAGGCACCGACACCGACAGTTGTGACATGCTCTGCAAGCGCCGCAGAATCTGCATCGGCAAGCTCGAGCGCCCCGTAGCGGATGTGGCCCCTGTATCCCGTGAGACGCCCGCCCATAAGTGCCGAGATCGTCGACTTGCCGGAGCCGGAAAGGCCGACGATAGCGGTAACGCCCGTGGGCGTGACCGTGAGGCTGATATCGTGGAGCACTTCACGCTCGCGATCGTAGGAGAAGCTCACATCCTCGAGCACCGGCACACTGCCCTTGGCAGGGATGCCTTCCTTCTTCTCAGGCTCGGGAAACTCGAGGAGACGGAAGATCTTGCCTGAGGCAGCAATGCCATTCATTGCCACATGGAAGAAGGAGCCGAGCTGGCGCATCGGCAGGAAGAAGTCTGCCGAGAGCAGCACGATTGCAAGCGTCTGGAAGATGGTGATCGTGCCTGCGGCAAGAGCGGAAAGCGCGACCCAGATACCTGCCGCAGCGCCGCCCAAGGCGACAATGTCCATAACGATGATGGAGTTGAGCTGCATCGAGAGCACCTTCATCGTGACGATGCGGAAGTGCTCTGCCTCCTTGTTCATCGCCTCGTGGCGCGCCCCGTCAGCCCCATAGATCTTGAGCGTCGTGAGTCCTTCGAGATTCTCGAGGAAGGAATCGCCGAGCTCGGTGTACTGGTCCCAATAGGCAGAAAGGATGCGCTTTGCGATCTTCTGCACAGCCACGATTGTGAGCGGGATGAGCGGCACGAAGACGAGCAGCACGATAGCGGCAGCAAGATCCATCGGGGCAATCACGACAAAGAGCGTGACAGGTGCCAGGACCGAATAGAAGATCTGCGGCAGATACTGCCCGAAGTAGGTCTCGAGCTGCTCGCATCCCTCGACTGAGAGCTGCACGACTTCAGCCGTCGATACCTGCCGATCATAGGCAGGACCGAGCCGGAGCAGCTTCTCGAGGATGGCGCGGCGGAGCTTCCGCTTCACATCCTGGGATGCCGCAAGGCTCTCGCGCTCCTGCGCCCAGACCGAAATGGCCTTGCCCACGCAGGCAACTGCGATAAGGATGGCTGCCATGCCATAAGGCACTGCGGTACCTTCAAGCGCAGCTGCAAGCACTGAGGCCACGCCCCAGACGAGGCAGATATTGGACAGAAGCCCTGCCCATTTCCACACCACAGCAAGAATGACGTGGCGCATCGCTTCTGGCACAAGCGCCAGAAGCCTCTTGTCCATCATGAATGACTCCCCTCTTTCGGCAATGCATCTATGTTAGCCTCTGCTTACTGTAAGGGAGTTAGACAATTAAAACTCCAAAAAGCCGAAAATGGCTGAGGACCTCCGGCATAACCGCAGGAATTCCTGTCGCCGCTCCGCTGCATCATATGGATGAACGGCTGATGCATCCGGAGGATCGGGGGACGAGATGGCGAAGGGTCATGCAG
>NZ_JAZGJP010000040.1:0-1024 GCF_036408795.1 Olsenella kribbiana
GAGGCTTCGGTAGTTTGTGTGACAAGGGGCTAGCCTAGGCAGCAACGCTCTTCGCTCCCTTCACGCCCTTCTTCCTCGCCTTCACCGGGCGACCCGGGAGCTGGGGCTGGCAGTCGCCGCACCTGAGCATGAGCAGGGCCACGAGGTTGTCGGTGTTGCGGAAGCCGTAGCCCATCCTCACCGTCACCTTGATCTTGTTGTTGATGGCCTCTACGCGCCCGTTGCTGATGCCGAGCTCGACTGCGGCGATGATGTCGTCGCGCCGGCGGCGCACCTTCTTCTCCACGGCGACGACCTTGGCGATCTTGCAGTAGGCGGCCCTGTGCATCCAGTCGTCGAGCAGCTCGGCGGCCTCGGAGCCGTCGGCTGCCCGGAAGACGGCCCGCAGGTCCTCCTTGAGCTCCCAGGCCCTGACCAGCCGCGAGCCGGCCCTCTTCTTGAGCGCCTCGAGCCTCGCCCTCTGGCCGTCGGTGAGGTCCTCGGGGTTCTTCACGAGCGCGTAGCGGCTGCCCTTGATGGAGGCCGCCTCCTCCTCGAGCGCCCTGACCTCCTCGGGCGGCAGCTCGCCTTTGGCAGGCCTGCCGCGCTTGCCCTCGGGCCTGGGCCTGGCGGCCCTGGCGGCGGCCCTGGCGGCGTTCCACTCCTCGCAGCGCACGGCGTCGAGCGCGTCGTTCATCCACTGGACCACGTGGAAGGGGTCCATGACCCACCTCGCGTTGGGGCAGCGGCGCTTGACCAGCTGCCTTATCCACCTCGCGCCGTCGGCGGTCACCACCTCTATGGCGCGCCTCTGCTCGCGCGTGAGCTCGTCGAGGAACAGGTTGAGCACGTCCTTGCCGGTGCCCTCGTGCGCCCAGATGAGGCAGCCGCGGTCGTGGTCGACGACCACCGTGACGTACTTGTGGCCCTTCTTGTACGACGTCTCGTCGATGCCGATGCGGCGCACGCCGTCGAACCTCGAGGCGCCGCGCGCGGCCTCCAGCTCGGCGTAGACGCGCCTGCACACGCCGCCCACGCTGTGCCA